>JBDUAS010000021.1:0-52536 GCA_040004535.1 Deltaproteobacteria bacterium
CCGACTTCATGGCGATGGCGACCGGCCAGGCCGATGCGATGAAGCTGTTCTCGTCCGGCAAGCTGAAGATCAGCGGCGACGTGATGGCGTCGCAGAAGCTCGGCTTCTTGAAGAAGCTGACGCCCGAGATGGTGCTCGCCGAAACCAAAAAGCGCGGCGGTGGCGCGAACAGCGCAGGTGCGGATGTCCCGCCCGTCGCGGCCGACTTCACGCCGACCGTCGACGACGTGTTCGCGGTGATCGAGGAATATCTGAAAACGAACACCGACCTCGCCGGCAAGGTCGGCAAGAGCTACCAGTGGAAGATCGGCGATCATCGCTGGCTGCTCGATCTCAAGAGCGGCAGCGGCGGCGTCAAGAAGGGCGAGGACAAGGCCGACTGTACGCTCGAGCTGACCGAGGAGGACTTCCTCGCGCTCACCCAGGGCAAGGCCGATGCGATGAAGTTGTTCACGACCGGCAAGCTGAAGATCAGCGGCGACGTGATGGCCTCGCAGAAGCTGCAGTTCTTGTCGAAGCTAGATCCGGGCAAGGCGATCGAGGTCGTCCAGAAGCGCCACGCGGGTGGAGCCGCCACGGCTTCGCCCGCTCCGGCCGCCGCGGCGAAGGCAACGGGCCCGGCGCACGCCGAGAAGTTCTTCGCCGCACTCGACAAGCGCCTCAGCGAGAACAAGAACCTCGCGGGTGAAGTCCGCGCGAAGGTCACGTTCAAGGTCACCGACCCCGCGTTCGAGAAGACCTACGACCTAGGTGGCACCAGCGTCACCACGCTCACGATCAAGGACGCGGATCTCGCGCAACTGTCGGCGGGCAACGCGAAGTCGCTCTATCAACACGGCCAGCTGCGCGTCGACGGAGATGTCTCCGTCGCCCACCGCCTCGGCTTCCTCAAGGGACTCTAAGGAGAAATCACCATGCCTCGCAAAGTAAATGTCATCGGCGTCGGAATGGTTCCGTTCCAGAAGCCCGGAAAGTCCGAGGAGTACTACGTGATGGCCGAGAAGGCCGGCAGGGCCGCGCTCGCCGACGCGAACGTGCCGTTCGATCAGATCGCGCAGGCCTATGCGGGCTACGTCTACGGCGACTCGACGTGCGGTCAGCGCGCGGTCTACCAGCTCGGTCTCACCGGCATCCCGGTGTTCAACGTCAACAACAACTGTTCGACCGGTAGCTCCGCGCTGATGCTCGGTGCGCAAGCGGTCGGCGGAGGCATGGCTGAGTGCGTGCTCGTCGTCGGCTTCGAGCAGATGGAAGCGGGCGCGCTCAAGGCGAAGTGGGATGACCGCGCGAACCCGCTCGACAAGTTCGTCAACGTGATGAACGAAGAGCAAGGCTTCAACTCGGCACCGCCCGCCGCGCAGATGTTCGGTGGCGCCGGCCGCGAGTACCGCTGGAAGTACGGCACCAAGAAAGAGACGTTCGGCAAGATCGCCGAGAAGGCGCGCCAGCACGCCTCGAAGAACCCCTACGCGCTGTTCAAGGAGACCTACTCGCTCGAGCAGATCATGGCCTCGCCCGAGGTGTTCGATCCGTTGACCCGCTACCAGTGCTGCCCGCCGACCTGTGGCGCCGCGGCCGCCGTGCTGTGCTCCGACGAGTTCGCGAAGAAGCACAACATCTCGAACCCCGTGTACATCGCCGCCCAGGTGATGACGACCGACTTCCCGTCGAGCTTCGAAGAGCACTCGATGATCAAGATGGTCGGTTACGACATGGCGAAGTCCGCCGCGAAGAAGCTGTATGACCAGGCCGGCGTTGGCCCCGACGATGTCGACGTCGTCGAGCTCCACGACTGCTTCACCGCGAACGAGCTGCTCACCTACGAGGCGATCGGCCTGTGCAAAGAGGGTGAAGCCGAGAAGTTCATCTGGGACGGCGACAACACGTACGGCGGCAAGTACGTGACGAACCCGTCGGGCGGCCTGCTCTCGAAGGGCCACCCACTCGGCGCGACCGGTCTCGCCCAGTGCACCGAGCTCGTCTGGCACCTGCGCGGCACCGCCGAGCAACGCCAGGTCGAGGGCGCGAAGATCGCGCTCCAGCACAACCTGGGGCTCGGCGGCGCGTGCGTGATGACGATGTACCGTCGCGACTAACGCAGCCCGTCCGCCTCGCGGATCAAGGCGCCCATCTTGTCCGCGCCGGTCGCGCTCTCGTGCGGCATGCCGCCCTGGATGGTGCGCTGGTGGTCGTTCGGTCCCCAGCCGAGGGCCTGATAGTTGTTCGACGTGACCACCACGAGGGGTGCGTTGGTCATCGGGTCTCGCTGACAGACCACCGCCGGGTGATTCGCGGCGTATGGCGCCACCTGGTTGCAGCCGAGCGCGTTGTACATCAACTCGTTGAGGTCATCGCTGACCTGGCGAATCCTCGGCCGTAGTCCTTGATCGATCGAGTTGAGGGTCACCGCGCCAATTCCGAGGTGCGTCTCCAGGAAGTTGCTCACGCCCTCCGGCAGGAAGATCGCGAGGTCATGGCCACTCACCGTGACCTGCGCGAACTCCATGGACGGGTACTGCAACCAGATCTGCTTGACCTTGATGTCCGAGTACAGCTTCACGATCCGTTGCAGCGTCGACAACACGGGGCTGTCGGGCGGGCCGCCCTTCCATAGCCGTTTCAGCGACGACACCGTCTTGTGCGGATACTTCGCGACCTCTTCCATCAAGTTTGGATTGAGACCGTTGCCTTTCCTGACACGGTAGCGGCACACCGCCTTCGGCGCGCCTTGTGGCAGGTCGAGCGCGTCAGCCCACCGACCCGTCGGAGTCCACCGCTCGAGGGTGACCGTTGGAGGGTCGAGCACGAAGTCCTTGCCCTTCAAGATGACCTCGAATTCGTTCTCGAACGCGTGTGCCTCGGCGAGCGCTTGGTTGATCGGGCCGACGGCTTTGTCCATCGCCTGGCACAGCACGATCCCCGCCAGCGTTTCGGACCAGCCGGCGCCATCCGAGGTTTGTTGTTCGTTGATCAGACCACCGTCGGTGATCATCAGCGAGTTGCTATCAATGCCGACTTCCTTTTGAAACCACTTCTTGCCGAGATCCGCGGGTGGCGTCGTGCTCGTCCATGGGTTGCCGCACGCATCCGGCGTTCCGACACCGGCGCCGAGCACGTTCTGGCTGTTGTATCCAGTGCGGCCAAGCGCGAGCGCCTTGTTCCAAGGAACGCGCGTTTTCCACGCCGGTGACGCGACAAAGTCGTTCCCGATCAGACCCCGCCCTTGCCGCGGTGGCAGATTATCCGCGAGTGTCGACGCGCGAGAGCACATCTTGCCGTTCTTGACCTGGTTGTGCGTCGACATCATCGACGAGCCCAAGACGACCACGTTGCGGCCACTGCCCGCGTTCTCCGGACCGAACTGATTGAAGCGCATGACATCGGTATCGGACTCGACCTTCGGTCCCTGCTGCTGGAACGTGGCGTAGTCGTTCGGGGCGACGTCGCCCACCAGCGTGAACACACTGCCGATGTATCCGAAGATGTTCGTCATCGGATCGATGCCGTCGTCGAACGGCTCCGGGTAGTCGTACGGCACCCACAGATCCTCGTCGGTATCTTCATCGCCGCCGGCGGCCTGCACCCAATAGTCCGGATCGAGCGGTTCTTCGGGCGGCACGCCGGTCTTCGCGAACGCGCAGAGATCCTGTGCCTGATAGACATCGGTCGGGCACATCTCGCTGAAGTTTCCGAGATCGCCGTACTCGTCCGGGTCGTAGACGTTGCAGCCCCAGTCCCAGCCGTAGAAGTACGGAATGGGCGTGAACACGCAATCGGGCTGCACGGGCTTTTCGCAGTCGCACGTGTCGAGCGTCCACTGATTCACGTCATCGGAGGAGACTTCGTCATCGGCGAGCATTCGACACACGTCGCGCGGCTCGTCGGTCGGCGCATCGCAGCTACCGCTGCCACTGCCGCTCCCGCTCCCACCACCGCCACCGCAATCCTCCGGGTAGTAGTCACAATCGCTTCCGCCGCCGCCGCCGCCACTGCCGCTACCACCGCCGCTGCCCCCGCCACTACCACTGCCGCTCCCGTCACCACTTCCACAGCCCCCACTGTTGCTGCCGGAGTCGCTGCCGCAGCCGTTGCTGCCGTTGCCGCCGCCGCTGCCGCTGCCGCTGCCACTTCCGTCGCCACTTCCGCTTCCGCTTCCGTCGCCACTTCCGCTTCCGCTTCCGTCGCCACTTCCGCTTCCGCTTCCGTCACCGCTTCCGCTGCCACTTCCGCTTCCGCTTCCGTCACCGCTTCCGCTGCCACTTCCGCTGCCATTCCCGCCGTCCTCGGTGCCGCCGTCGTTCGGCGGGCCACCACCATCGGTGCCGCCGTCATCACCAGGGCCGCCTTCCCTCGGTCCATCGCGGGGGCCGCCATCGCTGCCGGGACCGCCGTCGCGATCACTGCCGTTCGAGCCGCAGCCTCCGTAGCCGCAGTTGCCCATCAGGTCCTGCGACTTCGCGTTTTCTGGGCGCGAAGTACTGCAAGCTGCAGCCACGACGAGTGAGACAAACACGGAGCGCGTGGATCGAGACAAACCTCTGGTCATGACGCGCGCTCGTGCAAGCGAAACACCACGGCCGACGCGTGACTGCGTCATCGACGATCCGACGATCGATCACGCGGTTAGCGAGCGCTTACGAGCGCATCAGCGCGACGTGCGACAGCGCATGCAGGCGCGAACCTGCACTGCAGGCTGAAACCCGCAGCGCTAGTTCGCCGGCAGGATCTTCTCGACGAGCGGATAGATCGGGCCCGCCGTGACGTGCACGAAGCTGTTCGGCGCCGAGCGATCCGACGTCGTCAGCGTCACCGTCGCGGTACCGTTCGCGTCCGTCGTGCCGGTCGCGCGCTCGGCGAGCGTGAAGTCGTCGGTCAAGTACGCGAGCTTCACGATCGCGTTCGGCTGCGGCACGCCGTTGGCGTCCTTGACGATCACCGACGCGCTGATCGGGCCGGAAGGCGCGAGCGTGGCTTCGGCCTGCCACAGCGCCGGGTCTTGCACGTCGAGGTCGGTCGCGGCGAGCTTGTCGATGTTCGTGATCGCGTCGTCGAAGCCATCGATCGATTGGCCGAGCAGCGGCAGATCGACCGTCGCAGGCGTGTCCATCATCGTGTGGTAGTAGGGGTTCGTGACGGCGGTCGTCACGGTCGGCGTGCCGCTGCGATAATCGCCCTGGATGTCGGTCGGGATGATGCCGCCGAACAGCATCGCCACGATCTCGAGACCCGCGTACGCCGAATAGATCTGGCGGAGGTGCGCGGCCTGAAGCGCGGCGTCGAGCTTCGGTTGGTTCGAGTGGACGACCGCCGCGATGTCGGGATCGATCGCCGACGGGCACTCGAAGTTCATGACGGCGAGCAGGCGCTCTTTGCCGACGATCGCGTGCTTGCGATAGTAGTCGTAGCCGCCGTAGAGCCCGATCTCTTCACCGTCGTACGCGACGAACACGAGCGTGTAGTGCGGCCGAGAACCAGATGCGCGCTGGACCCGGCGATGCGCGACTTCGAGGAGCTCGGCGATGCCGCTCGAGTTATCCGACGAGCCCGTGAACCACGTGTCGTAGTGGGCACCCATCACGATCTGCTCGTCGACCTCGCCCTGAATCTTCGCGATCACGTTCGTGCCGGTGCCGGGCGCCGACATCTCGCTGACGCCGATGTGGACGGTGACCGGCTTCTGCGCCGCGAGCGCGTCGGTGATCAACTTGCCGTCGTCGGCGCCGATCGTGATCGCGGGCAGCGCGTCGTCGGTCTCCCAGTCGTAGCGAACCGAGCCGACCTGGCGGAGGTTCTGCGGCGCGACCGACAGGTACAGCATCGCGACCGCGCCGGCCTCGCGCACGTTCTTGAGCTGGGTCGAGCGGTGGTAGCTCTGGTCGCGGCGAACGAGTGCGATCTTGCCGGTCAGGTCGAGGTTCTGAAGATCGCCGGGCGTCGCCGTGCCGGCATCGACGACGAGCGCGTCGACCGTGCCCGCCCCTGCCGCCTCGAACACGTCGAAGCCGGGCGTCGTCGTGACGCCGTCGATCGTCACCGAGAAGCTCTTGTCCATGAGCTGCCAGCGCGGGAAGTGGAAGCTCTCGGTGTGAATGTCGGTGAGCCCGAGGTCGGCGAACTTGCCCTGGATGTACATCGCCGCCATCTGGCCGGCAGTCGAGCCCGCACGCTTCTCGCCGAACGCGGCAAGCGCATCGAGCGTCGGCTCGAGCGTCGTCGGATCGGTGGGCGCGAGCGTGACGGGTGGATCGCTGCAGGCCGCGAGGATCGTGACGACGAGGACTGACGACTTCAACACGAGCCCAACCTAGCCGATCGCCGTTGGAGCTACGAGAGATATCGATAGAGGCTGCGGACCCCGATCTCGAGCGCCTTCGCGGCGGCGTCGCGATCCCCGTCACAGCGCTCGACGGCCAACTCGACGTATCTTCGCACGAGCTCGTCCCTCACTGTCGCAAGTGGCTGCAGCGGTCCGGCTGCCGTGGCATCGAGCCATGCTCCGAGCGTCGAGGTCGAGTCCGACCCCGAGCCCGAGCCCGAGCCCGAGCCCGAGCCCGATCTGGGTGTGGCAAATCCGAGATCACGATCGTCGTCGCGAGCGTCGTCGTGCTCGCCGGGGTCGGCGTCGCGGCGAAGCTCTTGTCCTCTCCATCCACGGATCCGTGGGCGAGCTCGACATCTGCCACACCTGTCGCTTCGCCAGCTGCTTCGGCTCCCTTGATCCCCGACGAGCGGGACCGAAAGCTGGCGGGCAGCCTCATCTCGGTGTTCGGGCGAGCCGTGGACCGGCGCGACGGCACGGCAACGCCGGAATCCGATCGCGCGCTCGCGAAGGACATGGTCGGCGTGTTCGGCGAAGCAATGAGCCGAGCCGGTGTCGACATCAAGGTCGACCCGCACGCAGGCCAGCGGATCCCGACGACCGCCACGGGTTGGTTACAACGCGCGGGCACCGAAGAGCCCGCGGACGCGCTCGCGAGCGTCCACCACGCACTCGAGCTCGAGCCCACTGCCTACGAGGCGCAGCTCGCACTTTGCATCGAGCTCGCGGCAAACCATCGCGACACGGATGCGATCACCGCGTGCGATGCCGTGCTCGCGAAGAAGCCGAAAGACCCCTACGCGTTGCTCGCACGCGGGCGCGCGAAGTCCGCCGCCGGCGATGCCGTCGGTGCGAAAACAGACCTCGCCGCCGCCTGCAAGCTCGGCAAGCAGTCGGCGTGCGCCGAGCCCTAACCGCCGAGCGCTTCTGCAGCCGGCGCGTCGTTCGCCACGTCGGTCTTCGGCGACCAACGCTCGAGCATCCGGTACAGGGTCTTGCGCTCGATCCCGAGGATCCGCGCGGCGCGTGCCTTGTTGCCGGACACCGTCGCGAGCACGCGCTGGACGTGCGTGCGCTCGAGCTCGGCCAGCGAGCACAGCAGTGGGGTGTGTGTACGTTCGATCGACGCGACGAGCGCATCGAGCGGTTGCGTGGCTGCGATCGGCACTACGACGACCGCGACCGAGTTATCTGCATAACCATGCTGAGAGAGATGAGACGCGACGAGGTCGCGCATTGTCGGGTCATCGTCGACGACGAGGACCCGATTCTTAGGAACCGAAACCATGACTTCCTCCTGGGTTGATCGAGCGGATACGACGCCGGATCAAGCGACAGGAGGGGCGCGGGCGCGGGCGGTGCTCTCGGTGCGGTCGAGCGCGATCGTCGGCGGCGGAGTGCTCCGTACGATCGCGATCGCCGATGGAGAAACGAGCTCCGTGCGGTCGGGCGCGAGGAACGGCCCCAGCACGACAGGGATCTCGCGCTGGCGCACCGGATGGCGGAACGCAGGCGCGACCGAGATGCCGGTGTGGTGTGCGTGATCACGGGGGCCGTGCGGCGCCGCCGAGGCCACCATGGCCCACGCGACGATCAGGCTCCAAATCAGCTGCACGCCCCACAGATTAGCATCTTGCTGCGACCCCTGCGACGTCGCTGAGTCGTCGCACGCTGAAACGCGCAACTACTTGAACCGAGCCATGTCTCGCCCCCGAACCAAGGAGACTTCCAATGAGCATCAGCGATTCTTTTCATATGGGTGGTTGGGGGATGTACCCCACCACGATTTTTGGCCTGGTCACGGTCGCGGCCGCGTCGGGCTACGTCATGCGGAGCGACCGCCACAAGTTGGCGCTGATCCGCGGCTTATCGTTGCTGACGCTGCTGGCAGGCTGCCTCGGCTTCGTCACCGGGTGCATCAAGGCCTACACCGCGTGTGGCAACGCGGATCCGAAGGATGTCCCGCTCTACGTGATCGTGGGCACGGGCGAGTCGCTGTCGAACGTCGCGCTCGCGCTATGCATGCTGATCGTCACGTGGATGCTGGTCAGTGCCGGCACGTGGCGCTCGGGGCCGCAGCAGCCCGCGTCGCTGAATGATCCGCACGCGCACTGAGCGCCCGAGAAAAAAGGGCGGCCGCGATGGCCGCCCTCTTTAGGACTAAGCGAGACGGATCGTTAGTTACTTGAGCGCGTCGTTCAGATCGCTCTCGAGCTTGTCGAACGAGTTGTCGACATCCTTCGTGAACGCATCCCAATCCCCGGCCGCGCGATCCTTGATCCCGTCGGTCTTCGCGGCGAGCTCCGTGCGGCGCGTCTGCAGCGTCGCGAGCGCGCTCTTCGACTTCGCATCGGTGCGGGCCTCGAGCTCGTGGATCTTGATATCGATCTTCGCGAGGCGGTCCTTCACGGTCACCGCGTACTTGTCCTTCGCGGCGACGAGATCCGTCTTCGCGGCGGCGAGGTCAGCATTCGCCTTGTCGAGGTCGTTGGGCTTCGCGTTCTTGTCGGCCATCGTCTTGTCCAGGTCCTTCGCCTGGTCCTTGACGTCTTCCGCGGTCTTCTTGACCTCGGTCGCCGCGCTGCCGGTATCGTCCTGCTTCTTCTTGCAGCCACCGGCCGCGAGAGCGGTCGCCAAAATCGTGGTCCAAAGCATCGTGCGCATACAGTTCTCCTTTGTGAGCGAGGAGAACTGCAACGCGGATGCCTCGCGACGCGACGCATTCACTGCGGTTGCCGGTCTTCACCCTGTGACGTCTCGGCCGGTTGTGGCACTCGCGCACGCGAGTTTCGCGATTGTATAAAAAGGCTTACAACATTGTGTGGTTTTGCGATCGGCTCGGTTCCGCGAACTGCGCGCGACGTTGCCGGCGGTCTACTGGACGGTCTGGGTCGGAACACTCATCAACCGCGCTGGTGCGTTCGTCGCGCCGATTCTCACGTTCTATCTGACACGCCACCGCGGTCGGTCGCTCGGCGAAGCAGGTTCGATCATCGCGCTGTTCGGTGCGGGCACCGTGATCGCCTCGCTCGTCGGCGGCGTGCTCACCGATCTGCTCGGCCGCAAGGTCACGATGGTCGGCTCGTTGTTCGGCGGCGCGTGCATGATGTTGTGGGTCAGCGCGTCGAGCTCGCTGCCGATGCTGTGCGTGTCGGTGTTCGCACTCGGCTTCGTCGGCGATCTCTATCGGCCTGCGGTCCACGCGTTCATCGCGGATGTCGTGCCGCCCGAGCATCGCCAGCGCGCGTATGGCTTTCTGTACTGGGCGGTCAACCTCGGGTTCTCGATCGCGCCGGTCGCGGCAGGGGCCGTCGCGACGTTCTCGTATCGCGCGTTGTTCATCGGCGACGCCGTGACGAGCGCGCTGTTCTCGCTCGTCGTGCTCGCGCGCGTGCCCGAGACCCATCCCGATCCGGCGCGCAAAGGCGCGCAAGGCACCAGCTTCGGGATCGTGCTGCGCGACCGCACGTTCATGTGGTTCTGGCTGCTCGCGATGCTCCAGGCCTGCATCATCTTCCAGCTCACGGTCACGCTGTCGGGCTGGATGCAGATGCAGGGCTACGGCCCCGGCGTCTACGGTGCCGTGCTCTCGATCAACGGCGTGTTGATCGTGCTGCTCCAGCCATCGATCACCGAGTGGACGCGCAAGCTCGATCGTCGCCGCGTACTCGCTTGGTCCGCGCTGTTCATGGGCTCGGGGTTCGCGCTCCACGGCGTCAGCTCGGTGATCGCGGTCCACGCGCTGGCGGTCGCGGTGTGGACGATCGGTGAGATCTTCAACTCGCCATCGGCATCGTCACTCGTCGCGGATCTCGCGCCGACGCACGCGCGTGGCCGTTACGGCGGGTTCTACGCGATGGGTTGGGGTCTCGCGTCGTGTCTCGCGCCGTTGTTCGGCCCGCGCGTGCTCGCGGTCAGCCCCACCCTACTGTGGGGCGGCTGCGCGGCGATGGGCGTCCTGTGTGCGATCGGCTATCGCACGATGAAGGACGTCCCGCGTAGTTAGTGGCACGCCAGCGCGACGCTGCCCGACGCACCGGTCGACGCGGTCCACGTCGCGGTCGGACTTCCGTCGAAGTTCACGGTCACCGACGCGCCACCGAGGAAGTGATGCGTGAGCGTGCCGGTCGGGCACGCGCCGACGCACTTCGCCACCGACAGATCGTTCGAACGCTCCGCCGACGCAGTCGCGCTCGTGAAGTCGGTCTGCCAGTGGCCCGAGATCGAGCCGCATGTCGTCGTCGGATCCCACGTCAGCGTGTAGTTGCCTTCGTGATCGATCTCGTTGCCGCGCGGACCGGTGCCCGTACCCTTCGACGTCACCGCGAGCGAGCGGGTCGAGCCGCTGATCGTGTAGACGGCATCGGCATCGATGTCGAGCACCGCCTTGTTGACCTCGACGCCCGTGCCGGTCGCATGGATCTCGACGGCGCCCGCGGTCGTCAGCGAGATCTTCAGGTCGAGCGTGCCGGTGACATGGACGAGGCCGCGCGGACCACTGCAGTCGTCGTAGACGACCGTGATGTCGGAGCCATTCGCGGTGACCTGCGCGCACGCGTTCGGCCACTTCGCGTGGATGTTGGCGACGATCGCGAGAGCGACCTGGTCGCTGGTCAGCGCGGTCAGGCCGGTGGTGCTGGCGCCGTCGACGTTCGCGGCGACGAGGTCGCCTTCCGACGAGACGGAGTCCGAGGAATCCACGGCGCTCTCGGCGGTATCGGTGGTGCCGGCGCCATCGCCGCGCACGCAAGCCCCTGATCCGACCAATGGGCCGAGCAAAGAACCAAACAGGATTAAGGCGGTAGTGAGACGCATACGTTCCGAGCCTCCTGACCGACCTATTCAGCAACGTGGATGCCAGCGTAACCACGCGGATCGTCGACGAGTGGTGGTACGCCCACATGCCGGTGGTCGCGTGCAGCTGGTACCGCCCGGTACCACCGGATCGTGTACGTGCACGTGTCACGTGCACGATCAGGAATCGGCGACGAGCTCGATCCGATTGCCGAATGGATCGTGGACGTGCCCGCGTGTCACGCCCGGCTGATCCGTCGCCGCGGTGAATTTCACCCCAGCCACCTCCAACCGCACGACGAGAGCTTCGAGATCATCCACCACCAATGCCGGGTGCGCCTTCACGAGCGGCCTCATCTCCGGCTCGAGCCCGAGATGAATCCCTTCGGCGAACCACATCCCGCCACGCCCCCGCATTTGCTCGGGCTTCGCCACCTCGTGCATCCCGAGGAGCTCGCCGTAGAACCTGCGCGCCGCCGCTTCGCCGCCCGGTGGGATCGAGAGCTGGACGTGATCGATGCGCAGGACCGTCATGACGCTTCGATTACTTTCCCTTCCAGACGGGTGCACGCTTCTGGAGAAACGCGGCGATGCCCTCTTTTGCATCTTCGAGCGCGAGCACCCGGCCGAGCTCGCCTTGGAGATAGCGGAGCTGCGGCTCGTGCTCCATGTCCTGCGAGCGATAGAACGCGCGCAAGCCGAGGCGGATCGCCGCGGGCGAGCGCCCGGCGATCTCGGTCGCGAGCGCCATCGCCTCGGCCTCGAGCTGGTCGCCCGGCACCGCGCGATTGACGAGCCCGCACGCGACCGCTTCGGCCGCCGACAGCTTCTTGCCGGTCAGCATCATCTCCAGGACCTGCTTGCGCCCGACCGACCGCGCGAGCTCCGCCGTGATCATCATCGGCCACAGGCCGACCGCGATCTCGGTCGTGCCAAACTGGGCGGCGTCCGACGCGATCACCAGATCGCACGCGACCATCAGGCCGAGCCCACCGGCGAGCGCGTGGCCGTTGACCATCGCGATGATCGGCTTGCCGAGGTCATGCATCGCGATGAAGAGGTCGACGAGCGTTGCGGGCGGCGCCCCACCTTGTGCCTGCATGCCGGCGAGGTCGCCGCCGGCGGAGAACACCTTGCCGGCGCCGGTCAACACGATGACGTTCGCCTGCACCGTCTTGAACGCGTCGAGCAGCTCACCGCACATCGCGGGGGAGATCGGATTGCGCTTGTCGGGCAGGTTCAACGTCACGCGCGCGACGGGACCCGAGTCTTCGACGACGATCGTGGCGTACGCGGCCATGGCGCTGTTTATCATAGCGGTGTTAGGCTCGCGCCATGCGAGCGGCGATCGCGTCGTGCTTCGTATCGGGCATCATGCTGTGGGCTTGCCCCGTGCGCGCCGATTCGAACGACCTCGTGCTGTCCAAGCTCGGCACGCGGATCACCGATTCGATGGGCAACACGACGAACGTCGTCGGCGATCCGCTCGCGTTCCGAGCGCTCGCCTCGCAGCTCGGCACCGTGCTCGCGCCCCATCTGTTGACCCCCGCCGACACGCTCGGGTTCTCCGGCTTCCAGCTCACCGTCGACTATTCCTCGACGACGATCGACCGCGGCGCCGACTACTGGCGCGTGCTCCAGGGCGCCGCGCCGTCGTCGATGCAGACCGTCGGGTTCTTCGCGCGCAAGGGCCTGTGGTTTCCGGTCCCCTCGTTCGAGGTCGGCGGCGGCGCCGTCCACCTCGTCGATTCGCACATCTGGACCGGCCAGCTCTACGCGAAGCTGGCTCTGATCGAGGGCTACCACGACCTGCCGTTGCCCAGCCTCGCCGTCCGCGGCGCCGTGTCGCGGATGATGACCCAGCGCGAGCTCGACCTGACCGCAGCGTCGCTCGACGTGACGGTCTCCAAGCATGTCGGCATCGCCGGCACCTGGCGCCTCGATCCGTTCGCCGGCTGGGACCTCCTGATGATCATCCCGCGCAGCGAGGTCATCGACGGCACGCCCAACACCGATCCGCTGACGCCCGGCAACGAGGGTGACTCGATGAACAACTTCGTGTTCAAGGACCAGAACACGATCTATCGCAACCGGTTCTTCTTCGGCACGAAGATGCAGTACTACGTGTTCCAGCTGACGCTCGAAGCCCAGTTCGCGCTCGCTGGAACCTCGGTCGACGATCGCACCGGCACGAACAACGCGTGCATGCCAATGTCGCTGACGGCCGATTGCGACGCGAAGGACACCGCGAAAGCGCAGACCACGCTGTCGATGTCCGCCGGCTTCGACTTCTAGTTGACGACGATCGTGCCCTTGAAGCCGTGGAACTGGCAGATGAAGTTGTAGGTCCCGGCGGCGGTGAACTTGAGGCAGACATCGGCGGACGTGCCGACCATCAAGCCCGGGTCCGTCGGCGCCAGGCCGGGAATCACGTTGTGGGTGGCCGAGGTCTTGAACTCGACCATCTCGCCGACTGTGATCGACGTGGACGCCGGTGAGAACATGTTGACGCCGTCGGTGGTCGACACCATTTTGGGCGTGCCCGAGCACGTCACGGTCGTGACCTTGTTCGCGCCCGAGCCAGAGCCGGAGCCCATCCCGGAATCCATCTTGGCGACGGTGTCGTCACCGCCGCAGGCGGCTAGAGCGATCGAGAACGCGAACAAGGCGAATGACTTCATGTCGCGCATTGTCGCCGGTTCTCCGGCCTTTGGGCCACTCGCTACACGTTTCGTTAGTCGTCGGTCTGAGAAGGCTTTGTAACCGGTTCGTTATCCGGACTCGTAGCGGTGCGCTGCGCGCGCTCTTTCGAGATCTTGCCGCGGCGCGCGCGTGGCGTCTTTTGCCATTGCTCGTCGGCGCGCTTGCTGCGCCCCGGATCTTGAACCTCGTAGACGATGCACGATTGGCCCTTCTCGAGCACCGTGTCGTAGGAGATCCGATTGATCCGCGCGAGGTCGTGCGAGCCCATGCCGAACTTCTTCGCGATGTCGGCGAGCTTCTCCTTCGCCTTCGCGACGTACTCGGTGCGCACGCGGCCCGTGCGTTGCTCGGCGAGATCGAGGTGCTCGGGCGAGCCGCGGGTCACGATCTCGAGCTGGGTCTCGTCGAGGAACGAGACCTCGTGCTTCGCGGCGTCGAACTGCGGCGGCAGCCAGGCGACCAGCACCATCTTCGGATGGAGCTTGCCGTCTTCATCGAGCCCGTTCCAGGTGCGGAGCTCGGCGACCGGAACCGCGAGCGACTTCGCGACCGAAGCGAGCGTGTCGCCCGAGACCACGCGATAGAACACGCGCTGCTTGTTCGGTACGACGAAGTCTTTGTCGGGGATCGCGACGATCAGCTTCTCGCCGTCCTTCGCGTCGACGCCGGAGCCGAGGAGCTTGGCCTTCGCCTTCGCCTTGTTCTTGTCGCGCACGTCGGCGGCGACCTTCGGGACGACCAGCATCGTGCCGCCCTCGAGCTCGGCCTCGCGATCGATCGCGTTGAGCTTGCGGAGCTGCGCGAGCGAGATGCCGTACGTCGTCGCGACATCCTCGAGCCGTTCGCCGTGCGCGAGAACGTACGCGTCGTAACCGCCCCAGTCGCTCTCGAGCTCGGCGAGCTTCTTCGCGAACTCGGGCTTCGCGCCCGCGGGCACGCGCACGAGGTAACCGGTCTCGCCCGGCGGCGTGCGACCGCGACGGAGCTGCGGGTTCAGACGCTTGATGTCTTCTTCGCGCGCGCCGGCGACCTTCGCGATCATCGCGAACGTCATCGACGTCGGCACCGAGACTTCATCCCACTGCTCGGGCGGCTGGTCCTTGACCTCGGCGTAGCCGAACGCGGCGCGGTTGTGGCCGACGATGGCGGCGGCGAGCACCTTCGGCGTGTACAGGCACGTCTCCCACGGCAGCCCGTTCTCGTACGCGCACAGCGCGTAGTAGTCGTTCGTGTTGTAGCGCGCGATCGAGCGCAGCACGGCGCCGTAGCCTGCGTTGAACGCGGCGAGCGCGATCTGCCAGTCGCCGAAGCGCTGATAGAGATCCTGGAAGTAATCCATCTGCGCGATCGTCGAGCGCAGCGGATCCATGCGCTCGTCGACCCAGCGATCGCGGCGCAGCCCGTAGATCTTGCTGTTCTCGGGCATGAACTGCCAGAGCCCGAGCGCGCCCGCGTACGACGAGTCTTCGTTGTCGTACGACGACTCGATCATCGCGTCGTAGAGGAGATCCACCGGCAAGTGTGCCTTGCGCAGATGGCTGACGATCAGATCGCGATAGCGACCCTGCGCTTGCAGCCAGCTCGTCATGATCGAGCGGCCGCGCGGATCGTCTTTGTAGAACATCAAGTAGTCGATCAGCTTCGGCGTCCACGTCACCGGCAGATCGGGCATCTCGAGCTTGTCGAGCCACGGTTGATCGGGCCGCAGCTCGCTCGGCCGCTTGACCTTCTTGGTCAGCGCGCCTTCGATGCTGGGCCGGTTCGTCGTCGGCGTCCGCTCGTCGATCCACGGGTTGCCGCCGGGGCGAGGGAACGCCTCGAGCTCGTACTCGCGCAGCACGTCTGTGGCTCGCGCACACGACTCGCCGGCATTGCAGCCGCGGATGTTGCGGCGCTGTTCGAGATCCTGATTCAGTGTCGGCTCGGCGGGGTGAACCGGCGGCACCGCCTGGGCACCCGCATGAACGTCCGGATCGGCGTAAGCGGGCTTCGTGCCAAGGCTGCCGAGGCCGAAGGCCACAAGAAGCAGCGCGCGCATGCCTGCGAACATAGTGGCGCGCTCCAGGTTTCACCAAGTTTTCAGGCAGTATTTCAGCCCGCGGGTAGAACGGTGCTACTCTCGCGAGACCACAAGGAGAAATGCCATGCCCGGAATGGGCGAGCTCATCGTCATCCTCTTGATCGTCCTCGTCGTGTTCGGCGCTAACAAGCTCCCGGGCATCGGCGACGCGCTCGGTCGAAGCATCAAGAATTTCAAGAAAGCCTCCAACGTGGATGGCGACGACGACGTCAAGGACGTGAAGTCGGTCAAGGCAGTCGCGGCTGGGTCCAAGGCCCAGATCGAAGAAGGCGATGACGACGGCGAATGGGAAGAAGTCGTCGTCCGCCGCAAGAAGAAGAAGGAAGCGTAGAAACGGCTGCGCTATGCGCGCGGCCGTTGTTGAACGTTGGCCAGCACCTCGGTGGCGTGCTGGCGCAACGTGTCTGGTAGCGAGGCATCGCCGGCGATCTCGGCGAGCTCCGCTGCTTTGAGCGTGGTCACGATCCGGACCGCGTCGGCCAGCGGCATGGCTGGGTTCAGCACGAGCGCGCGCTTGACCGCGTGGCGCACCGACCACCGAGGGTGCGCCGCGATCTTCGAGAGAGATTCGGGTACTGCCGGGCGCGCGGCGGCCATCTTCACGATGTCCCCTTCGGTGACGTGCGGGTTCGACAACAGGATCTCGACGACCGCCGGGTGCGGGTCGCGCACCATCAACGTGAGCTTGTCGCGGCGATGCGTGCGCGCGAGCGACTTCCGTTCACCGAGACTGAGAGGTCGATCGGTCGGACGCAGCGGTCGCTCCGGCCCGAGCTGCTTCGCGAGGGTCTGGGGGACCGGGACGCTCGGCGACGCGACCAGGAACAGCCGCGCGATCGCCGGCAGGTTGCGCTCGATCGCGGCCTCGTAGAGCCGCTTGCGAGTGGAGTACGGGAGCGCCGGGTCGGCCGTGGCCTGGGTCAGCGTCTCGAGCACTTCGAGTGCATCGGCATCGTCGATGTTGTGGGCTCTCGTCACGATCGCGGCGATCGCCTCGACCCACGAAACCGATTCACCCTCTCCCATCGCCTCGACGAGCGTCAGCGCACGGATCCGCGGGTCTCGTAGGGCCCGCAATCGCATGATGATGTGGTCGGGGCCCACGTGAAGTAGTGTGACACGTTGAGGGTTTGGCGCGGTGCGTGATAACGTTGGAATCACTCGGAGAAGGCCATGCCCGACACGCGGATCATCAAGCGTTACGCCAACCGCAAGCTCTACGATACGGAGCACAGTCGGTACGTCACGCTCGATCAGATCAGCGAGATGATTCGCAACGGCGACGACGTCAAGATCGTCGACAACAAGACCAAGGAAGACCTGACCACGGTCACCTTGGCGCAGATCATCTTCGAAGAAGAGAAGAAGCAACGCAGCTTCCTGCCGCTCGGCGCGATGCGCAACATCATCCAGAGCGGTGGCCAGTGGTTCGCGGAAGCGCAGCGTCGCGTCCAGAGCATCTTGCCGGGCAAGCGCGGCGAAGATGGCGAAGCGCTGCACGAGGAGCCGCCCGCGACCGTCGAGGAAGGCGAAGCCGCTGACAAGAAGCGCAGCCTCGCCGTGCTCCGCGAGTGGGTCGATCACTCGAAGCACCGGCTCGAGGAGTGGCAGAAGGAAGTCGACGGCAAGATCCGCGGCGCGATCGAAGGGATCCAGCATTCGATCAATCCGTGGGCGGGCGTGCAGAAGGATGTCCGCACGCTGGCCGATCGGATCCAGGAGCTCGAGGCGAAGCTCAGCGATCTCGAGCAGCACGAGCAGCACGAGCAGCACGAGCAGCACGAGACCAAGTAGCTGCTACTTCGATCGAAGCGGCAGCACGTGCCTCACGAGCGTGCTCCCAAAGCGATCGGTGGAGTGACCGCGCTCGCCTGCGCCGCCGGTGACGGCCGCGCTACTGCAGATCTTTATCGAGGCGCTCGGTCTTACCCGCGGTGATCGTGATCGGGAACGTATAGCGGTCGTCACCCATGATGAACGTGACCTTGTGCTTGCCCGGCGTCAGCCCGAGCGCCTTGCCACTGATCGGCGTCGACATCCCGGTGTCCACGCCATCGATCCCGATCTTCGCGACCGGCTTCGACGTGATCACCAGGTAGCCCTTGCCAGACGTATCCGCCTTTTCGGCGGGCTTCTCCGGCGTTTCGGGCTTCTTCTCGGCGACCTTCGTCTCTGGCTTCTTCGTCTCGATCGGCTTGGTCTCGGTCTTCGTCTCCGGCTTCTTCGTCGTCAGATCGGTCGACGTCGTCGCCGGATGCGAGACGGTCTTGTCCGTCGAGCCCTGCGTCGTCGGCGGCGTCACCGGCGTCACCGGCGTCGTCGCCGTCTTGATCGCGGCGGAGCCCGTACCTGAAGGTGCCGTCGCGCCGGAGCCCCTCGCCGGCGTCACGCCGGAGCCAGTCGCTGGCACCGCCGCCGAGCCTGCCGCGGATCCGGTCGCCGGGATCGTCGCGGATCCGGTCGCCGGCATCGTCGCAGATCCGGTCGCCGGCACCGCGGCGGATCCGTTTGTCGCGCCCGCATCGCTGCCGGTCGCCGGCACCCCTGCGAGCGTGCACTTGAGCGGCGTGGTCTTGCCCGCCTCGAGCTTCACCGTCGTCTCGCACTTGCCGCCGTTTGGTCCGGCGAGCACGACGTGGCGCTCGCCCGCGCTGACCGGCACGTCATTGCCGTCGCGCACGGTCGCGATCTTCTTGTCGTCGACGATCAAGTCGGCGGTGATGCCCGCGGCCATGCTGATGTGGATCGTCGCGATCGTCGACGTCGTGGTCGTCGTCGGCGCTTCATTCTTCTTGTCGAGGATGAAGATCTTGACGATGAAGAATCCACCGAGCACGAGCGCGGCGATCGCGACCCCGATCAAGATGTCGCGCACGAGCGTCGAGCGCTTGCCCTCGACCTGCGGCTGCAGGTGATCGACGGGAGTCGCTGGCATCGGCCCCGAGCCCGCATACTGCTGGTTGTAACCAGGCATCGAGCCCGACGGATACGGGCCCTGCTGCGGGTACTGCTGCGGATACCCTTGCTGCTGGTGCTGCGGGTAGCCCTGCTGGTACTGCTGCTGCTGGCCGTACTGCTGCTGCTGACCGTACTGCTGCTGCATCTGCGGCGCCTGCATCGGCCCCGATTGATTCGGCTGGCCGTACTGCGGCGGCATCATGTTCGGGCCTGTCTGATTCTGGCCGAGCTGCGGCACCACGGGCGCCGTCATGCCGAGCACCGTCCGCGCGGGACCTTGGTTCTGCGCGAGTCCCGACTGCGCCTGCATGTGGTTGGGCGTGCCGCTCGCGCCCGGATCCGAGCCGAGCATGCCGGGCTGTTGATAGTTCGGATCCGGATTGCCCTGCGCGGGCGACGCGGCCGCGCCGGCGAACTGCGGCGGCGGAGGCATCGGCGGTGCGCTCGGCGCATTCGTGCGCGACGAAGAGGCCATCTGACCGCTCTGACTCGCGGCGACCGGGACTTCTTGCGGCCGCTGCATCGTCGGCGCGCGACCCGGCGGTGGCCGGGGCGGCACCGTCTGCGGGCGTGACGCAGGTGGGCGCTGCGCGGCTGCAGCCGGCAGCTGCGACGGATCGACCGAGTCGCCGAAGATCTCGGTCGGCGCTTCCTCGCCGAAGTCGTTCGTACCGTCGTCGGTCTGCGACCGGCGTTGCGGCGCGGGCTGCTGTCCGGCTTGGTCGATGCTCGGCGCCGCGTTGTTCGCGATCGCCTGCTCGATATCCTCGAAGCTCGGCCCGCCGAGCGTCGTCGCGTCGCCTTCGGGCGCACCGGCCTCGCCGAGCTGACCGACGACATCCTTGTCGGCCTCGGCCGACGGCAGCCCACCGATCAACCCGTCGCGGCCGACGCGCTTGTAGGTCTCGAGCAGCTGGCGCTCGCGTTCGATCTCCTGCTGGAAGATGTCCTTGAGCCAGCTCGACAGCGACTTCGCCGTGTACACGACGTCCTGACCCATCAGGTACGCCTGCAGATCGGTGAGCATCTCGCTGCACCACTGATAGCGATCGTCGACGTCCTTCGCGAGCGCCTTGAGGATGACCTTCTCGACCTGTTCCGGAATCGCCGGATTGATCGAGCGCGGCGTCGCGATGTCGACGTTGCGGACCTTCTCCAGCGTCGAGAAATCGGTCTCGCCTTGGAACAGGCGCTCGCCGGTCAGACACTCGTAGAGCATCGTGCCGAGCGCGAAGATGTCGCTGCGCCGATCGAGCGGCAGGCCGCGAACTTGCTCGGGCGACATGTACCCGAACTTGCCCTTCAGCACGCCGGCCATCGTCCGCGAGTTGCGCGACGTCGCCTTCGCGATGCCGAAGTCGATGACCTTGACCTCGCCCTCGTACGACACGAGCACGTTCTGCGGCGAGCAATCGCGGTGCACGATCTCGAGCGGGCGCCCGAGTGGATCTCGCTTCCGATGCGCGTAGTCGAGACCCTCGAGCACCTTCGCGATCGAGAAGCAGGCCATCGGGATGGGCATCTGCTGCTTGATCTTGCGGAGGCGGTTCTGGATCTGGAGCAGGTCCTTGCCCCAGATGTATTCCATCGCGATGAAGTGCGAGCCGTCGATGCGGCCGAGCTCGAAGATCTGGCAGATGTTCGCGTGCGCGAGCTGCCCCGCGATCTTCGCTTCATCGATGAACATCTTGATGAAGTCGCGGTCCTCGCCCATCGTCGGCAGGATCCGCTTGATCGCGATGATCTTCTCGAAGCCCTCGACGCCGTAGGACTTGGCCTTGAAGACCTCCGCCATGCCGCCGACCGAGATCCGATCGAGCAGCAGGTATTTCCCGAACGGAACGGGCTGCCTCACTGAAGCAACGTTACTACGGCCTACACACTGCGGGCTAGCGACGACACTTTGATCTCACGAGATCGCTGTCGGGGGCTCCAGCCCATGGCTGGAATGCCTCTGCTAGAACGCGCCGGCGAGACCGAATGATGTCACATCGCTCGACGCATTCATATAAGGGGCGAGCTCGATCGAACGTCGACGATATCCACGCACTCCATCCCACACGCCGTAGGCGTAGGTCAGAATGAAACCGACACCGGTGAGTGCGTTGATCCCGGTCAGGGTTTCGGCGCTGCGAAAGTGGTTCTTGCCCGACGCATCGCATGTGCTGCCCGGGTCGTGACACCACGAGCGCAGCACGAAGTACGTCGTGATGTTCGTCGCGAGCAACGCTCCGAGCAGGCTACCGACGACGATGCCCTTCACGCGCTCGCCGTTCTGGAACTGCGCGACCGGCGGCAACAGCGCGAGCGGCCAGTACCGCTTCGCTTGCGGGCGGACCGCGTGGAGCTCGCCGGCATGGCGAGCGCGAACCTCGTTGAAGAAGTTCACGGCCTCCGGCGGATACAGCGCGGGATCGAGGTGGCCGTCGAGATCGAGCTTCAGGTACGCGACGAAGTAGGTCTCGGCATCGGTCCTGCGGTTCTGGAAGAACGCGGCGAGGCCGGCGAGCCGATCGGCCTCCGCGCGATCCGGTGTTGCGAGCTCGGGCGCCGACGGTGCGAGCAACGCTTCGACGAGCGCTTGCACGTGCGTCCATTCGCCGGCCGTCGCGGCCGTGTTCGCGTCGCGCAACGTCGCCGCGGGATCGGCCGCAGCGACCGCACCGACCAGACAGAGCACGACCAGGGCGCGCGCTAGTACCACGTCGGGATCCTGCGCTTGAGCTGCGGATCCGCAATCGCCAGCACCTCGCGTGCGACGCGCTCGGCGAGCTTCGCGCGATCGAGGCCCTTCTCGCCGACGATCGTATCGGTGACGATCACGCGATCGAACACGACCGCCTGCGGATCGACGATCTTGAGATGAACCCGAGCACGCGCCAGCGGGACCGCTCCGCTCTCGATATCGAGCGACAGGACCTCGAGCTCGACGGCGACATCGGCGCGCTCCAACCCGACCGCCTTCGGCCCGTTAGCGAGCAGATGGATGTCGACCACGCGCGGCGCGTGATGGCGGTGTGCGGCCCACGGTATCAGGGCAGTCTCGAGTGCCGTGCGCAGCAGCTGGCTGTCGGCAGCGGAGCCCGGGCTCGCGACGATCACGGCGAGCAAGCTCGCGCGGGTCGCATGCGGGTCGACATGCTTGGGCTCGTCGACGTGCTTGGGCTGGAGCTGCTGCTGATCTTTCTCGATCAGCGCGGCCAGGTTCTTCTTCACCGACGGCAGGACCTTCGCGGAGAGCTCTTCGGCCGCGCGATCCATCGTCGTCATCGACGCCGCTTCGACCGGTATCGTGTCGAGGACCTCGCCGTTGCGCACGTCGCGCAACCGCACCGAGAGCTCGACGGTCGAGCCCTTGCCCGCCTTGATCGTGCCATCGACGACCACTCGCGCCTTGCCGGGAACCGCCATCCGCGGCCCGACGACGACGACCTCGAGACCGCCTTGCACGAGCGCGCGTGCGACTTCGCTCGCGACGGGTTGACCGAATAGCTCGAGCTTCGCGTCCGCGTCGAGCGGCAGCAGCGCGACCGCGCGAGCCTGCTCGGTCGGAGCTTGCGTAGCGGTCGGGTCGGCGAACGCGCGCCCGGATGCGGAGAGCACCACGGCGAGCACGACCGCGACGAGCATTCGCATGCGCAGATCCTACATCGGGTCGGGTACCGCGATGCGGTACGCGCCTGTGCCGTCGGTCGCGGTCGCGGCGATCGGTTGGCTCGCGGCGACCCCGGTGCAATCCGCACACAGGATCTGGATCGACGCGTTCGCGACGGCGTTGGGGAAACCGATCACGGTGACCTGACCGCTGATCGCGATCGCGGCGTTCAGCAGCGCCTCGCCCGGCACGCCGCTCGCCGTCTCGTCGGGATAGTCATGCGGTGCGCCTCGGCCACCGGGATCGAAGAAGTGCAGCGCGTAGTGCGCGCCCGCGGCGAGCGCGAGCGCGAAGTGGCCGGATGAATCGGAGGTCGCTTCGACCGGGATCAAATTCGCGAGCGCGAGCGCACCGATCGGCACCGCCTCGACGCGAGCGCCGGCGAGCGTAGTCGTAGCGGTCGCATTCTCGATCTGACCGGTGGCGACGATCGCAGCGGGAGCATCGAGCGTCTGCGCCGCACACGTCGAGGTGTCGAGCGATGCCACGGCAAAGTCACCCGCAGCGACCTCGATCACGGCCGAGAGCGCGGCGCGCGGAACCAGCATGCTGGGCAACGCGCCCGCACCGGACGCGATCGCCGCCACGTGGACCGCGCCGGTCGCGTTCGCGCTGATCCCGCCGGTGGTGACCGTGCCCGCCGTACCGACGAGCGCGCCGACGACGGTGACCAGCGCGTTCGGTTGCGGCGAGGTCGCGCGCGTGACCGGCGTGCCCGCGAGGTTGCAGGTCGCGGGGCTCGCCGCGTAGCTGATCTGGATCGACTTCGTGAGATCGAATGCGGCGGTCGCGGTGAGACGCGCGAGACCGCTCGTCGCAGGAGGTGTGATCGTCACCGTGATCGGATCGGTCGCATCGAACGTGTGATGCGCCGTGAACGTACCGTTCGCGGCGGTCGTCGCGATCGTCGACGGCACGCCGAGCTGTTCGAGCTGGACCTGGGCGTTCGCGAGCGGCGCGCCGCCGCGATCGAGGACCGTGCCGCCCACCGGCGTGCCCGCGTCGACGGGGAATGCGTTCGGGCCCATGCCCGGCATCCAGGTGAACAGCCGCGGCGCGAGCGCGTTGTTCTGCGGGATCACGAGCACCGTGTGCGCCTGGAGCTGGAGATGCGTCGTGAACGCACCGGTCGTGACGAGATCGAACGCGGGACCGAGCACCGGCGTGAACTTCACGTACGCGTCGATCGCGGAGCCGGCGGTGACGGTGCCGCTGAGGACCGTGCCCGGATCGACCGCGAATGGACGATTCGCGTTCTGGCCACCGTGGACCTGGATCAGCGTCTCCTGCGGCGGCGCGAGCGCGGCCGGAGGCGTGAGGCGCACGCGGTACATGACGAGCGTGCCGTTCGGGTTCATCACGTTGATCGTCTGCTGCGCGGAGCTGCAGCCCGAGCTTCCGAGGATCTCGACGTTGACGGTGTGACTATTCGCGGTCGGTGCGTCGAAGCCGATCGCCGAGTGGTGATTCGTGCCCGTGCCAGGGCCCTCGTAGTGGGTGTTCGAAACGCCGTCGACCTGCCAGACGTAGTCGAGCACGCCGGGACCGAAGACTTGCGCGGTGACCTTGATGTGGTCGCCGGCGACGGGGGACGCAGGATCGAAGATCAGAACACTCGAACAGCCGTTGGCGTCATCGCTTTGACCGCCAGCATCGGACCGGATGCCATCGGCGCCGCCGAATCCGCATCCGACGAGCGCGAGCACGAGCACGAGCACGAATCCGAAGCGGCTCACCGGACCTCCACGCGCCAGGTCAGGCGCTGGCTGCAGCTCGCGTCCGTCGTGAGCGAGCACGTGAGGTCGCCATCGGGACACGAGACCGCGCGGTGATTGCGATCCTGGATCTCGACGCGAAGCTCGACGAGGTCGCCCGGCATGTAGCTATCGGGATCGAGTGCGACGGCATTGCCGGTCACGTTCGTCAGCTGTTCGCGCGATCCTCCCGGCGGCACGATCGACCAGTGAAACTCGGTCGTGCCGAGCACCGGATCGTTCGGTACCGACGGATACGGATCGAGATCATCGGTGGCGACGAGCACCTGGAACAGTGTCGGATCCGTGAGCGGAAGCGTCGTGCCCGGATCGGTCGTCGCCGCGGGCGCCCACTGCGCGACGCACGGCAGCTGATCGGCGGCGACCGGCACCGTGAGGTCTTCGACCGTTTGCAGGCCGAGCGGATCGGTAGCGGTCACCTCGATCGTCCAGTTGCCGACGTCGTGCGCGGTGAACGACCTACCGAGCTCGAGGTGCGTCTCGTCCGTGCCCGAAACCGGCTTGTCGACGAGCTCGAAGTCCTGCGAGGTGGGCGGCGTCATCACCTGCCAGGTGACGGAATACGGATGAGTCGGACTGCTGACTGGATCGTCGGCATCGGTGACCTCCGCATAGATTCCGAGCGGTGCGTTGACGACGGCATTGCGCGGATCGGTACGGAATTCGATCTTCGGCCCCGCGTCCCCGAGATGAACGTCGAGCACTTGGCTCGGCTTCGCGGTCGCACCGAGTGCGTCGCGGCCTTCGAGTCGGATCTCGAGCGTGTCGTAGGTCTCTCCCGCGGCGTTTGCGAGTGGAACCATGATCAGATCAAACATCGTGTCAGCGCTGCTCTGGAATTCTTTCGGATCGCACACGCTCCCGTTACACGCATACGCGCGCCACGTCAGCGCGACGGTGTCGCCGTCCGGATCGCTCGAGACCGCGTCGAACTTCACGTCGCGGTCGCCGCGCGAGACCGCACTGCCGGGCTTCGCCGGGTGGATCGCGATGGACGGACGTTGGTTGATCGGGTCGGTGTAAAAACACCCCGACAACACGCTCGTCAGGACCAGAAGCCGGATCACGTGCATTCCCCTTTTGCATCCATCCTGCCACGTCTAACTGCTCGAATTGTAGGGCTGTCTGCCCACCCCGCGGCGGGGATCACGACACGGATGTCCTGGATCAGTGCACGGTCTCGTAACAGTCGAGCTCGGGCTTGTCGCGGATCGAGCACGTGGCGCTCGGCGTCCAGTACTTCTTCTGGCCGTTCGCTTCGATCAGCACGCGGTGGGGCTGCACCGTGATCGTCTCGCCGGCCGCGTGCGGTGTGCCGCCGAGCGACGCCGCGATCTCGAAGTGAACCGTGACCGGCCTGAGCATCTTGTCTTCCGTGACGACGGTCCGGTTCGAGACCACTTCGACCTCGTGATGCCACTCGTGCAGGCCTTCTTGCTCGCACCTGACCAGGTGCTTGCCCGGACTCGCCGAGAACGGACCGGCAGCCGCGCGGCCGCGCTTCTGGCCGTCGATCCACACGTCGCACCACGTGTCGTTCTTCACCGTGATCGTGCCATCGGGCAGCGGCGCAGCATCGGGTGGTGCGACCACGAGTGCGGCGGCGTCAGCCAGCACAGCCGCATCGAACCCCGGCAGCACCGCGAGCGTGCTCGCATCGCGCGCGCGTACCACGCCGCTATCGCGCGCCGTCGCCGCATCGCGCGCGACCGCGGCATCGAGCTCCGGCATCACGATCGCAGCCGGACTATCCACCCCATCGTTGATCAGCGCGCTCGACGCGTCTGGGTTCTCGACGAGGATGTTCCGCATCGCGTCCGCGGGCGCCGCGCCGAGCGATCCGAGCAGCTTCACGCCTGCGAGCGCACCACCCGCGATCACGGCTGCACCGACGAGCCCGATCGCGAGCACGCGCCGCCGCGCATTGCTGCGGCCACCTTCGGTGACCTCGGTGACGAGCGCGGCCACCGCCGGATCCGCGGGCGCGAGCGCACTCGCACGATCCGCGATCGCGAGCGCACGCGGCAGCTTCGAGTCCGCGATCGCCCGCTTGCCCGCCGCGATCAGCGCGGTCACCACGCCCGGGGTCTTGGCCGCGACGAATGCTTGCGGATCCGCGAAGTACGCGCGCAGCTCGTCGGCCGGCTCGCCGAGCCCACCGCTCGCAGCGATCGCGCGCAGCTCTTCGGCGACCTCTTTCGCGGTCGCGAGCCGATCCTCCGGCTCGGTCGCCATCAACCGATCGATCACGCGCGACAGGTCGGGCCCGACCTCCGCGCGCTTCTTCACCGCCGCGATCCGAGAGCCCGCGGCGATCTGCGCGATCACCTTCGCGGGCGAGCCCGCGTACGGCAGCGTGCCGGTCGCGAGCTGATACAGCGTCGCGCCAAGCGAGTAGAGATCGCTCCTCGCGGTCGCGATATCGCCGGCTGCCTGCTCCGGGCTCATGTACGCCGGCGTGCCGAGCAGCGCGCCGGTCTTGGTCACGAGCGAATCTTCGGTCTCGAGCCGCGCGACGCCGAAATCGGCGAGCAACACGCGACCACCCGGCGCGACGAGCACGTTCGCCGGCTTGATATCGCGGTGGATGATGCCCGCTGCATGCGCCGCCGCGAGCGCGTCCGCGAGCACCGCACCGACGCACGCGACGACCTCCGCGAACATCGGCCCGCGTTGCTCGATCTCGCCGAGCAGCGTCGTGCCGCGCACGAGCTCCATCACGATGAACGGCGGATCGTCCGATTCCTCGTCGCCGCCGACGTCGTAGATCCGCAAGATATTCGCGTGCTCGAGCCCGGCGGCCGCGCGCGCCTCGCGATGAAACCTGCGGACGATCTCAGGCCGTCGCGCGAGGTGCGGAAACAACACCTTGACCGCGACCTCACGGCGCAATTCCTTGTCGCGCGCGCGATACACGGTGGCCATGCCGCCCTCGCCGACATCGTCGCCCAGCTCGTAGCGGCCGATCGTGTCGCCGGAGTGGACCGCGCGCTTCTTCTTGGTGCGCGTGTCGGCGTCGTCGTTTACAGGTGCAGCGGTATCGGCGAGCGGATCCGTGTCGTGCGAATCCGAACCAGCCAAGCGGCTAGCCCGTGTACTTCACGTGGCCGGTCTTACCCGCGGCCTTCGCCGTCTTCATCGCCTTGCCGAGTCGGCGGCCGAGCTCGTCGGCGCCGCCGTTGAGCGAGAGTCCGTCGGTATTCGTGATCGCGAGCACGAGCGCGAGCGCCTTCGCATCGCCGGGCAGCGTCGCCTTGTGCGCGTCGAATGCGGTCTCGGCGTCGCTGATGAACGGCTCGCAGTGGTCGGGCGACATCACCGCGATGAAGTCCGAGCCACCGATGTGGCCGACGAACGCGCCGCCTCCCGAGGCCTTGCGCGCCGCATCGAGCAGCCATTGGCCGAGGTTGCGGACGGTGTCCTCGGAGCGCGCGATGCCGATCGCGTCGGCGTACGCATCCCAGCTCAGGATGTCGACGTGGATGACCGACGTCGGCTTGCCGCTCTTCAACGCGCCCTCGATCTCTTCGTCGATCGCGCGCGAACCGGGCAGGTTCGTCGTCGGGTTGCGATCGCGCTCGCGGCGTGCCGCGCGGATCAGCGCCTTGCAGCGCGCGCCGAACTCGCGCAGATCGAACGGCTTGGACATGTACGCGTCGGCGCCCGCCTCGAGCCCGGTCACTTCGTTGTCGACGCCGGCGAGCGCCGTCAGCATCAGGATCGGCGTGCGCGACCACATGACGTCGGCCTTGAGTCGGCGCGCGACCTCGTGGCCGTCGACGCGCGGCATCATCACGTCCAGGACCAACAGGTCCGGGTCGTGCGCTTTGACCAACTTGAGTGCCTCGTCGCCGTCCCGCGCCCGCAGGCACAAGAAGCCGGCGTCACCGAGCGCCATGTTGACCATGTGCGCGATGGCGTCGTCGTCTTCGGCGATCACGATCTTTTTGAGGAGCATCGGATCGCCCTGTTGATACCACATGGTAAGCCTGATTTCGTGCTCGATCCCTTATTCGGGACGGCCGTCGAAACGACGACGCTCGACAATGGGCTCGCGGTCACGACGGTCCCCCTACCCCACCTCCACACGGCGGTTTGCGCACTATTCGTGAAGGTCGGATCACGGTTCGAGACCCCCGAGGACAACGGGCTGTCTCACTTCACGGAGCACATGCTGTTCCGCGGGACCGAGCGCTACCCGACCTCGCTCGCGCTCAACACCGCGGTCGAGCAGCTTGGCTCGACGCTCCACGCCGAGACCGGCCGGGATTACAGCCTCTACCAGCTCGCATTAGAGCCGGAGCTGGTAGGCGATGCGATCGGCGTGCTCGGCGAGCTGCTCGCCCGGCCGCGGTTCGATGATATCGAGCTCGAGCGCCGGCTGATCCTCGAGGAGATCAACGAGGACTACGACGAGGATGGCGTCGAGATCAACGTCGACGACATCGCGCGCGGGATGCTGTTCGGCTCGCACCCGCTCGGCCAGCGCATCATCGGACCGCGCAGCAACGTCGAGCGGTTCGGGATCGCGGATGTCCGCCGCCACCACACGGCGTTCTACGGCGCGAAGAACGCGAACCTGTGTGTCGCCGGGCCGGTCACCCACCAATCGGTGGTCGCGCAGGCGCAGCGCGCGCTCGCGGCGATGCCGGCCGGGCACCGTGCGGAAGTGCCGGCCGCGCCGGGGCTGCACGCCGGCCCCAAGCTCGAGTACGTCAAGGACGCGTCGTCGCAGACCGCGCTGTCGGTCGTGTTCCGCGCGATTCCGGAGCTCGATCCCGCGTACATCTCGCTCGTCGCGCTGCAGCGGATCCTCGACGACGGTATGTCGACCCGGCTGCACTACACGCTCGCCGATCAGAAGGGCCTCGCGTACTCGGTCCACGCCGCGATCGAGCCGCTCGCCGATACCGCGCTGTTCGAGATCTCGAGCGCGACCGCGCACGCGAAGGTCTCCGAGCTCGTGAAGGAATTGTTCGTGCTGCTCGACGGCCTGCGCGCCGGCAAGATCACCGACGACGAGCTCGCGAAGGCGCGCGTGCGCTACCGCTACGAGACGCTCGCGGCGATCGACGACGCGTCCGCGATGGTCGGCTGGTTCGGAGGTACGGCGCTGTACTACGAGCCACCGTCGCTGTCGCATCGGCTCGAGCAGATGGCGGCGGTCAAGCTCGCGGATCTCAAGCGCGTTGCGGAGCAGGTGCTGGATCCGGCGCACCTCGCGATCGCGGCGGTCGGCTCGTTGTCGCGGGCGCGGCTTGGCGAGCTGCGCAGCGTGATCACGAACTGGACTTGACTTCGCTAGTGTCGGTTCTACACTAAGCGTAGATGCTGGCGAGCTACAAGAATATCGTCGTGTTGACCGGTGCCGGCGTCTCGCGCGCGGCGGGCCTCGCCACCTATCGCGGGCCCGGCGGCTTGTGGAGCGATCCGGACAAGCAAGCGCTGTCGACCGTCGAGGCGCTCGAAGCACGCCGCGATGACGTGACCTCGATGTTCTGGAGCTTTCGCACCGCGATCGGCGCGGCCCAGCCGACCGCCGCACATCGCGCGCTCGCCGCGTTCGAGCGGCGCTGCGCGGGTGCGTTCACGCTGGTCACCCAGAACGTCGATAGCCTGCACCAGCGCGCCGGCTCGCATCGCGTCGTCGAGTATCACGGCACGTTGCAGCGCTGGCGCTGCGAAGTGTGCGGGCGCGTCACCGAGCCGACGACCTCCGAGCTGCCGAGCTGCTGCGGCCAGGCGCTGCGTCCGGACGTCGTGCTGTTCGGCGAGATGATCCCGCACCACGCCGAGCACGAGGTCAAAGGCGCGCTGCGCGACTGCGATCTGTTCGTCGCGGTCGGGACGTCGGGCACCGTGTGGCCCGCGGCATCGTTCGTACGCTCCGCGGCATATGCCGGTGCGCGGACGATCCTGCTCAACCTCGAAGTCGACGATGAAGCGCGCGATGTCTACGGCGAATGCTACGCCGGTGCGGCCGACGAGCTCGTGCCGCACTGGTTCGCTTAGCCGAGATCGGTCGCAGGTCAGTTGCGATCATCGCGACCTGGGCTCGAATACCTAGTCGATCGGCTTTGCGTGCGTCACATCCTCGAGGAATGCGCGCGCGAGCTCCGCGGCCGTCGCGGTGTCCTTCACGATGAAGGCATCCTCTTCGAGCTTGTTGAGCGAGAGCGGATCGAGATTGATCGAGCCGATCACGGACACGTCGTCATCGGCGATCATGACCTTCGCGTGGATCATCACGGGCTGGTACTCCCAGACCCGGATGCCGGCCTCGCGGAGCGTTCCGTAGAACTCGCGCCCTACCATCAAGGCCGTATGGACGTCGCTCTTGTCGCCGGGAAGCAAGATGCGGACGTCGACGCCTGCCAGCGCCTTCTTGCGGAGCAGCTCGATGATCGCCGGCGACGGAGCGAAGTACGCATTCGTGATCCACAGCCGCCGGTGGGCGACCGCGATCACGAGCTGGGTCAGGCGTTCGGCGGTCGTCAGCACCGGCGAGCCCGTGCTCGAGACGAACCCCGCCACGATCGCGCCGGTCGGATCTGGCCGAGCGAGCTCGGTCGCGGGCAGGAGCGAGCCACCGGCCTCTTCCCAGTTCTCGGCGAATGCTTGCTGCGCCTCGCGCACCGCCGGACCGGTGACCACCACGCTCGTGTCGCGCCAGCCCGAACCGTGGACGCCATCACCCATCCAGTCGTCGCGGATCCCGAGCCCGCCGGTGATCGCGAGCTGGTCGTCGAACACGAAGAGCTTGCGGTGGTTCCGGGCTGCGATATCGATACCGGTGCCGGGCCGGAACGTGTAGATCGAGCAGCCAGCCTCGGCGAGCGCTGGCTTCACGTCGCGGTTGAAATTTGGACTGCCGAGATCGTCGATGACGATCCGGCAGACGACGCCGCTCTTGGCTCGAGCCACGAGCGCCGCGGTCACGCGCGTCGACGCGACGCCGGCCTCCCAGATGTACATGACAACGTCGATACTGCGAGTCGCGCGGTCGATCTCCGCGATCACCCGGTCGATCGCCGCGCCGTTGTAGACGACCTCGACCGTGTGACCGGGCCGGAGCTCGACGCCGGTTGCCTGGAACAGCGCGTTGGCGAGCTCGTCACTCGGCAGGTCGGGCGCGAGCTCGAAGGTTTGCGCCGGCTTGATCGCGTATCGAATGGAGTAGAGGAAGTATCCCGACACACCGAGCGCAACGCCGATGACGATCCCGACGGGAAGCTTCCACCAGCGGCGAACGAACCCCGCCACTAGTTGCGATAATCGCGGCCGCCGCCGCCGCCACTGCCACTGCCACCACTGCGGCCACCCCCGCCGCTACTGCTACGGCCACCGCCCCCACCACTGCGGCCACCGCCACCGCCGCCGCCGCCACCGCTGCGGCCACCGCCACCACCGCGCCGACCACCACCGCCACCGCCACCGCCACGCCGGCTAGGTCCGCCGGTGAAACCTTCTTCGCGCCGCTCGTTGCGGGCGCGCTGCTGCGGCGAGACCGACGGTGGGATGACGTGCATCGGGACGTGCGATTGGAACGGATGGCCGTCGACGACCGGGATGTCCTGGCGCGTCAGCTTCACGATGTTACGCCAGTCGGCGCGCTCGTCGGCTTCGACGAACGTCATCGCCATACCCGATGCGCCGGCGCGCGCAGTGCGGCCGATTCGATGGACGTAGGTCTCGGGCACTTCCGGCACGTCGAAGTTGATGACGTGGGTGACGTCATCGATGTCGATGCCGCGCGCCGCGATGTCGGTCGCGACGAGCACGCGGATCTTGCCGGCCTTGAACGCCGCGAGCGCGCGCTCGCGAGCGCCCTGCGACTTGTTGCCGTGGATCGCCTCGGCGCCGATGTGCGCCTTCTCGAGATGGTCCGCGATCCGATTCGCACCGTGCTTGGTGCGCGAGAACACGAGCACGCGCTTCATCGCGCTGTCGCGCAGGACCTCGACGAGCAACGCGCGCTTGTCGGCCTTCTCGACCATGAACACTTCTTGATCGACCTTCTCGGCCGTCGTCGACGGCGGCGTGACCGCGACCGTCTCCGGCTTGTGGAGCAGGCGATCCGCGAGCTCCTGCGCCTCGCGCGGCATCGTCGCCGAGAAGAACAGCGTCTGGCGACGCGACGGCAACAGGCCGATCACGCGCTTGACGTCGTGGATGAAGCCCATGTCGAGCATCCGATCCGCTTCGTCGAGCACGAACACCTCGAGCGAGCGCAGATCGACGAGGCCTTGGCCCGCGAGATCGAGCAGCCGTCCGGGCGTGGCGACGAGGATGTCGATGCCGTCCTTGAGTGCGCGCTTCTGCGAGTCCATGCCGACGCCGCCGAAGATCACGGTGTAGCGCAGCGGCAGGTGCTTGCCGTACGTGCGGAAGCTCTCGCCGATCTGCGATGCGAGCTCGCGCGTCGGCGTCAGTACCAGGCACCGCGTGTGGCGATGGCCCTTGCCCGGCGCGATGTGCGCGAGCCGCTGCAGGATCGGCAGCGCGAACGCCGCCGTCTTGCCCGTGCCCGTCTGTGCGAGACCCAGCAAATCACGCCCCGCCAGCACGTGTGGAATCGCCTGCGCCTGGATCGGCGTCGGCGTCACGTAGCCTTCCGCTGCGACCGCTTGCGCGATCGGCGGTATCAAACCCAGCTCCGAAAACTGCATCGGGGGGCTTTAGCACCCCCCGAGCCGTCGGTAAACGTTGTTTTCAGGTACTTTGGACTACTTCTGGGCTACTTCTGGGCTACTTCGCGAGCTCGCGGTCGACCGTCTGCTTGACCTTCACGTCGAAGCCCTCGCCCGCCTCTTTCTCGTGGGCCTTCAGGTACTCCGCTCGCTCTTTCGAGACCTTGGCAAGCTCGGCCTGGGCCGCATCGCGCTTGGCCGCGCGCTCGGTGATCTCGGCTTTGATCTCGTCGGTCGACTTGTTCCTCATGTCGGCCGGCAGCATGTCCTTGTCGAGCGACTCGACCGCGACCGTGCCGGTGGCGACCCCACCCACGACGTCCTCCTTCGCACGACCGCCGCCCTTCTTCGCCGGCGCCTTCGCGTAGTAGTCGGCGCGATCCGCGGCGACCGCTGCCGGGGCCGCCGCCTGCACCGCCATCTTGCCCTCGTACGCACCGCGGGTCGCGGCGTCACCGTAGATCACGGCGGTCGAATCGATCGTGTGCGACAGCTCCGCCATCTTCTGGTCGTACGGCGTCGCGATCTGCTGGACGCCGCCGTTCTGCTGGATCGACGAGAACTCGCCGGTGCCGATCGACGCGATCTGCTGCCACGCCTCGGCCGTGTCGCTCGCGGTGCCACAGCGGATCGTGTTGATCATGATGCCTTTGCCCGCCGCGTCGCGCGCGCTGACGTCGAAGCGCGGGACTTCGCCGCGGCTCGCCGGAGGCGCATCACCGACGAGGAAGATCATCTTCTTCGCACCTTCGCGCCACGCCATCTTGTGAACGGCATCGTCGAGCGCCGCATCGACATCTTCGGGAACGTCACCGCCGCCTTCCGCGGTGTAGGTCGACAACTCGGCGAACACGGCGTCCACGTCGCTCGTCAGCGGGAAATCTTTCGTGACGTAGACGTCGCCGAGATCCTTGTAGGCGACGAGGCCGACGTGAACGTCGGCGTTCTTGTCGACCTCGCGAATGTGCGAAGCGATCGACCACACCGTGCGCTTCGCGCCATCGAGGAGGCCGCCCATCGAGCCGGTCGTATCGACCGCGAACACCACGTCGATGCGATGGCTATCCGCGACCGGATCCGGCTTGGGGCCGGTGAGCGAGCCGGAAGCCCAAGGCTTGAGCCAGAGTGCGAGGGCAACGGTGGCGACGGCGGTCGTGGCGATTCCGAACGTGGCGATGCGCTGGCGGTCGATCATGGTGACCGATACCGACGCACCAGCCGGCCGGTCGATCTACGCGATGCTGACGCCAACTAGCTGAAACTTCGACCCAAGGTCACGGCAAAGGCGGTGTCTGGGCCGCTTTGCGCCTAGCGGACCTGGTGCACCGCGTAGCTGCGTATCTGCCCGGCGGCGTCTTGCGTGCGGTCGAGCGGTCCGTGCTTCGGATTTTCACGCAACCCCTGCGCGCGCGTGCCGACAACGCGGGCAGGAGGATTCACATGGCTATCGTTCTCTTTCTCGGCATCGGTTTGATCATGGCGTTCGCGACGGCTTCCATCGCCGGTTCCAAGGGCCGCGATCGCGGCGCGTGGGGCTTGCTCGGTTTCTTCTTCGGCTTGATCGCGCTGCTCGTCGCATGCTGTCTGTCCGACAAACGCTCGCTCGAGCAGATGGAAGGCGCGAGCTACTGGCGTTGATGGACGCTGACGGTCACGGTTCGGCGCGCATCGATCGGCTTGCACACCTTCGTGCCGCACAGCCAGAACCGCAGGTGGAGCTTCAACCGGAAGTCACCTGCGGTATCGGTGCGTAACGGGACCGCGAAGCGCGGCGAATCCTCGTCGGGATCGACAGCATCGGTGCGCGCGAGCCGGCGGCGGCGCACCGCGATGCCGGCGTCGGGCGCGATGTCGAGCGTGAGGCCGCCGTCCTTCGAGATGGTCTGGCCGCGATCGACGGTGATCGTCAGCGGCAACGTGCCGCCGCCGGTGTCGACGTCGAGGTGCTCGGGGACGTCGAGCTTGTAGCCGGGCTGATCTTGCGCGGCGACGGGCACCGCAGCGAATACGAACGCGAGCGTGATCGCGGCTCGCTTCACAGGATCTGCGTGGCGAGCTCCGCGAGCGGCGAGCGCTCGCCCTTGGTGAGGATCACGTGGCCGGCGATCGCTTCCTGCTTGAACCGCTCGGCGACGGTTGTCAGGCCGTTGTTCGACGCGTCGAGGTAGGGGTGATCGATCTGATACGGATCACCCGTCAGGATGATCTTCGTACCTTCACCAGCACGCGTGATGATCGTCTTGACCTCGTGCGGCGTCAGGTTCTGCGCCTCGTCGACGATCATGTAGACGTTCGGCAGCGACCGGCCGCGGATGTACGTCAGCGGCTCGATCTCGACGAAGCCCATGTCGACGAGCTCGGCGTAGCTGCGGCCATCTTTCTTGTCGGTCTTGTTGAGACCGAGGAGGAGCTCGAGGTTGTCGTAGATCGGCTGCATCCACGGATTGAGCTTCTCCTCGATATCGCCGGGGAGATAACCGATGTCTCGCCCGAGCGGGAAGATCGGCCGCGACACGAGTAGCTTCGAGTAGACCTGTTCTTCGGTGACCTTCTGGAGGCCTGCGGCGATCGCGACCAGCGTCTTGCCGGTGCCGGCCTTGCCGACGAGCGTGACCAGCTTGATCTCGTCGTTGAGCAGGAGGTCGAGCGCGAAGTGCTGCTCGCGGTTGCGCGGCTTGATCCCCCACACGCCCTCGCGGAGCTTGCGCACCGGCACGGCCTTGCCGAGGTTCTTGTCCCAGCGGGTGAGCGCGGACTTGCCGGCCTCGTCCTTGAGCGTGAGGAACTCGTTCGCGTGCAACGAGGGCGCGTCGACGACGACCGCGTTCTGCGCATAGAACGTATCGATCGTGCCGGGCGGCACGAGCAGCTCGCGGTTGCCCGAATAGAGCTCTTCGATCGAGATCTGCTCGGGTTCGTAGTCGACGGTCTGCAGGCCAAGCGCGTCGCCACGGACGCGCATGTTGACGTCCTTCGTGACGAGGACGGTCTGGAGCTTCGGATCGGCGTCGCGAACTTCGAGCGCGATCTCGAGGATCCGCTGATCCATCGAGCGCGAGTCGTAGCTCGGGTTATTCACCGGGCTCTTCGAGAGCTGGACGCGGACGGTGCCGCCGTTCTCGAGCTTCTGGTTCTGCGACAAGCCGCCGGGCTTGCTGCGATGCTCGTCGAGCAGGCGGGCGATCTGACGCGCGTTGCGACCGAGCTCCGATTGATCCTTCTTGAACGTATCGATCTCTTCGATCACGAAGATCGGGATCACGACCGCGTTATCTCCAAACGCGTACAGCGAGCGCGCATCGTGGAGCAGGACGTTCGTGTCCAGGACGTAGTTCTTCACCGCCACGGAACGAGCGTACGTCAGAACCGACCCGAAATTGCGACGCCGGCCGACTGATTAGTTGCCATCGGCGCGACGGCGAGATCCTTCGGCGCCGTCGCGTAAAGCACGATTCCCGCGACGAGCGCCGCGGCGCCGACCACCCCGATCACCGTACCGAGATCGGCGAGCGAGCCGGCATCGAGTGCCTTCTGGCGCTGTGCGGCCGGGCACGTGAGCTGCCCATTGAACGAGACGCAGCCGTTCTTCGGATCGGTAGCGTCGTTGTAGGCGCTCTTCGCCTCGATGCCGATCACCACGCCTGTCGCGAGTGCGACCACACCCGCCCCACCGACGGCGTACGACCACACGACGCGACTGTGCCGGCGCGTGGTCTGCGGCGCGGCCGCCTCGTCGTGATGCTCGACGAGCGCCGGCAGACCAGGGAGATCGAAGATCACGGTCGCGCCGGCGGCCGCGTCCTTGGTCGCGTCGAACAACGTCTTGGTCGGTGTCGCGGCGTGCACGCTGATCGATCCCGGATCGACACGCTCCGTGATCGTCGCGCTCGCTTTGACGGCGCGGCCGGCGATCGTGATGCTGAGCCCGGCCGCGTCGGGCTCGGGGACATTGACGACCGCGGTCGCGAGCTTGGAGGCAAGCGCGTCGGCGCGGTCCTTCGCGAACTTCTGGCGCGCGGCGTTGTCACCGGAGCGTTGCGCGGCGTCGTCGAACATCCGCCACGCCTGCGCCACGTGACCGAGATGCTCCTGACAATCGGCGAGGTTGAGCTCGGTGCCGACGCCGTTGTCGAGCGCGTAGCTCTGCTCGAACTTCTCGCACGCCTCGGCGTACTTGTTCTGCTTCGCGAGCTCGCGGCCTTGCTCGAATAGCTTCGCGCCTTCACTCGGGGCCTGCGCCGCGGCGACTCGAGCGAGCGCGAGCAACGCGAAGGCAGCGAGCCTCATGGAACGATCGTATCAGTGCTGGCAGGCCATCGGATCGGCCTCGCAGTCCTTCTTCGCCGCCTCTTTGTCTTTGTCTTTGACGGCCGGCTTCTCGATCTCGACCATGGTGCCGGCGGACTTGCACGTCGCCGCGAGTGACGGCTTGCTCCCCGCCGCGACGAACCAGCGCCGCGCGTGCGCTTGATCGTGCGCGCGACACGCGGCGAGCGTGCACGAACTGCGCACGAGCGACGACGTCTTCACGCACAGCGCGACCGCTTCGCTGTAGTCGCCGGCGTCCATCGCCTTTGCGAACGCATCGGCGGGCGACGGCTTGTCGACGTGCACCGGCGCGACCGCCACGGCGACAGCTGCTGCATCCGGTGCGAGCGCAGGTGCGGCATCGCTGACGATCGCGACGGCAGCCGCGTCGGCCGGAACCGTAGCGGGCTTCGCGACCGGCACGACGACTGGCGCGGCAACCGGCGCGATCACTGCGACGGCTGCATCCGCGGTCCGCGCGTGCGCATCGTCGGCAACACGGCCACCCGTCGACGCGATCGCGATCACGATTCCGATCACGATCGCAGCAGCGATGCCGATCACGATCCAGCGCGGACGCTTCGCTTGTGGCTCGCGATCTTCCGGCGCCTGCGGTGGCGGCACGTACAGCGGATACGCGTTGTTCGAGTACGACGGCGGCGGCGCCGTGTGCGGTCCGGACGGATCGCGCACGTACGTCGGGTAGCCCTGGGGAAGCGGCGGCCCGGTCGTGTTGTGTGGGCGCGCGAGCGGCAACTGCGGTCCGGTCGTTCCTGGCGCGCGCCACGCTGGCCGCACGTTTTGCGACGAGTCCGATTCCGCGCTGAACGGCCGGTGCAACCCGGCAGCCGGACTCTGCGCGACGCCCGCGGAGCCTTGGTCGGACGTCAGATCCGGCACGGCACCGAGCTGAGTCTCGAGCGCGTCCTCGCGCGGCGCGGCGAGGTCGACCGGAATCGGCTCGCTCGTGACCGTGAACACCTCGGGATGGGTCTCGCGCGACTGCATCTCGACCCACGGCTCCGGCCGCTGGCCGAACAGCTCGCGCAGATATCGCGCGAGCGCCGCGCTCGATAGCGCCGTGCCGAGGCGCACCGCGATGCCCTCGATCGCCTCGTGAGCTTCGGCGGCGCTCTGAAACCGCTCCTCGGGAGTCTTCGCGAGCAGCTTCAGCGACAGCGCGTCGAGCTCCGGCGGAATCTCGGACCGCCGCGTCGACGGCGGAGGCACCTCCTCCGACACGATCGCCGCCATCGCGTTGAAGTCGCTATCGCGCTTGTACAGCCGCTCGGTCGTCAGCATCTCCCACAGCACGATGCCGAGCGAGAACAGATCGCTGCGCTTGTCGATCGGGGCGCCGCGGCACTGCTCCGGCGACAGGTAGCTGATCTTCCCCTTCACGGTGCCCGATCGGGTCTCCTGACTACGGTGCGCGGCCTTCGCCACGCCGAAGTCGACGAGCTTGACGCTGCCCTCGTAGCTCACGATCAAGTTCGACGGCGATACGTCGCGATGGACGATGCCGAGCGGCGTGCCGTCGAGCCCGATCCGCTCGTGCGCGTGATGGAGGCCCGCCGCTGCCCCCGCGATCACGACGAGCACGCTCGCGATCGGAATCGGCGTGCGCAGTGCGTGCGACCTCTGCAACAGCGCGCGCACCGTCTCGCCGTGGACGTACTCCATCGTGAAGAAGTAGGAGTCGCCGAGCTTTCCGATGTCGTAGACCTGCGCGATGTTCGGGTGCTGGAGCTGCGCCGCGAGTCGCGCCTCGTCGAGGAACATCCGCACGAACGACTGATCGTGCGCACGGCTGCGCAGGATCCGCTTCAGCACGACATACCGTTCGACGCCCGTCGCGCTGGCTCCGCGCGCTAGAAAGATCTCCGCCATCCCGCCAGAGGCGAGCTTCGCCAGGATCTCGTAGCTGTTGGCCGCTGAGCCAACCTCGGCCTCTACACGGGGCACCGAGTGTAATTGTCCATGATCCCAGGAATCGAAGCACCTGCGGATCGCACTTAACAGGGCGCCACGCCCATGCGTCTGACGTACGATCGTCCGTCTTCAGGAGCCTCATGTCTAAACTTCGCGTTGCCTTGATCTCTGCTCTCGTCGCCCTCCCGATCGGTGTTTACGCCGGCGGAGCCATGAAGGGTCACCCGAACCTCGAAGCCGCGCGCAGCGCGCTCAACACGGCTGACATGAAGATCACCGCGGCGCAGAAGGCGAACGAGTTCGACCTCGGCGGACACGCGGCCAAGGCCAAAGAAGCGATCGCGACGGCGAAGGAAGAGCTCCGCCTCGCAGCAGAAACCTCCAACGAGAAGAAGTGATGAAGACGATCAAGATCCTCGTCGTCGCCGGTTTGCTCGGCAGCTTCGTGACCAGTTGCTTCGTCGAGACCCGCCCGCGTCCGTGCCGCACCGATTGCTGGTGGGAGCACGGTCGCCGGGTGTGCGAGAAGCGCTGTAACTAGATCAGAACCTGCCGGTGACCAGTGTGGCCATCGCGCCATCGCTCGAAGCACCGAGCCCGCCGGGGAGGACCGCGTCGACTTGACCGCTGTCATTGCACCGCCAGCACGCGACGAGCGCGATCCCCCCGACCGCACCTGCACCCACGATGCCCGCGATCGCACCTTCGCCGGCCTCGAGGGGAATCGACCGGTCGGAGTCGGCATCGGCACGCCCGAAGGTCGAGCTGATCAGGACCAACGAAACGAGTTGGAACCGTCGCATCCCAGAACCGTACTGACTCCGGTCGGGGACCGGATGTCGGTTCACGCGATCTTCACGTCAGCTGGCTTTCTTCGACTTCGCGGCCTGGAGCTCGGCCCAGGTCACGACGCGATTACGGCCGGTGTGCTTCGCGTGATAGAGCGCGAGGTCGGCGCGTTCGATCAAGGTCGCACGATCGTGGCCGTCGTCGGGGAATGCGGCGACGCCGATCGATTCGGTGACGCTGAGCGGACCCTTGTCGGTCTCGACGACGACCTTCGAGATCTCGATCCGGATGCGATCGGCGACCGCCTTGGCCTGGACGACATCGACGTTGTCGAGCACCACCGCGAACTCCTCGCCGCCGTAACGGCACGGGATGTCGATCTTGCGCGGCACTTCCTGCAGCACCTTCGCGACGCGACGCAGGACCTCGTCGCCGACCGGGTGGCCGTAGCCGTCGTTGACCTTCTTGAAGAAGTCGATGTCGCAGAGCAGCAGCGCGACCTTGTGGCCGTGGCGCTGGGCGCGCTGCAATAGATCCTCGAACCGCGACTGGAACGAGCGATGGTTCGTCAGGCCGGTCAGGCCGTCGGTCGTCGCCATCGTCTCCATCTTCTTGTAGAGGAAGCCGTTCTGGAGCGACACCGCGACCTGGTTCGCGATCACCGCGAGCATCTCGCGGACGTCCTTGTTGAACCGCTTCTCGGCGCGCGCGACGAGCGTGAGCGTGCCGATCGCCTCGTCGGCGGAGAGCAGCGGCAACACGAGCAGCGACTTCGCGTCGTCGTCGAGCTTGACCTTGCGCGTGTAGATCGGCGCGGACAGCTCGCGCAGCTCGCCCGCGGCCGGGAGGTAGTGGCGGTTCTTGACGACCATCGATGCGAGGCCGGCGTTGTCCTTGAACTCGAGCTCGGCGAGCTGCTTCGGATCGACGAGGCCCTCGCCGTTCGGACCGAGCCGCACGGCGGCGACCCGGTGGCGCGCACGATCCTTGTCGTAGAGCGCGATCGCGGCGGCGTCGTACTCGACGATCGCGGCGCACGCATCGAACGCGGTCTCCATCACCTGCTCGGGCGTCAACGCGCGGCCGAGCATCGCGGTCGCGGTGAAGAACCGCTCGTGCTCGTACTTCGCGCGCTCGACGGCGCGGAACACCTGCTCGGATTGAACGACACGCAGGACCTGGCCGCCGGCGTCCGTCATGAGATCGCGATCGGCTTCGGCGAACGCGGCCTCGCGATCGGCGGCGAGGATGCCGCGGAGGTGCGCGCCTTCCATGATCGGCACCGCGACGAGGCCAACGCCGGCGCGCGCCGAGTCGTAGTACGGGATCTGGTTCGGCTTCGTCGCACCGACGAGCAGCGGCGTGCGATCGCGGAGCACCGCGCCGAGCACGCCCGCGGTCGCGAGCTTCGGTTGCTCGGTGATGTCGTCGGCGTCCGATGCGATGTCCTTGAGCCGCAGGCGGTCGCTCGCGTCGTCGACCCACAGCAAGGCAACCGTCGTCGCGCCGAGCGAGCGCTTGATCGTCGCGAGCACCCAGCTCGTCGCATCGCCGATCATGCCGACACCGCCGATCGCGAGCAGGCGCTCTTCTTCGTCGCGGCTGCGCGGCGCGCGGGAATCCGGGCTGAGCGCCGCGGCGATCAACCGATAATCCTTCGCGGAGTCGCGGAGCGCGACCAGCTCGTCGTCGAGCCGGCGCGCGCGGCGGCGGCGATAGCGCGCCGTCAGTCCGCGCAACAACACGGCGTGTGCCGCGGCGGCGCCGGCCACGTACAGCGCGTGCAGCGTGAACACCAGGATCGTCGCGTCGGTGATGCCGGTGCGCACGAGCAGAGCCGCCTCGAGGAACAGCGCGGCGCCCACGGTCGCGATCGCACCCGGGCGGGCGAGCACCGTCGCCGAGAATGCGACGAGCCCGTAGAGCACCGGGTACGCCGGCGAGCGCTGGCCACCGGTCGTCGCGATGATCACGTGCATGCCGGCGACGAGCGCGAGGGCGAGCTCGAGATCCGCGAGATCCTCGGCGGCGGCGAGCCACATCGACACGCGTTGCGCGCGTGCGGTCGGCGGTGCGAACTGGGCGCGCCGGATCACCGCGATCACGACGAGTGCGAGCGCGGCGGTCGCGACGATCGCTTGCGCGAGCGGGATCCGCGGGCCGAAGATCCTCGCGCCATCGACGCCACCGACCGCGACCACGACACACGCGAGCATCCCGGCGGTCGCGCCGATCGACACCTTCGCGGCGCGGCGCAGGGCCCGTTGGTAGCGCGTCATCGTGCTCGCGCGTGCGGTCATTTGGCGCTCATCCGCAGCACGATCTCGTCGGGATAAACCATCCCGAGGTCGGCTCGTGCGCGGTCTTCGATCGCACCGACGTCGCTGCGCAGCGCCTCGATCTCGCGAGCGAGTGCCGCGTTACCGGCGGCGAGTGTCTTCGCTTCGTCGTCGAGCTGGTGGACCTGGCCCTCGAGCTTGACCGCGCGTGGATCGCGACGGAGCGCCTCGCCGGGCAGATAGCCGATCAAGATCGCGACGACGAGCGCGAGCCCGAGCCGAGTTGCCCAGCGCGTTAGCGCGGGCGCGACATGCATGTCGGCCAGGGTCTTCACCTCCCCTGAAAATACGGTTCGAAATTTCGGGGGGCCAACTTTTGGCGAATGACAATTGTGATGGAGTTTCGGTTGGCTATGTGTACGCTGCGCGCACATGAGGCGACTTCTTTTGGTCGTGCCGGCGATCCTCGCCAGCGGGGCCGGCTGCGGCGATGACAAGACCACGGACATCAAGTGCAGCGGCGGGGTGCAAGGCTCGCTCGCACTCGGAAGCCCCGTCACCGTCACCGGCGGGGACGACCTCAGCGGCGCTGCGATCGCCGCGGACGATCACACGACGCTCCCCGCAGGTGCGGTCTCGATCGCGTGCGCCGATGACATCGTGCCGAGCGGTTATATAGCCCTCGGCCCGGCGGTCGCGTTTGGCGCCGAGGGCACCTGGTCGGATCGGCCGTTCGAGCTGACGCTGCCGTACAAGATGGCGCGGATGCCGGCCGACGGTAAGCGCGGCAACGTCCGGATCGTCGCGAAGCGCCCCGGCGGCGATGCGTTCTTCCCGCCGGTCTCGAACCGGACGCTCGACGACACCGACACCTTCGCGTCGAAGGCGACGTTCCGCGGCGGCGAGCTCACGACGTACCAGGTGGTCGCGCGCTCCGACGCGGGCAAGACCCACATGGAGCAGTTCGGCTGGAACGCGATCACCGGCGTGTCGATGGGCGGCAACGCGGCGATGGCGATCGCATTGCGCCACCCCGACCGGTTCGACGTGTTCGGCGACATGGGCGGCGAGCCCGGACCGTCGCAGGTCTACACGCTGTCGATGGTGCGCGACTTCGTCTACGGCGGGTTCTGCGACGCGGCGAGCGGCAAGCTCGGCCAGCTGTGTCCGAATCACTCGACCAAGCCCGAGCAGTTCGAGACCGAATCGGACTTCGAGCACATGCTGTATCAAGCGGGTTCGGGCGTCGGGCTCACGCTCGATCGCTCGCTCTATATGAAGGGCACGCGCGACATGGCGCGCGCGCTGTCGAACCCCGCGCTCTACAACCCGACGAACGCGTACGCGCCGCCCGGCGTCGACTTCTCGTACTTCGCGACGCAACCGGCGATGCGCTGCGATCCGACGCACACGGTCACGCTGACCGGGTTCTACGATCGCGAGTTCAACCCGGCCGGTGACAAGCCGGTGATCACGTTCTGCGACGGCGGCGACAGCATGGCGAAGGGCCTCGGCGTGTTCGACGCGGCGTTGCCCCAGCAGGATCCGGCCGAGCTCGTGCTCGCGGTCGATCTCGACGGCAACGGCAAGCGCGATCCGGGCGAGCCGGTGATCACGAACGCGTACGAGCCGTTCCAGGATGTCGGCAGCGATGGGCTCGCCGACAAGGACGAGCCCGGCTACGACGTGGCGACGAACCCGGATCCGAACCACGACGACTATCATTATCTGCGCAACCCGAACGGCACCGAGGGCAACGGCACGCGCGACGAAGGTGAACCCTACGAGGACGTCGGGCTCGACGGTGTCGCGAGCACGTGCCAGGCGCCGGCGACGGGTTGCTACGACTACGGCGAGGGCAACGGCGCGTGGGACGTCTCGCCGAACGTGCTCAATTGGTACAAGAACGACTTCAACCGCGAGCTCGCGGCGCTGACACCGGACCAGCGCGATCACATGTCGATGTGGTTCGACGCCGGCGTGCGCGACTTCCTCAACAACTCCGTGTCGACGAATCAGGCGGTCGGTCGGGCGATGGGCGCGTTCGGATCGCCGTTCGGCGTGTATGACGGATTCGGCGGGCTTGTCGCCGGTGCGAGCGACGCGACCTACGACTTCACCGAGGTCAACTGGCAGGACCTGCCGAAGCACGGCTACCTCCGCTACGGCAATCCCGATGCGTCGATCTCCGAAATCATGGCGGGCGATGGTCGCCACGTCGGCACCGCGAATCAGGCCATCTATCGGATCGAGACCGCGTTCGCGTTCATCGACAAGCACCTCCCCGACGGAGATCGCGACGATTCGTACGATGGCGGCCAGACGTTGATGGATCAGTCATTCGTGTCGCCGACGACCGGTCGCGATTCGCCCTACGCGATGTTCCTGCCGCCCGGCTACAACGACCCGGCGAATGCGACCAAGCGCTACCCGGTCGTGTACGTCCTCCACGGCTACGGCCAGCAACCGAATGATCTGGTCGCGCTATCCGCGGTGATCGCGAATCACATGATCGCGACCGAGCCGCTCGAGACCCGGATCCAGAAGTTCATCATGGTGTTCGTCGACGGGCGCTGCCGGCCGTCGACCGATGGGGTGCCGGTCGATCCGACCGGCGATCTGTGCGAGCAAGGCACGTTCTACGTCGACGCGCCGCTCGGCGGCAAAGCACGCGCGGAGACGAACTTGCTCGACCTGATGGATCACATCGACGCGACGTACCGGACGAAGCAAGCATCGGCGGCCGAAGTCGCGAACTGATGAGCTGGTGGGACCGCGTCAAGACCGCTCTCGGTGCCAAGCCGCGAGCGCGAACGGCGAGCAAGCAAACGTGGCGGTTGACCTGGCATGGCGCCACGCTCCAGCTCGTCGCGCCGCACGGGACGTTTCGCGTGAAGGCGATCGATCCGGACGTCCAACTGCCGCTCTCGGGGCTCGCGGAGGGAACCGAGCTCCTCTGCCAAGGCGTGTTCGACGGCGGTCACACGATCGAAGATCTGGTCGTGACGTCGGCGACTCTCGCGCCCCCGCTCCTCCCGCGAACGCGTTCGACGGGTACGCCCACCCCATCGTCACCGGCGCCAACGCCGCCGGAGAAATCGGTAACGTTCGAGCGGCTTCGCGCCGCACTCGACGCGCTCGAGAGCGTGCGCTGGTGCGAAGGTCTACTCGCGCCGGCGAAGTTGTCGATCGCGGCCGGCGGCGAGAGTGCTGCGCTCGACGACGTCGCATGGCTGACCGCGCACGCGGAGCCCGCGCCGTTCGGGCACGCAGGGGAGACCAAGCTCGATGCGAAGGTGCGCTCGACGCTGCGGCTACGCGCGCGGGGAGCGGCGAAGATCGGTGGACTCGAGCTCGCGCGGATCGTCGAGCGGATCGAGGAGGCCTTCGCGCTCGACAGTCACATCGACGCGACGCTGCTCGACGTCCTCATCTATCCGCCGGGCGGGAAGTTCATCCGCCACAAGGACACACCGCGCGATCCGCGCCAGCTCGGCACGTTGCTCGTCGAGGTCCAGGTCGCACATCGCGGTGGCGACCTCGTGCTTGCCGAGGGCGACGACGAGCATCGCGTCGCGTGGGGAATGCCGGGCAGCGGGCCGCGCTGGGTCGCGTTCTACGGCGACGTCGATCACAGTGTCGAGGAGGTCGAGAGCGGCACGCGCGTGACGCTCGCGTACACGCTGACCGCGAGCGATCGACCGCGCATCGACTCGACGCTCGCAGCGCACCTCGATGCGATCGCAGACGCGGCGATCGCGCTCGTCGGCGATCCCGCGGCGCGGCCTCCGCACGACGAGCTGATCGTGCCGTGCGAGCGCCTGGTCGTCGCATCGAACGATCGCACCGAGCCGTTCGCGCTCGCGACATTGCGCGGCCACGATGGCGCGATCGCCCGCACATTCGAACGCTGCGGCTTCGACGTCAGCTTGATCGAGCTCGTGATCCAGACCGACGAGGAGGCCGAAGGCTTTCCCGAGACCGAGGAGTGGGGCACCTATCGCTTGCAGCGGCCGATTCCAACAAGCTTGTTCGAGAACATCGATGCTGTCTCGTACGAGGACGATTCCGACACCGAAGAGTACGGGCCGATGAACATCGCCAGCATCGAGCCTTACCTCGATGGCAACGGCGAAGTCCTCGAAGGCCGCATGTGGCTCGTTCGACGCGCGGCAGGCGCGAAGCTCCTATACGAGGGCTTGTACTCGGTGACCGGTTACTTCGGCAACGAGGCCGGCGATGGCTTTCTGTACGCCGCGGCTGCGCTCGTGCTCAAGCTGCCGGCGTGAGTCATAGTCCCGCGTGATCTCGCTAACAGAACGTTTGAAGATCGTGCCGCAGGTCGGCACGGTCGAATGGATCGGCGTACGGCCGTCGCGCGGCGCGGCGATGCAGCCAGTCGACGAGGTGGAAGCGGTCGCGGATCGCGGCCTTGTCGGTGATCGATATCGCGCAAATGGCACGCGGCAGGTCACGTTGGTGCAAGCGGAGCACGTGCCGGTGATCGCGGCGCTCGCAGGTCACGAGGTGACGCCTGCACTGTTGCGGCGAAATCTGGTCATCGCTGGGATCAACTTGATGTCGCTGCAGAAGCAGCGCTTCGCGATCGGCGAGGTCGTGCTCCTCGGCACGAGCTCGTGCGCGCCGTGCGACAAGATGGAGGCGTCGATCGGCGAAGGCACGTTCCAGGCGATGCGTGGCCACGGTGGCCTGTGCGCGAAGATCGAGCGCGGTGGCCTGATCCGGCGCGGCGACCGCGTGCGCCTCCTCTAAAAGGCGACGTACTACAGATTCACGAGTTCGTCCTCGTAGCTTGTTCGCCGTGAAATCGTGGTTATGCTCGAGACGTGGCGCGCGCGTACTCGTTCTGGTGCGATGCGTGCGAGCTCGAGCTGTCGGACGGCGTCGACTACACGACGTGCCCGCGCTGCGGTGGCGACGTGCGGTCGATCGATCTTGGCGCGACGCCGACATCGCAAACGCGTACAGCGTTACCTCCGCTACCGGTGATGGCGCAATGGCTGCTCGTCGCCGTGATCGCGGTGCAAACCGTGCTCGCGCTCGTCGCGCCGCACGACTTCCCGTATCTGCGCGCCCTCCTCGTCGTCGCGCAAGTGGGTGCTGCCGTGGCGACGGTGATGGCGTTCATGCTCGTGCCCGCGATGCGCGGCCTCCTCACCGAGCGCATGCGAATTCTCCACGGGCTCGAGCACGCGACGATCGCGGTGCTCCGCGAGCGCGACATCTTCGTTTCGCGCGGCCTGACCTGCGACCGCATGTTCGAGCTCGAGCTCGCGAGCGAGGACGGCGCGCGCACGACCGGAGAAATGATCGCGACTGCCTGCGATGCGGCGATCACGCGCGTGAAGCGCGGCGAGCACGCACTCGTGTTCACGAAATACTGCGGCACGAGCCTCGTCGTCGGCTGGTTGCTCGTCGCGCTCGCGGTCGCCGGTGCCGGCGCGTTCGCGCTGGCATGTCACGTGGCGACCGGTTACGCGTTCGCCGGTACCGTCGGGCTGCTCGTCCTCGCGCGCAGGCTGACCGGCCCGCTCGGCTTGTTCGCGCAGCACGTGTTCACCGTGTCGCCGCGGTTCGGATCCGCGCGCGTGCTCCGCGTCTACCGCGAGGTCACGCCGGACGGTCGCCGCGTGATCTACACGGTGCGCGTCGATGTCGAGCCGATCAGCAGCGTGATCGGCGAAGTGCTGTAGTTACTGGCTGACGAGCGTCAGGCTGCCCGGCCCGCGCGCCCACACGCGATCGAATTGATCGGCGGCGACGTCGAGCACCTGATTCTCGGCGAGCCCGCGGCGGGTATCGACGCGGCGGACCTTCTTGCCGTCCCACGCGGCGATGCCGCGCTCGGTCGCCATCCAGACCTGACCGTTGCGCGTCGCGACGAGGTCGTTGATCTCGAACTGCAGCGCCGGTGGGAACGACCATGCCTTGCCGTCCCACACCGCGGCGCCCGCGCCGGTGCCGACGAGCACGGTGCCGTCTTGTGCGATCGTCACGGCGCGCGCGAGCTCGCTGCGCAGCCCATCGGCCTCGGTCCAGACCTTGACGGTGTTGTTCTGCAACCGCGCGACGCCCTCGTTCGTCGCGAACCACGCGACGTCACCGCGCAGATCCGCATCGACGACGCCGATCGGAATCGGCAGCATCTTCGATTTGACCTGCGGCGCGTTCTGCTCGGTCCGGTGATACGTGACCTTGCCGCTCGCCGGCTCGATGATCGCGACACCGTACGCGCGACGCTCGTTGCCATCGCGGTAGCGCAACCCGACCCACAGCGCGCTCGGCGACGCGAACCGCGCGAAGCTGATCTCTGGAACATCGCCAGGCGTCACGAGCGCGATCTTCGCGACCGGCGTCCAACCGGTCACATCGATCCGCGACATGTGAACCTCGCGATCGGTCGGCGCGCGGTGCAACGCGTAGATCACGCCGCTCGGATCGCGCGCGACCGCGAGCACGATCTGATCGGGGCCGCCGGCGGCGAGCCGCTCGCCGGTCCAGTGCCACGCCTGGCGCGCGCCGGTCGCGATCCAGCAATCGTTCTGCGTCCGACAGGCGACCGACAAGCCGTTCGCGTCCTCGAACATCTGCTTGCGGCGCAACCAATCGCGCGGATGTGCGTCGCCGCGGGCATAGCGTGCGGTGCCTAGGTCGCGCGTGCCGACGAGCAATTCGTCCTTCGACGCGCCGAGCGTGGTCGGACTCGGCGGCAACACGAGGTCGATCGGATCGATCACCCAGTCGCTCGCGACGCCGCTCTGCGTCGGTACGAGTCGTACGCCATCGCGCGCGAGTGGCCGCACGGTCGTCGTCGGCTGCGCCTGCATCACGCGATACACGCGGCCGCCGCCCATCAACATCACGCTGTCGCCTTCGCGCGTCGCCGCGTCCCACGCGAGATCCGGAAGCGCACGGTAGCTCGTCCAGCCGCTCTTGTTGCCGACTGCGATCTTCTCGTGGCCGTCGGTGTCGGGCCCGATCACCATCACGCGATCGCCCGGCGCCTCGACGAGCAATCGCGGATCCGCGATCTCGCAGCCCTGGGCAGCGCCGATCTTGAGGATGTCGCCGTTCGGTTTGCGTGCGAGCAACCCCGCCTTCGTCGCGATCCAGACGTAGTTCGCACGATCGCGCACGACAGCGCGCACCGGATCTTTGACGGGCAGTTGCAGCCAGCCGCCTTTGTCGCTCGCGAACAACAGGCCCTTCGACGTGCCGATCCACACGCCGCCCTCGACGGCGGCGGCCAGGCTCGCGCCTTCTTTCGCGAGCTCGCCGTAGTCGATGTTCATCGCGGACGGCGGTGCTTGGAGCTCGGTATAGATCTCCGATTGCGCGTCGTAGTGGCCGAAACCGCCATCGGTCAGCACCCACAGCCATTTGCGATCGCCATCCGGCGCGAGCGCGACGACGTGCTCGCCGGAGAGTCCGTGATCGGCCGTCATCACCATCACGACGCCTTGTTCGTCCCAGCGCTGGAGCGAATCCTCGGTCGCGACGAACAAGAACCGGCCCGCGCTGCCGATTTCCTTCACCGGCGACGGCTCGGTGAACACGCGCACGCGCACTTTGCCGGTCGAGACCGGCGGCAGCGGCGGTGGTGCGACGGGCTCCGGCGGCGGGCAGCCTGTCGCCATCGCGACGACGAGCCCGAGCCAAACCGCGCACGCCTTCACGATTCGTCGACGGTAGACCAATTGGGATACTCTCACCACATGGCACGGCAACGACGTGGCGGCTTCCGCCCTCCCGAGCTGCGCGGCACCCTCGGGACGCTGCTCCGCACCACACTCGCGCAGGCCGGCGGCTTGCGCTCCGCACTCGAGCGCGGGGCGCGCGAAGGCCGGGCGCGGCTGGATGACGCGTTAGCAGGTAGAAGGCGGAGTGAGGCGGTGGCCGAGCTCGGTGAGATCGTGTTGGATTTGATCCGCCGCGGCGAGATCGAGATCGACCAGCTCCCGGAAGCGCGCGAGGTCGTTGCGCATCTCGACGAGCTCGACGAGGCGGGTGACGAAGAGGAGGCGCAAATCGCGCCCGCTCCGTCGCGCTCGCGGTTCGATGACCGCGCGCGCAATGACCGTGCGCGTGACAAGCCCGATGGGACCGTGTCGTCCTCGAAGTGGGTCGCCCCGCCTCGCAAGACCGCTGCGTCGGCTCGGGTCTGGCGCCCACCAGTCGAGCCGGTCGAAGATCGTCCCGCCGACGAGATCACGGCGCGCGATCATCCGCGGGCGATGACGAAGCCCGGCAAAAAGGGCGGCATCAGCTTCGGCCGCCAGGACGACGATGACGCGGATCTCGCCGAGTACATGCATCCCGACGACGTCCCGCCTAAGGACAAGTAGCGGCTCGGTTCTCGGCCTGACCCTTGACAGGGTCCGAGCGCGTCGGTAGAAACCTCGCCTCGGTAACGGGGATTTAGCTCAGCTGGGAGAGCGCGTGAATGGCATTCACGAGGTCAGGGGTTCGATCCCCCTAATCTCCACCCTACCTTCGGTTACTTAGCGGCGTTCTTCGACTGCTCTGCCCATTCTCTGCCCAAGCCATCCAGAAGCCTGACGGTTTCGCGGACCACTTGAGGACCGAGATGGGCGTAGCGCATCGTCATCACGATCGACGAATGCCCGAGTAGCTCCTGCACCGCGGTCATCGTGGCGCCGCGCATGACCAGGTGACTCGCGAAGGAATGCCGGTTATGCCGACGTCGGCATAAGCGTCATTATGCCGCCTCCCGGATTATGCCGACTGGCGATGCGGTGTTGCTCGTGAGAGGCCACGCGACGGGTGCTAGCCGCGTTTCGGCGCGACTCGATTCGGCATAATCCGGCTGCCCTCCACTTGGTCGACGATCGTCGGCCAAGGAGGAGACATGATCGAGCACTTCGTAAGCGAGCAGGAAGCTCGCGTCTTGCGCGCAAGTCCACTCGGCGCGCACCTCGACGCATTCGCGGCCGAGTTGGTCAAAGCTGGATACTGTCGGTTCGTCGGGCAGATCCGGCTTCGAGTCCTGAAGGATCTCGGTAGCTGGCTGGAGGCGAGGGGGCGCAGCGTCGCTGACCTCGACGAGGAGCTCGTCGAGGCGTACCTCAAAGAGCGGCGGCGCAAGTGTCGTCACGGATCTCGCAGAGGCGTTCGCGCATTCCTCGAGCTTCTGCGTCGACACCATGTGGTTGCACCGGCCGTCGTTGCCGAGGGCTCTGCAGCCGATCAGCTGCGGCTTCTATACGAGACGTACTTGCAGAGGGAGCGTGGCCTGGTGCCGGCCACCATCGAAGGGTACCGCCCATTCGTTCGTCGGTTCCTCGATGAGCATCCTTGCGCGTCGTTGCTCGCGCTCGGGCCGGCAGACGTCTCACGTTTCCTGCTCCGATGCGCGAAAGAGATGAGTCGAGCGCGAGCCAAGCTGCTCGCGACCGCGCTTCGCTCGCTGTTTCGCTTCCTGTTCCGGGAGGAGCTCACGGCTGCGGACCTGACGCCGGCGGTCCTGTCGGTCGCGAATTGGCGCTACTCCTCGGTACCTCGCCACGTCGACACGAGTCAGGTCGAGCGCGTGATCGCTGCGGTGTCGTCGGAGCCGCGCGACCACGCGATCGTGCTGTTGCTCGCGCGGTTGGGATTGCGTGCCCTCGAGATCGTGATGCTGCAGCTCTCCGACATCGACTGGCGCGCAGCGGAGATCACCGTGCCGGGCAAAGGCGCGGTTCGAGATCGCTTGCCACTGCCGGCCGATGTCGGCGAAGCGCTCGCGACGTACTTACATGATGCACGTCCACGGTAACCGTTCAGGGGTGGTGTTGAGCGCCTGATCTCGCCGTGCGATTTCGTTCGCATGACGACGAACAACGAATTGGTGGAGCAGATCGAGCAGCTGGTGCGGAAGCACATCGAGTCGACGCGGATCGCGGCGGCATCGGCGGTGGAGCGGGCCTTCGCGGCAGCGCCGCGGGACGGACGAAATCACGCGCGCGCGAGCACGAGTACGCCGGATGCGAGTCGATCGCGGCAGGGTGCAGGACCCCGGCGCGCCGCCGAAGACCTGACGGCGCTGGCGGAGCGATTCTACGCAGTGCTGTGCCGAAATCCGGGGGAGACGATGACGACGCTGGCGCCGCAGATCGGCGCCGCACCTCGGGCGCTGCATGTGGCTGTGGCGCGGCTCAAGCGCGACGGTCGTGTGCGCGCGGGTCGTGTCCCTATAGTTGTGTAGAAGCCGTTTTCTTGGGCGGCAAGAAA
>JBDUAS010000612.1:0-1673 GCA_040004535.1 Deltaproteobacteria bacterium
CTTCTCGATCGAGTTCTTCGTTCCGAGCAGCGTGAGCGGCATCAGGAACGTCGTGAGGATCACGAGGAACAGGCTGATGCCATCGAGGCCCATCTTGAAGTGGGCGTTGAGACCGGGAATCCACTCGGTGTCGAACACCAGCTGGAAGCCCGCTTCCTTCGGGTTGTAGTAGCGGAACACCGCGAGCGACACGAGCAACGTGGCGATCGAGAAGAACAGGCCGATGCCGCGGTGAAGCGAGCTCTCGCCCTTCGGCGTGCACATCACGAAGATGGCACCGAGCAGCGGCAGGCCCAGGATCAAGGGCAGCAGGAAGCCACCGGCGCTACTCATGGCGTCTCCTCCGTCGGCACTTCCGCGGTGATCACGGTCATCTTGCGAGCGATCGCGTCGTCGACACAGAGCGCGATGCGCGCGCCGACGTCGCCCCGCCGCACCACCAGGTCCGGCGGCTCACCGGGTTTGGTCTTTTCGCCGGAGCAATCCGTCGAGCCATCGATGTGCCAGTGCAGCTTCACGTTCGGACCGACGATGCCGGCGCCCGGCTCGGCGTGGAGCTCGAGCTGCTCGCCGTGGCGGGTGATCGAGAACGCGGGGTGGCGGTGGCAGTCGGTGACCAGGAACACCGCGGCCGCGCCGACGACGAGGCCCGCGACGTAGCGCTGGACCTGGCCGTTCTGGATCCACAGCGATAGCCGGCTGAACAGGCTGACGATGAATGCGGAGCCGTTGACCGCGACCGTATCGATGATGAAGCGATCGGCGATCTCGAACAGGCCGCGCGCGAGCATCTTGTACGGGCGCACGATCGTGGCGTCGTAGAATTCATCGAACCACAGCTTGTGCTTCGATGCCTCGTACGGTCCGGCGAGCGGACCGTCGACCCACTTCGCGACGCGCGCCGACGGCCCGCGGCCGTAGAGCGCCCACGCGAGCAGGATGCCGAATGCACCGACGCCGAGCGCGACGCCCATGAGGATGAACGTCGTGGTGTCTGTACCTTCGGCGCCGATCGGCACGGTGTGGGTCGCGTCGATGATCCACGCGTGCTGGATCGAGGGTGCGAGCCACGTCGACAACGCGTGGAACGCCGACGGGATGCCGTGGAGCATCTCGAGGTGCGGCACGCCGATGAAGCCGATGATCGTCGCGAACAGCGCGAGGACGACCAGTGCCGACCACATCGAAACCGGCGACTCGTGCGCGTGCTTCGCCGCCTCGCTGCGCTCGTTGCCCGAGAACACCAGGAAGTACAGGCGCCACATGTAGAACGCGGTGCCGAGCGCGGCGATCAAGAGGCCGCCCCACAAGATGTAGCCGTAGAACGAGGGCCAGCCGGGCGGCGTGCCGTGACCGGCGACCGCCCACGCACCGCCGAGGATCTCGTCCTTCGAGAAGAACCCGGCGAACGGGAAGATGCCGGTGATCGCGAGACACGAGATCAGGAACGTCGCCCGCGTGATCGGCATGTGCTTGCGCAGGCCGCCCATCGTCGTGATGTCGCCTGGGGTTGTCGAGCCGCCGTGCTCCATGCCGTGCATGACCGAGCCCGCGCCGAGGAACAAGCACGCCTTGAAGAACGCGTGGGTGCCGAGATGGAACACCGCAGCGGTGTAGTTGCCGGTGCCGGCGGCGACGAACATGAAGCCGAGCTGGCTCACGGTCGAGTACGC
>JBDUAS010000126.1:0-18694 GCA_040004535.1 Deltaproteobacteria bacterium
CGCTGGATCTCGCTCGTGCCCTCGTAGATCCGCAGCGGCCGGATCGCGCGATACAGATGCTCGACGACCGCGCCTGCCATCACGCCGCGTCCACCGAAGAGCTGGACGGCGCGATCGATCACGCGCGAGCAGGCTTCGGTCGCCCCGAGCTTCGCGATCGAGACTTCGGTCGTCACGCGCTCGGTCGTCGTGTCCTTGCGATGCGCCGCGCGCAGCACGAGCAAGCGCGCGGCATCGAGATCGACGACCATGTCGGCGAGGTGCGCCTGGACGAGCGGCTGCTCGCTGAGCGGCTTGCCGAACTGGATGCGATGGGTGACGAACGCGGTGGCCTCGTCGAGCGCGCGTCGCGCCATGCCGACCGCGGCGGCGCCGACCGACACCCGAAACGCATCGAGCGTTCGCATCGCGAGCTTCATGCCCTGCCCGACCTCGCCGATCCGCGCGCTCGCGGGCACGACGACACCGCGCAGCTCGAGCGCACCGATCGGATGCGGCGCCATCGCGGTGAGCGGCCGCACCGTCACGCCCGGTGCATCGAGCGGGACCCAGAACGCCGTCAACCCAGCCGCGCCGAGCCCGGGCTCGGTCGATGCGATCACGGTCGCGTGATCTGCGATCCCGAGGTTCGAGATGAACAGCTTGTCACCATCGAGGCGATAGCCCTCGGCGACCGGCGCCGCGCGCGTCTGGATCGCGGCGACGTCGCTGCCTGCCTCGGGCTCGGTCAACGCGAACGCGGCGATGCCGGCGCCGCGGGCGTAGCTGCGGACCTCTTCGCGTTGCTGCGCCGAACCCGCGAGCAAGAGTGAATGGACGCCGAGCCCCTGGACCGCGAAGATCGAATCAGCGCGCGGCGACACGTAGCCGAGCATCTCGCGCGCGAGGCACAGCGAGCGGCTGTCGGTCTTGCCATTCGCGGCCGCCACGAGACCGAACAGATCGGCCTTCGCGAGCGCCTCGACCGCCGCACGGTCGCGCGCCGCTTCATCGGCCGCATCCTCGGCCGCGGCGATGGCATCGCGTGCCTTGACCAACCGCGCGCCGAGCTCGGCGTGCGCCGGCTCGAAGAACATCGGTAGATCTTCGTGCGAGAGGCGCATGTAACAGGCTACTCCTGGTCCGGCGCGCCGACGAATCGCGCCGGCCGCTTGTCCTTGAACGACGCGTGCGCTTCGGCGAAGTCGGGGTGCTGCATGCACAACGCCTGGGCTTGCGCCTCCGCCTCGATCGCGGCGGCGAGTGCCATCGTGTGCTCGCTCTCGATCATCTGTTTCGTCATGCTGTGCGCGAACGCTGGACCCGATGCTAGGCGCGCGGCCCACTCCTGCGCGAGCCTCACCGCAGCCTCACCGTCCGGAACCATGCGGTTGACCAGCCCGATCCGGTACGCGTGCTCGCAATCGATCACGTCGCCCAGGAACAGCAGTTCGCTCGCGTGACCGAGGCCGACGATCCGCGGCAACAGGTACGTCGCGCCCATGTCGGCGCCACACAGCCCGACCTTCGGGAAGATGAAACCGAACTTCGCGTTTGCCGCCGCGATCCGCAGATCGCACGCCGCGGCGATCACCGCACCGGCGCCGACCGCGATGCCGTTGATCGCGGCGATCACCGGGCGCTTGCACGCGCGGATCGCTTCGATCAACCGGCCGGTCGCACGGGTGAACGCGACGAGCGCCGGCGTATCGCGGCCGAGCAGCTCCTTGATGATGTCGTCCTGATCGCCGCCGCTGCAGAACCCGCGACCACGGCCCGTGATCACGACCGCGCGGACCTCGGCGAACGTGTCGAGCCGCTCGAATGTCTCGGCGAGCTCCTTGTAGCTCTCGAACGTGAGCGCGTTGAGCCGGTTCGGGCGATCGAGCGTGATCGTCGCGACGCCTTTGGCGAGGTCGAACGCGAACGTGGTGGGCGCGATCATTCGGCGTGCTCCAGATGCGCGATGCACTGGATCTCGACGAGCGCATCGGGCTCGACGAGCGCGGTCACCGCGACGAGTGCCATCGCCGGAAAGTGCACGCCGAAACGCTCGCGCCAGATCGGCCCGAGCGACTTGCGCGCCGCGCGATACGCCGGCATGTCGGTGACGTAGATCGTCATCGATGCGATGTCGTCGACGTGCGCGTGCGCGGCCTTCAGCACGCCGAGGATGTTGTCGAGCGTCTGCGCGAACTGACCGGCGAGGTCGGGCGCGACAAACACGCCGTCCTTCCAGCCGATCTGACCGGCGACGTGCAGTGTCTTGCCATACCCGATCCGGCCATCGGCATAGCCGCGCGGCACGGGCCCTTCCAGCGTCACGAGCTCCGTCGTCATTTGAGAATGGCTCCTCCGTCGATCACGAGGGTCTGGCCGTGAATGCCACGCGCCGCATCGGCGCACAGCATCACAGCGGTGTGAGCGACCTCGGCCGGCTCGATCATCCGGCGCTGCGGGCTCATGTTCTCGAGCGTCTTCTTCGCATCGGCGAGGCTGCGGCCGGTCTTCTCCGCGATCCGCGCGACCGCCTCGTCCGCGAGCGCGGTGTCGACCCAGCCCGGGCACAGCGCATTGATCGTGACGCCGGTACGCGCGAGATCGATCGCGAGCGCGCGCGTGAAGCCGACCATCGCGTGCTTCGCTGCACAGTACGCCGCCGTGTAACCGTAGCCCGAGACGCCCGCGTTCGACGCGATGTTGATGACCCGGCCCCACCCTGCCTGGATCATCGCCGGTACGAGCGCGCGGACGACCCGGAACGGCGACGTCGCGTCGAGCTCGAGGATCCGGTCCCACATCAGATCGGTCGTCTTGTCGAGCGCGGCGCTCTCGGCGGCGCCCGCGTTGTTGACGAGGATCTCGACCTTGCCGAGCTTCGCGAGCGCGGCATCGGTCGCCGCGCGGTCCATCAGATCGACGACGAACGCCTCGCCCGCGATCTCCTTCGCGACCGCTTCGAGGTCCGCGGGTTTGCGCCCGCACACGACCACGTGCGCGCCCGCCGCGGCCAACTCCCGTGCGCAGGCCGCGCCGATGCCGCGGCCGCCGCCGGTGACCAAGGCGCGCTTGCCCGCGAGGTTGGGTTGCACGTGCGGGGCATATCACGTTTACCCTTGGCCGGAATGCACCTCGCAGACCTCGATGCCACCGCGCAAGCCGAGCTAGTCCGGACAGGGGCGGCGACGCCCCGCGAGCTCGTCGACGCCGCGATCGCGCGGATCGAGCGCTCGAACCCAGAGCTCGGCGCGGTGATCGTGCCGATGTTCGACGAGGCGCGCGCGACCTGCGATGCCGCTCCGCACGGCCCGTTCCGTGGTGTGCCGATCCTGATCAAGGATCTCGGTGCGGCGGTCGGCGGCGTGCCGCAGGCGATGGGCACGGTGCCGCTCAAGCGCTCGCGCTACACGCCGGCCGCCGATAGCCACCTCGTCGCCGCGTTGAAACGCGCCGGGTTCGTGATCGTCGGCAAGTCGAACACGAGCGAGCTCGGCATCGTCCCCGCCGCCGAGCCACTCGCGTGGCCACCGACGCGCAACCCGTACGATCCGAAGCGCGGCTCCGGCGGGTCGTCTGGTGGCTCGGCGTGCGCGGTCGCCTCCGGCATGGTGCCGATCGCGCACGCGAACGACGGTGGTGGCTCGATCCGGATCCCGGCGAGCTGTTGCGGCCTGTTCGGTTTGAAGCCGTCGCGCGCGCGCGTGTCGATGTCTCCCGCGCCCGGTGATGCGGGCCTCGTGTGCGAGCACGTCGTCGCGCGCAGCGTGCGCGATTCGGCGGCGGTCCTCGACGTGCTCGCCGGAATGATGCCCGGCGATCCGTACACCGCGCCGCCGCAGCTGACTTCGTATCTGGCGGAGCTCGTGGCGCCGCCGAAGCCGCTGCGGATCGCGTTCGCGACCCGCCACATCAACGTTCAGGGTGGCGTCGAAGAATCGCATCCCGATTGCGTCGCGGCGGTGCGCTACGCGGCGCGCCTGCTCGCCGACCTCGGTCATCACGTCGAGCCCGCCGACATTCCGGAGACCCACGATCCCGAGTTCGTGCCGCGGTTCCTCACGCTGTGGTTCGTCGGGGTGTCGACCCGGATCGACGAGGTCTCGCAGCTGATCGGGCGCGCGGTCACGCCTGACGAGGTCGAGCCCCTCACGTGGGCGCTGTCCGAGCTCGGCCGGATGATCAAGGCGCCGGCGTACGCGTCGGCGTGGACGTGGATCCACGGGATCACGCGCAAGATCAGCGCGTTCTTCGAGCGCTACGATCTATGGCTGACGCCGACCGTGACCTCGCCGCCGATGCCGCTCGGCACGTTCGCGTCGAACGGTGACGATCCGCTCGAGGGCATCATGAAGGCCGGCGACTTCGCGCCGTTCACCGCGCTGTTCAACGCGACGGGACAACCCGCTTGCTCGGTCCCGCTGTTTCACAACGGCCAGGGCCTGCCGATCGGCGTGCAGCTCGCGGCCGCCTACGGGCGCGAGGATCTGTTGTTGCGTACGGCGGCGCAGCTCGAAGGCGTGCAGCCGTTCCGCCACCTCGCGACCCGCCACTGACACCGATGTCACGCTCGTGCGGTACATCTCGGAAATCTAAGGCGCGCTCGCGATGATTCGCGTGGTTATGGTGGCACGTGTGCTGCAAACTGCGGCGACGTGCGCACCTTCGCCCTCTCGCTCGTGTCCGTGATCGCCCTCGCCGCCTGCGGCGACAACCTCGACCCGGTCGCGCCGTGGATCCTCGACACGGTCGAGCCCGCCGACGGGTTCTGGATCCGGACGCCGGAGTTTCCAGTCGCGTCGAGCGCCGAGATCCAGGATTGCTACTTCTTCCAGGTGCCGGACGTCGCAGCGGGCGCGGACCTCTGGGTCGATCACACGACGCTCGCGCTCAACCCGGGCAGTCATCACATGAACGTGTTCCGCGTGAAGACGATCGTGAGCCTCGATCCGGCGACGGGCGCGCCGGTCGACATGGGCAGCGTGCACGGTACCGTGATCCGGGGCGCTGAGAATGCGGAGTGCTGGAAGTCTGCGAACTGGGCCGACTGGCCGCTCGTCGCGAACTCGCAGCAATCGGCGCTCGACAAGCAGATGTTCGACTGGCAGCTGCCGCAGGGCGTCGCCGCGCGGTTTCATCCCGGCGAGATGCTGATGCTGCAGATCCACTACGTCAACGCGACCGATCAGGTCACACCGTGGGTCGGCCGCGGCGGCATCAACTTCTATCGCTCGAAGGACAACGACACGACCGAGCTCGGCACGCTGTTCGCGACGCAGCAAAACATCCGCGTGTGCGAGAGCAACCCGACGCCGCACTACTCGGGCGCATGCGCGCTGCCGCCGGGTACGCACACGGTCGTCGGCGCGAACGGCCACTTTCACTCGCGCGGCACGCGCTTCCAGATGTGGGCGTGGGACGGCACGTCGACGGTGAAGCCCGACGACACGCAGCGGTTCTACGACAACACGAACTGGAACGAGCCCTTGATGGAAACCGACATGAACGTCCAGCTGCCGGCGACCGGCGGGGTGTGGTGGCAGTGTGACTACCAGTGGAGCCCGCCCGAGGCCGGTTGCGACGCGGTCAACGCCGCCGACAAGCAAGGTGCGAACGACTGTTGCTACACGTTCGGTCCGAAGGTCGAGACCAGCGAGCACTGCAACGCGTTCGTCTATTACTACCCGAAAGTCGACGAGGACGTGTCGTGCTTCTGAAGCTCGCGGCGCTCGGTCTGCTGATCGCCGCCACCGGCTGCCCCGCGCCGTCGCACAACCAGTGCGCGATTCCCGACGCCGGCGGGCTCGGCGGAACGAACGACTCGCTCGAAGCGGAGCTCGTCGCGGCAGACGGCAACGGCAACCTCGTGACGCTGCACGACGGCGATCACGTACCGCTGATGCGTGCGCCGCAGGGCGGCCACATCTTGCTCGTCGGTGCGCGCGTGCACTCGGATGACACCTGCGATCTCGATGCGACCGGATCGTTGCGGGATACCGCGAGCAACCGCGTGATCGGCCTCGACGAGCGCACGCTGTACGTCAAGGCGACCGGTGATGGTTGGGCGGCGCCGGAGCAGCCTGTCGATCTCAATGCGATGCCGAATATCGCGGTGTGCCCGACGTCGGCGACGACCGCGGCGATCAACGGCAACCCGTATCAGCTCGAGGTCTCGATCAGCAGCGGCGGGGCTCAGGTCGCTGACTTGAAGATCACCGCGATTCCGACGTGCGCGACGGATGACACGTACTGCTCGCAAGAGTGCAGCGGCATGTAGGCGCGACGCCAAGAAGCCAAGCGTTTCGCTTGCGGAACGTTCGTTCGCGGGCCGCTCGGCGTGCAGCTACGCTCCGAGCTGCGACTCGGCGAGCGTGGCTTCGTCGGCGGTGCCGAGCTCGGCGAGTGCCGCGCGTAGCTTGTCGCGCGCTCGCGAGAGCCGGCTGCGCACGGTGTTCGCGTTGATCTCGAGCACGCGCGCGATGTCGTCGCTCTCCATGCTCTCGAAGTAAGCGAGCTCGAGCGCGATCTGATCGTCGATAGGGATTCGCGCGAGGCCGGCGTGTAGCAGCTCACGACGCTCGCGAGCACCGAGCTCGGTGACCGGGCCCGGGCCGAGGTCCGCGATCGACGACATCGCGAGATCGAGCTCGGGCGCCTTCGCTCGTGCGCGCAGGTGATCGGCGAGGCGGCGGCGCGCGACCGCGAACAGGAACGCCTTGACGTGCTCGATCGCATCCTTGTTCTCGACGCACGCGAGGAACGTCTGCGAGATCAGATCCGCGCCGTCGTCACCGATCTTGGAGCGAAAGAACCGAGCGATGCTCGCCCAGTACCGGGTGACGAGCGCGTCGCCCTGCGCGAGATCGCCGGCGCGCCAGCCCGCGAGCAGGTCCTGATCGCTCGGCATCGTCAACGCTCGCGCGGTATACCACGGGGGTTGCGCGACCTCGTCGACGAGCTGCTGCAGGCCCAGGTCCGGACGAAGCTGTTCGGGGGCATGCATCCGGTGATGCTCGGTCGCTGGGAGCTGCGAGAGCGGCTCGGCGCCGGCGCGATGGGTACCGTGTTCGCGGCTCACGATCCGACGCTCGAGCGCGATGTCGCGATCAAGGTGCTGAAGCACGGCGACACCAGCGTGCTCGCCGAGGCGCGCGCACTCGCAAAGCTGGCGCACCCGAACGTCGTCACCGTCTACGACGCGGGCGAGCTCGACGGCCTGGTCTATATCGTGATGGAGCTCGTCGCGGGCGCACGCCTTCGCACCTGGGCGCGCGAGCCCACCAGGCCGTGGCGCGACATCATGCACGCAGCGCGCGACGCCGCGCAGGGTCTGTCGGCCGCGCACGATGTCGGCCTCGTTCACCGCGACATCAAGCCTGACAACATCGTCGTCGGCCGCGATCGCGCGCGTGTGCTCGACTTCGGGCTCGCCGCCGCCACCGGTGACACCGCACGTGCCGGCACGCCCGGCTACATGGCGCCCGAGGTCGTCGCCGGTCACGCGGCGACCGCGCTCAGCGATCAGTACAGCTTCGGCGTCACGTTGTTCGAGGCGCTCTACGGCACGTTGCCGACCGCGAGCGCGAAGCAACCGCCCGGGACCGGCGTGCCGACCTGGGTCCATCACGTCGCCGTCCGCGCCCTCGCGCCCGCGCCCGACGATCGATTCGCGTCGATGCGCGATGTCGTGCGCGCGCTCAAGCGCGACCATCGGCGCGTCCGGTTCGGCGCGATCCTCGCGTGCACCGCCGTCGTCGGCGCGAGCCTCGGCGCGTGGACGATGCATCGCGGCGGCGGCGGTGACGCGTGCGGCGACGCGGCCGTGCATCGCGGCCTCGTGTGGAACGAGAGCGTGCGCAACGGCGTCAAGGCCGGCCTCGCGAGCGCGCCGTGGAGCTCGCGCACGATCGCCGCGTTCGACGAAGCGAGCCGTGCGTGGGAGATCAGCTATCGCGACGTGTGCGAAGCGACCCGCGTCCACGGCGGACAATCCGATGCGCTGCTCCAGCTCCGCATGCGCTGTCTCGATCGCAGCCTCGATCGACTCGGCGCGCTCGCGACGGCGCTCGCCGGAACGAAGGACGCGCACGGCGTGCCCGACGCACCTACCGGCGACGCCGGCTCGACACTCGATACCGCAGCGCGCGTCGCCGCACCGACCGCCGTGGCCGCACTGCCGCAACCGGTGGAGTGCGAGACCTTGACCGATGCGGCGGCACTCGCACTCCCCGCCGGTCCGGCGCAACGCGATCGCGCGCGCAGCACGGAGCGCGACCTCGATCGCGGTTGGGCCGCGTTCGCGCTCGGCCGCTACCGCGAAGCGCAAGACATCGCGACCCGTGCACAGACCGCCCTCGCCGGACTCGAGGCTCCCGCGATCCGCGCCGGCGCGCTCGTGCTCGACGCCGCGACGACCGCACGCATCGGCACACCGACCGATGCGCACGCGCGTCTCCAAGCCGCCCTCGACGCCGCGGCGGCCGCGCACTCCGGCGCGCTCGAGCTCGACATCTGGGCACGCATGCTGCGGACCGAGCTGTTCAGCGGCGATCCCGCGCACGTCCTCGAATGGGCGCCGTTCGCGCGCGCCGCCGCCTCGCGCGCCGGCCGCCAGGGGGCCGAGCTCGACGGCATCATCGCGGAGGCGGACCGCGATGCCGGCAATCTGAAGGGCGCGAAAGATCTCCTCGACCACGCGCTCGTCTCCACCGATCCGTTGCGCCCCGATCAGCGCGCACTGCTCGAGCTGAATCTCGGCTCGGTCGAGCTCGCGCTCGGCGATTCGACCGCCGCGCTCGCGACACTGACTCGCGCCCGCGATCGCGTGCTGACGGCGCTCGGCGATCGTCACCCCGAGCTCGCCCTCTACGACGACAAGCTCGCCGCCGCGAACCGCGCCCGCGGCAAGCTGCGCACCGCGCTGTCGCTTCACGACCAGAGCCTCTCGCTCCGCACCGCCGCATTCGGCGCAGACGATCGCTCCATCGCGACCAGCCTCTACCACCGCGCGCAAACCGAGCTCGAGGCGGGCGAGCTGCAAAGAGCCGAGCACTCGATCCACGACGCGCTCGCGATCCGCATCCGCGTCTTTGGTGCCACCAGCGCGCGCCTCGGCGAGCTCTACGCCGCGCTCGGCGCCTGCGATCTCGCACGCGACGATCACGACGGCGCCCGCGAGCACTTCGCGCAGGCACTCCGCCTCGACCCGCGCCTCGCCGCCGCGCTCCTCGGCCCTCGCTCCGACGCCGACGCCAAGCTCGACGACTCGATTCCTCCGCTCGCCGCCGACGAGCCCCTCTCTATCGATCGCGCCGCAGCGCTCGTCGCCCTCCAGCGCCAACTCCTCGCCGCCCACGCCCCGAGCGACATCGGCCCGATCGCGGCGTCCCTCCACGATCGCTACCGCCTCGATCTCGATCCCGCACTCAGCGTCCTCGTCGGCCGCGCCCAGTTGATCGCCGGCGACCACTCCACTGCCACCGCAAACCTGTTTGCCGCCGCTCTCGATCATTCGAGCGACGAGCCCAACCGCACCGCGCTCGAAGCCGCCTTCGGTCTCGCCCAATGCGACGACCCGCGCGCCGGCCAAGCCGCGCGCACCGCCATCTCCCTCTACCAGGCGATGCCCCAGCTCGGCCGCTCGGGCATGCCGCTCATGCAAGAGCGCTCGAAGCTGCCCTAGGACAGCTCCTTACGGATGTTCGCGATCACTTCGGCGTAGCTCGTCGACTGCACGACTTCCGAAAGCTCCGCGGTGTAGCGCGACACCAAGTCCTCGCGCCCGCGCTGCAGCGCATCGCGCCGCGCGTTGTACAGCGTCAAGAACGCGCGCTCCGCATTCAAGAAGTACTGGACCGCCGCGATCACGGCGCACGCCGACGATGTGGTCACCGACCGTGACGCATGCATGAACGAGAAGTACTTGCCCTCGGAGTTCTTGACCTCGAGCGTGACCTTACCGACCGCGTCGACACCGGCCTGCGCCTTCTTCGACTCCATGTCGGCCGCGAGCTGGAACCCGACGATCTGGATCGTCTTGAGCGACTGATACTCGCGCGCGTAACGATCGAGGAGGCCGTTGTACAGCGCGTCGACGACGCCGACGCCGGTTCCGTCGACATCGACCTGCTGCTCGCCCTCGGTCACCTTCGCGCGTACGTGCGTCGTACCCGCAGTGGTGTCCTCGTCGATGCTCATCTTGACGAGACCGAGCGCGAGGAAGTTGCTGCCCAGCACACGCTTGATCAGGTCTGATTGATCGGTCACATCGTAATTTTAGCCCGGCTTGCCGCGAGTGCACCGTGATCCGCCGCATCGGGTAGGTCGGGGATCTGGGACAGTTCCGGAGTCTTTGCCCGGTGCGTTGTCGTACAGATGCGGCATAGTGTCGCCGCGTGTCGTCTACACTAGTTCAGCTGCGCCGCCACGTGACGCGTCTGCGTGCGTGCACGGCGTGTCCGGACATGATCCGACCGGTCGTCACCGGCGTACCCGTGATGTCGCCGGTGATGCTGATCGGCCAGGCACCGGGCGTCAAAGAAGGCCCCGCTGGCAAGCCGTTCGCGTGGACGGCGGGCAAGACTTTGTTCCAGTGGTTCGATCAGATCAGCCTCTCCGAGCCGGAATTTCGCGAGCGCGTTTACATGGCGGCGGTGTGTCGGTGCTTTCCCGGCAAAGGGAAAGCCGGCGGCGATCGCGTGCCATCCGACGAGGAAGTCGAGCGTTGCAGCCGTCACATGAAGTCCGAGATCAAGCTGCTCCAGCCGCGTCTCGTGATCCCGGTCGGCAAGCTCGCGATCGCGCAGCTGTTCCCCGAGGTCGAGAAGCTGATCGAAGTGATCGGTACGCAGCAGCACGCGACGCTCGCCGGTCACACGTTTGATGTGATCGCGCTACCGCATCCCTCGGGTGCTTCGACCTGGCACCGCACCGAGCCCGGCAAGACGCTGCTCGTGCGCGCTCTCGCGCTGATCGCGCAGCATGAAGCGTGGCAAGCCCTCGTTGCCGATTCGCTCGCCGCGTAGACTCGCGTCATGGCTTCCGTCTCCGAGCTCCTCGCCGAGCTCGTCGCGTTCCCCACCCAGCAACCCGGCGGCGAAGGCGGCGCCGGTGACGAGCGCAAGCTGTGCGAGCACCTCGCGCCGAAGCTGCGCGCGCTCGGCGCCGATGACGTGATCGTCGAGACCGCGCCGCGCAGCGATGGCAGCGCCGGCGCCTACGTGTTCGCGCGCTGGGGCACGCCGCGCCGCTTGATCAACGCGCATGTCGACACCGTGCCCGCGAACGCCGGTTGGACCCGCTCGCCGTGGCAACCGACCATCGCGAACGGCAAGCTGTACGGGCTCGGCGCTTGCGACACCAAGGCCGCGATCGCCGCGACGCTCGTCGCGCTCGAGGATCGCAGCGCGCGCGATCTCGGCGTGCTGTTCTCGGGCGACGAAGAAGCCGGCAGTGCGGTGATGCACGCGTTCCTCGCATCGCCGCACGCGCGCGGCATCCGCGAAGCGATCGTGTGCGAGCCGACCGCACGCACCGCGGGGATCGCGCATCGCGGCGTCCTCGCGGGCGCGGCCACGCTCGAAGGCGCCGGCGGGCACTCGTCGAAAGCCGACTTCATGCCGAAGCCGATCGCGAAGCTCGCGCGTCTCGCGGTCGCGCTAGATGAGCTCGGCATGCGCCGCTTGCACGACGGGCCCGCCGAGATGCAGGGCCTGTGCATGAACGTCGCGGCGTTCTACGGCGGCGTCGCGTTCAACGTCGTGCCGCAGCGCGGTCGGCTCGAGTGGTCGACCCGGCCCTACCCCGGCTTCGATCGCGCTGCGTACGAGCGCGAGCTCGCCGAGCTCGCACGGGCGATCGATCCCGCGATCGAGCTGACGGCAACCGTCGACCACGCGCCGTTTCAGTGCGCGCAGCCCGACGCGTTGTCGGCGCTCGTCCAACCGTTCGTGAAGTCGATCGGCAAGCTCGACTTCTGGACCGAGGCCGCGCTCTACATGGAGCACGGCATCGACGCGATCGTGATCGGCCCGGGCGACATCGCACAGGCGCACGCCGCCGACGAATTCGTGAGACTCGACGACCTCGATTGGGCCGTCGAGCTCTTCCGTCAGTTCGTCCACTGATTGGAGTTGTACAGCGAGTACTCGCCTTCGCCCGTGATCGTGCCCGTCGCGAGCCACGGCTTCATGTTCCAGATCTGCTTGCCGTCCGTGCTGTACACGTCGACTTCGCCTTCACACTGCGCGTTGCTCGCTTCGCTGACGTGGACGATCGTGTGCGCGGTCGGATCGGTCGTGTACATGAAGTTCTGCAGCGGGTCGCCTGTCTGCGGATCGGTCGTGACCGTGCCGACGAACGCGTACGACGGCAGCATCGTTGGCGCCGTCGCGCAATCGTTCATCGCGACCGTCGCGGCGAACGTCCACGTGCCAATAGGCCAGCACCCTTCGTAGGTGCTGCCGTCCGGGTTGAGCGGTGCGGCTTGCCCCGGCACGAACGTGCCGGTGATCGCGAGCTGCGCGGTGCAGATACGATCGAGCGTGTTGTTGTCGGAGCCCGAACCGCCTCCTCCGCCGCCACCGCCGGCCCCCGGATCATCGCCAGTCGTGCAGGCGCCAAGTAGACAGATCGCGACGATCCCGGCTCTGATCATGGTGGCGTGTAGAGCAACGGCGGTGCCAAACGCCAAGCGCGTGGATCTATTCAACCCGGTCTCGCAACGCCGCTGTAACGAATCCCCAGGGTGGGGACTCAGGTGCCCGGCGCGCGATGCGTGAAGTCGGGTCCGGAGCCCTCGTAGTCGAGGTTCTCTCTCGTGAACTTCTTCATGCCGCGCTCGGGACGGATCACGAGCTCGTCGGGCGCGTTCCAGTCCGGCAACGTGTCGTCATGCCAGTGCGTCGCCTCGACCTCGTGGCGAAAGCACTCGACCATCTCAGGATCGTCGATCGTCGTCTCGTCCTTGACGACTTTCACGTCGGTGACCGTGACCTCGCCGTTGACGATCTTGTTGTTGAACGCGAGCTTCACCTTCTGATTGCGATGCACGCGATGGAGGCCGCCCGTGTAGCACTTCGCCGCATTGCGGGTCAGCATCGACGGCTGGAGGTCGTCGAACCGGTAGAAGAACTCGTCGCTCGCGGGCGAGACCTTGCCGTCTTTTTGCTCGGCGCCGGCGACCTGCTTGGCGATCGCCGCGAGCTTCGCCTTCTCGGCGATCGCGGCGGGCGCGACCGGTGCAGCGACTTGTGGGCTCGGCGCCGGCGCGGCGCTGACCGTCTCGTGCATCTGGATCCAGATCAGGATCACCAGCGCGACGACACCGGCCGTAGCCACACCTGCGAGGAGCTTCTTCATCAGAACGGCCACTGATCGGTGGAGAACTCGCCGTACTCGCCATCGCCGGTGATCGTGTTGTCCGCGTTGAGCTCGGGCTTGAGCAGCCACACCGTCTTGCCGTCGGCCGAGTAGATCGTCAGCTCGCCCTCGCACAACCCGGAGCCACCCTCGCTGACCTTCACGGTCACGCGGGAGTTCGTCGGATCGTTGAGATACGTGAACATGTTGACGATCGGATCACCGTTCATGTCGTTCGTCTGCGTGCCCTTGAACTGATACTGCGCCTCGGGCACCGGCGGCTTGGTGCAGGCGTTGTCCGCGACGGCGGCGGTGAAGGTCCACACGCCCGCGGGCCAGCATCCCGTACTGCCGACGGGCGGCGTCGCGGCGGGATCCGGTGCAAATGATCCCATCGTCGTGAGTGTGGCCGAGCAGACGCGTCCGTTCGCGGTGCTGGCGTCCGCGGTGCCCGGCGAATCACCGGACGTACATCCGCAGATCGCTGACACGAAGATCAGAGCCGAGGCGAGTCTCATAGCGCCCTCCTTAGAGGCAACAGCGGTGCCAGCGCACGAACCCAGTGTTTTCATTCTAGCGCACTGCCCGCCATCGCGCTCGACGTGGGGCCCCGGACCTCGCCACACATCGGTATCTCGCGCGGTTGCACATGGATCACCAACTGCAAACAATAGAGCCGTGGTTCGCAATCTGATCCTCGTCGCTCTGCTCGGCACCGCTTGTCGTGATGCGACCGGCAAACAAGCACCGCCGCAACCAGCCCAGGCCGCGGTCGGTAGTGGATCTGGATCCGCAGCCGGCTCCGGGTCCGCGGCACTCGCGGGACAGAATCCCAACGACTACGTCCCCGCCGAGTTCAAGAGCGGCGCGGCGCGCTGGAAAGATACGGGCGTCTACGTCGACGGAAAACCGATCGGCTTCATCCAGTTCGGCGAGCTCCCGATCGGGCTCAAGCCGATCTTCATCAAGGACAAGGTCTCCGCCGACAAGCCACCCGATTGTCCGATCGAAAAATGTCCCGGCTGGAAGTGGTCGCAGCAGCGCTGGTACAAGTTCAACGACTACCTCAAGGCGGTCGGCGTCGACGTGCACAAGATCAAAGCGCTGCACGTCTACGGCCCGAAGCTGTCGCAGACGATCGCGGTGACCGGGAAAGATCTGCTGAGCCCCGCCGGAAACGAGTTCCTGTTTCGGTTCGGCTCGGACGTCGGTGGCAAGCCGATTCCGCACGTTCCGTATAACTTCGGCAACGGCAAGCAACCCGACAAGATGAGCTCGATGATGATCTACATCGACAAGAAGGCACCGACCGTCACGCGCGACGGCATCGAGCTCGACGGTGTCGAGCAAGAAGGCGTGCCTTACTATGGCGAGCCGATTCGCGGCGGCGTGCGGATCTACGTCGACGACAAGCTCGCCGGCATCATCAAGCGCCAAGACCTCGACGTGAAGAAGGCGACGAAGACCGCCGACGGCGAGCTGCACTGGAGCTTCGGCGACTTCCTCGCGAGCTCCGGCGTCGACACCTCGAAGATCGTCGAGGGCTGGGTGATCCACGACGAGCGCCGCACGACGCGGATTCCGTGGGCCGAGCTCCACGACATGACGTTCTCCGCCGGCTCGAAAGCGCACGGTGGCGTGATGCTCGGGCCCAAAGAAGTCCCCGCGAATGCGATCGCGCTGCACTCGCACGTGCTGACGGACGACGAGCTGCCGAAGATCCTGCCCGACGAACAAGACTAGCCGCGTAACACCGCCGTCACGATTCGCCCCGCCTTGCCTGGGGCTCGAGTCTCCGATCTGGGGCTGAACTGGGGTTCGAGTCCCAGGCCGTGCTTGGTACCGCGGACTCGGTGTTGCGCAGTACACAGCCACCTGCGGTGCAGTCCGTACTGGCAGCGGGCTCGTGCAGCCACGTGCACTTGAGCTGGCTGCCTGCACCGGCTGTCCGGAGGGGTGTCTCCGCGAGGAGACTGTCAGATAGGCGAGATCTCTGCACGTTATGTGAACATGGGGCCCCAGTCCTGGGATGAGGCCCCCCATGTTTCAGGGAGGTCACATCATTTAATTCCAGCCACTTACGCGGAAAAATGTGCGGCACACCCGTTGCTCATAGGACCAGCATCCACCTCAACCGATTCCACCTGGGGCAACACAAAATGATCAACCGCAAGCTGTCCATCGCGATGTTCGCCGCCACCGGGCTGGCGCTCCCTGCAATCACCGAAGCCGGGAACGCGCGCGTTCCTCAAACGGTCAAGGCGATTGCCTCGAGCCCGAGCAACTTCGCTCCGATCACGAACCCGGATACGACCAACATGATTCCCGGTCGTCTCCGCCGTACGGACGAGAACCAACCGGGCAACGAGATGGCTCACCTCGCGATGTTCGGTGACAACACGCACGGCCTGCTGTTCACGATGAACACGGACCTCGTGGATCCCGCCGCTCCGACCGTCAGCCACAAGCCGACGGATCGCATCCAGCTCGCGATGGTCCCCTTCACGCTCGTGAAGAACACCGACGGCTCGGTCGCCGCGCAGGTCAACTACGCCGGCCTCGGCACGAACACCGACATCACCGGTGGCGCCCGGTTCGTCACCAAGAACCAAGGTAACGAGTACCGCAACGCCAACCACCCGATCGCTTACACGATCGCGGACGGCGCGGCGATCTGCGCCGAGTACAACTACCAGCCGAACAACAACACCGAGCGCTACATGGAGTGTTTCAACACTGCCGGCGCGACGGTGATGGCGCAGACCAAGATCTACGCGAAGAACAACGACGACTGCTCGATGAACCAGGACAAGTCGTCCACGTGGGTCATCAACACCAAGGCCGGCACGGCCGCGAACACCAAGGTCACCCGTTTCGTCGCATGGCGCGGCTGCAACGGTAACGGCCAGGACGACGGCTGGGCGCAGGGCGCCGCACTGACGTCGACGCTCGACTCGAGCGGCCTCGTCACGAAGGTCACGTTCCAGCAGACCAGCGACGTGTCGCTGTGCCCGCGCGAGGAACGCTCGCACGGCTACTGCACCACGGGCACGAACCCCGACCTCGCGGTGTGCACCTGGACGGAAGGCAACAACCAGCCGCAGCGCGATGGCACCTGGATGGCCGCCATCGACCTGACGAAGACCGGCAACGCGCAGATCAAGTGGAAGACCCAGGTCGACGGCAAGAAGCAGTTGACCGGCGTCGGCACCACGTACTCGCAGCGCGCGATGCACGATCGCATCATGAAGCTCGACCCAGCGACCGGCAACCTGGTCCCGACGGACGACATCATCTGGCGCTCGGGCGATGCCCACGGCAACAACAACTCGAACAACGGTAAGGGCGGCGCGTACTACGGCAACCAAATTGCCGTCTATCACATCGACCCGACCGGCGCGGGCCACACCGCGGTCGTCCCGATGCAGGACATGTCGACGAAGCTCCTCGGCATGGACGGCACCCACCTCGGTATGACGTTCGGCCTGTTCGGCACGACGGATCACCCGCAGCCCGGTCTGACGTTCATCAGCGGCTCTCACACCGGCGGTGGCTACGACTCGCAGATGCGCGTCGTGACGTTCGACAGCACCGCCCAGACGTTCGCCGACGGTGGCTCGATGGCCGGTGGCCCGTATGACCGCCACCTCTACCCGAACTACCTCGGCAACAACCCCGGTAACCAGGGCCGTAACTACTCGGGCGTCCAGTACGTCAAGAACCCCTTCGCGACCGGCGCGGGCAACGAAGATGCGTACCTCATGGTGCTCGCGACGACCGGCAAGCCGGCGGACGAGATTCCGTCCGCGACCTGCCTCGACTGCGCGAAGCGCAAGCTCGCCGCGTTCATCACGGTCGTCCCGGTCCTCGAGACGCCGGCGTCGGGCATGACCACGGGCTCGGGCTCGGACACGACGGGCGGCACGACCGGTGGCACCACCGGCGGCACCACCGGCGGCACCACCGGCGGCGACGGCACGAACCCGGCGGCCACGGACGGCAGCACGGACCTCGGCGGTTGCTCGACGACGGGCGGCACCGGTGGCGCGGCGAGCTTCCTGCTCATCGGCTTCGCGGCCTTCATCCGCCGCCGTCGCTAGTCCCCAACCAAACCCACCCCAACAACACAAGAGAAGAGAACAACAATGCGGTCCATTCTCCTCACGGTGCTGACGGTCGGCCTGGTTGGCTGTATCGGCCAGCTCGACTCTCCGGGCAGCGGTTCGGTCGGCGGCGGCACGAACCCACCGCCCACCACGGGCACTGGCGGCGGCCCCACGATGGGTCAGACCCTGTTCGAGACGAACGTCTACCCCATCATCAAGAACCCCGGTCAGCTCTCGGATTGCTCGTCGTGCCACGACTCGGCAGCGCCCGCGGGCAACGTGACCGGCTTCGTCGCCGGGAACAAGGCTGACGCGTACGCGACCATCACGAGCTTCCAAGCGGTGGTCGGCAACTTCACGGCCTCGACGGCAGAGATCATGACGCAGGTCGCGGCGGCGCACCAAGGCCGCATGTACACCGACGACCAGAAGGCGAAGATCACGGCGTGGCTCGCGCAGGAAGTCACCGACCGTGCAAACGGCGGTAGCGGTACCGGCTCGGGCACCAGCGGTGGCGAGACCCTTTCGGCGGCGACCTCGCGCGTCCTCAACGAGTGGTCGGCGTGCATGAACATCACGGACTTCAACACCGCCAACATGGCCGGTGCATGGGGCCAGATGGCGGCGGGTAACAGCGCCTGTAAGGACTGCCACGCGACCGGCGGCTACGGCATGATCGTCACCGGCATCGCAGAGACGCCGGCGGCGGGTGGTGCACCCGGTCTATTCACGACCCTCGACACGAACAAGTACTACACGATCCAGTACTTCACGGTCGACCTGTCGGGCGGTCCGGCGATGGCGAAGGTCGTCATCAACCACACCTCGTTCGACGGTGTGTCGAAGGGCATCGCGCCACACGCCGAGCACCCGCGGTTCGACTCGACGAACAATGGCGGCATGACGGCGCTCAAGAAGTTCTACGACCTGACGATGGCGAAGGTCACGGCAGGCGGCTGCGGTCCGACGAAGCTCAACCCACCCGCGTGAGCTGAGCTGTGTGAATCTGAAAGGCGCCGGCTCCGGCGCCTTTCGTCGTTTTCGGCGCTATCGTGAGGTCTCATGACGAAGCTCGTGACCGGTGACGGCCGGACGCATATCCAATCTCAGTTGATGCGCGAGTCCCTGCAGGACCGCAACGTCCTGTCGAAGACGGACAGCGTGCGCGACATCCAGATCTTCCCGGATGTCTCGATGGTCTCGATCGGCGGCCAGAGCATCTTCGACCGCGGCAAGAGCGCGATCCTGCCGCT
>JBDUAS010000127.1:0-18661 GCA_040004535.1 Deltaproteobacteria bacterium
GCGTAGTGCAGCTTCGGCAGCGGCGAGCCGATCGACATCGAGTCCGAGACGTCGACCAGGATGTAGATGTGGAGGTCTTCCTCTTCCTCGAACAGCCGGAGCAGCAGCTTGTCGAGCCGGCCGTACAGGTTCCAGTCGATGTAGCGGAAGTCGTCGCCGCGCGAGTAGGTGCGGTGATCGGCGAACTCGATGCCGGAGCCGACCTTGCGCGTGCGGCGCTCGGCGCGGAGGTTTCCGGAGAACACCTTGCGCGACACCATGTGAAGGTGCTCGAGCGTCTTCAGGAACTTCTCGTCGAAGAGGCCGGTGCGGTCTTCGGCGGGATTCCGGGCTCTGGTAACCGGAACGAATTTGCCGGGTGCGACCACTACGCTTCTTTCGTCGCCTTCAGGATCTCTTCGATGATCGCATCGGCCTCGACGCCTTCGGCCTCGCCTTCGAAGTTGAGGATCATCCGGTGGCGCAACGCGGGCGGCGCGACGTGCCGGATGTCGTCGATCGACACCGCGTAACGGCCCTCGAGCAGCGCGCGGATCTTCGCGGCGAGGATCACGGACTGGAGGCCGCGCGGTGATGCGCCGTAGCGCATGAACTGCTTCGACTTCGGCGTCGCTTCAGGATTCTCCGGGTGGGTCGCGAGCACGACGCGCACCGCGTAGTCCTGGATCTGGCGGGCGAGCGGGACCTTGCGGACGAGCTCGCGCATCTCGAGGATGCGCTCCTTGTGGATCACCGCGCGCGGTTGCGGGACGGTGTCGGCGGTCGTGCGGTCGATGATCGTGTGGAGGTTTTCCTTGTTCGGATACTCGACGACGAGCTTGAAGAAGAACCGGTCGAGCTGCGCTTCCGGAAGCGGGTAGGTGCCTTCCATCTCGAGCGGGTTTTGGGTCGCGAGGACGAAGAACGGCTTCTCGAGCTTGTAGGTCTGCTTCGCGACCGTGACGGAGCCTTCGCTCATCGCCTCGAGCAGCGCGGACTGGGTCTTCGGCGTCGCGCGGTTGATCTCGTCGGCGAGCACGATGTTCGCGAAGATCGGGCCGCGCGAGAACTCGAACCGTTTGCCGCCTTGATCCTCGACGATCACGTTCGTGCCGACGATGTCGGCCGGCATCAGGTCGGGCGTGAACTGGATGCGCGAGAAGTTCGCGTGGATCGTCTCGGCGAGCGTGCGCACGAGCATCGTCTTGCCAAGGCCGGGGACGCCTTCGAGCAGCGCGTGCCCGCCGCCGAGCAAGCACATCAGCACGCCCTCGACGATCTCTTCCTGGCCGACGATCATCGTTCCGATCTCTTCGCGCAGCGCGCGCAGATCGGTGGTGAACGAGCCGACGGTTGATTCGATGTTCGCTGCGGTCGCTGTGCTCATTGTTTCGGCTCTGCCATGTTCGGGTGGATGTTCGCGAAGTAACGCTTCACGTAATACTTGTACGAGGACGGCAGCTTCTCGCTGCGCATCACCTCTTCGACGATCCGCTGATAGTCCGCGTAGACCTTCTTGTAGCCGACGCCCGCAAAGCCCTTCTGCGCGGCCGCGAGGATCGTCTCGCGCGTCGAGCCGCCCTTGTTGCCGGACTCACCTTGGAGCTCCTGGTCCTTGTCGTTGCCGGTCTTGTTCGTCTCACCCGCGGTGAGGTTGTCGTCGTGGCCGGTGCCCCACGTGTCGCCGCCTTGACCCGAGCCCTGACCTTGACCGCCGTTCTGACCCTGGCCCTGGCCTTGGCCCTGCTGGCCGGGCTTCCACTGTCCACCTTGGCCCTTGCCGCCGCGAGCGCGAGAGATGAAGTCCTGGTTCTTGCCGTTCTTGTTGAACGGATCGTTCGGGCCCTTGTTGCCTTTCTGCTTCGCGCGCCGCATCGCCTCGCGCAGGTCGTCCATCTGCGAGCCCATCTTCTTCTGTGACGCTTGCTTGCGCTGATCTTTGTCGACGCGGCCGGTCTCGCGCGCCGCATCCTTCAGATTTTGTGAAGCCTGCTTTTCCTTCTGCTCTTGATCCTGCTGGTCGCCTTGCTTGTTCGGATCTTTTTGCGGCTTCTGGAGGTTCTCGGCAGCCTTCTCTATGTCCTTCTCGAGCCGCTTCACGGCGCGTCGCTGATCCGACTGCTGCTTTTGCTCTTGGTCCTTTTGCAGCTTCTGCAGCTCGCGCTGCTTGTCCTCGAGCCGGCGCTCCATCTCCTGGCGTTGCTGGTCGTTCTTCGCCTGGTCTTTTTGCTGCTCGAGCCGGCGAATCTCGTCCTTCAGCTTTTGCTCTTGCTGCTGCTGCTTGTCGTCCTGCTGCTTCTCCTGCTGCTGCATGTCCTTCGCGACCTGCTCGAGCTCCTTCTGGAGATCCTGCTTCTGCTGCTCCGACAGCTCTTTCTTGTCGAGCTTCTCGGCGAGCTTCTCGAGCTCTTGCTTGGCCTTGTCGAGGTCGTTCTTCTGGAGCGCTTCGCCGAGCTCTTTGGTCAGCTGCTCCTTCGCGAGCTCTTTGCCGGCGTCGCCGAGCTGCTTCGTGATGTCCTCTTGCTTCGGATCGGCGTCCTTGTCGAGCGCGTCCTCGGCCTTCGCGAGCGCGTCGAGCAGCTGCTCCTTCGAGATTTCGCCCTTCTCGGCCTTCGCGAGGAGGTCTTCGATCTTCTTCGCGAAGTCGTCGAGCTCCGGGACCTTGTCGCGCTGCGCGACGTTCTCGAGCTCCGCGAGGATCGCTTCGATGTACGCCTTCTCGTCGGGATCGAGCGCGACCGAGTCTTGCTTGTGGTAGCGCGCGTCCTTCGGATCGACGACCGTGAAGTCGACCATGCCGACGCGATCGGTCGCGATGAACACGAGCAGCTGCTGATCGCCGAGCGGTGCGTCGTTCGGGATCTTGATCATGATCTGGGTCGGCGACCAATCGAGCACTTGGACCGGCCGCGACTTCGCGAGCGTGCCGAGATACACCGACGCATCGCCGGGCACGTAGCCGGTCGACGCATTCGCCGCGCCGAGCTGCGGCGTACCGATCGCGTTGTGGAGCGGCAGCGACGCGAGTGGCCGCGCCATGCCGTGCATCAGGTTCGCGCCTTCGATCGTGATCTGGGAACCGGGTGGCGCGTGATCTGGAATCGCGCGGAACACCTTCGCACCGCGATCGATGGTGGGAATCGACAACCCGGCGACGATCGCCGAGAGCGCGAGGAAGCCGAGCGCGGCGCGCAGATCGCGCGGCCACGAGAACGGTGCAGCGGCGCGGACATCGGCACGCGAAGCCGAGCGGACGCCGTCCTTGATCGCGGCGACCATCATCTCTTCGGTCTCGCCGTCTTGAAGCGGGCGCGAACCGGAGAGCGTGTGCGAGAACGCGATCGCGGTGGACAGTCGATCGGACAGGTTCGACGCGCGGTCGATCCTGCGCGCGACGCGCTCGTCGTCGAGCTTGCGCGCCGCCGAGATCGCGGCGCCGAGCGCGATCAACACGCCCGCGGCGATCAACAACGCGATGCCGGTGCCGGGCGCGATCGCTTCGGTCCGGACCGCGAAGATCGACGCGAGTGCCAGCGCCGCGGCGAGCACGGTCGCGGAGGTCGCCCCCTCGAGAGCCCACTGCGCGCGGATGCGCCGCCGAGTCCGCCCGATCAGCCGCTGGATCACCGAGGTATCAGTAGGTTGCGCCATGGCTCCCCAGGACTTCGTCCTCAACGCACTTCAGTACGATCGAGGATAGCATCAACATTCCACGCGCCAGTCCGATCGATGATCTAAGGCTTTGACCGCAAACCGGCGCTTCGGTTGCCCTATGCAATGAGGGATGTAGGCACTTCGCGCCATTGCCCTGGCGCGAGATCGTCGACGGTGCACCGGCCGATCGCGGTCCGTACCAGTCGCAGCGTCGGCAGTCCTACGGCGGCGGTCATGCGCCGGACCTGGCGGTTGCGACCTTCTCGGATCGCGAGCTCGAGGAACGCATCCGGTACGGTCTTGCGGACGCGGATCGGTGGCGTGCGCGGCCACAGCCACGCCGGCGGATCGACCGCACGCGCTTCGGCCGGCAGCGTCAAGCCGTCCTTCAACATGACACCCGCGCGGAGCTTTGCCAGCGCTTCTTGCCCGATCGTGCCTTCGACGTGGGCGAGATAGGTCTTCGCGGCCTTCCACCTCGGGTCGGTGATGCGCTGATTGAGCTTGCCGTCGTCGGTGAGCAGCAGCAGGCCTTCGCTGTCGTGATCGAGCCGGCCCGCGGCGTAGACCCGCGGCGGCAACCCGAACGTCGACAGCGTCGGCCGGTCTTGCTCGTCGGTGAACTTGCAGTGGACGAGGTACGGCTTGTTGAACGCGATCAGCATCGACCGGCAGGGGTCACAACACGAACGACGTCATCGAGAACTTGTTCGACGTCGTCTCGATCACCTCGAACGTGTCGCGGCCGCGCTGGGTCGGGATCAGTGACTTCACACTCGTCGCGCGACCCGCTTCCGTGACGATGAAGTAGCGGCGGCCGAGCGGCGCCTTCGTGCGGTCGTTCATGTACTTCAAGAACTCGGCGCTATCGGGTTTGTCGAACCCCGTGCGCATCTCGGGTGCCCAGCCGAAGATCTCGTCTTGCGACCAGAAATTCTCGCCGCGCCAGTACAGCTGCCACGCGATCAACCGATCCGCGTCGAGGTAACGCACCGGCATGTGGCCGCGCGGCACGTCGCCGGGGTTCTTCGGATCCTTCGACGGCTTGTACCGTGCAACGCGCTCGGCGCACTCCTTGACCAGCGCGGCGAGCTTGTCGCGTTCGCCGGGTGCGAGCGTGACGGTGACCGTGTGGTCCGCGATCGCGGTCACGCTCCCGACCAGCGCGAGCGACTTCTCCATCACCTTGTCATCGCCGGTCGCCTTGTCTAGCTGGATCGTGATCGTCATCGGCTGGCCGACGACGAGATCGTCGGGGATCAACGTGTCGAAGTGGAAGACGCTCGGCTCGCTGCCGAGCTCGTCGACGACCTCGCCGGGTCCGAAGTACACGCGTTTCTCGCCGTAGATCGTGCGCTGGTGGTAGTAGCTCGCCATCGCGTCGCGCATGCCCCAGTGCTTGCCGGCCTCGGGCATGTACGCCTGGAGCGACCACACGCCGATCGCGAGTCCGGCGATGCACAGCGCGATCACGCCGGCGCGCCGCCAGACCGCGGTGATCGCGAGGGCGGCGCACGCGAATGCGCCGAGCGCGAGGAAGCCATCCGATGGATCGACCGACCACGGCTCGCCACTCGGCCAGGGCCGATCGTAGCGGTACACGAACATCTCGATCCAGCGTTCGGGCTCCCACATCAGATCGCGCGTGACGAGCAAGACGACGCCGATCCCGAGTGCGGCGTAGAGCGGATGCAGGCGCTCGCGACGGGCGACCAGATCGTCGAGGAAGAACGCGATGACGATGCCGAGCGCCGGCACGATCGGCAGGATGTAGTGGTGGAACTTGGTCTGGACGATGCCGAACACCGCAAACCCGCAGATCGCCCACATCGTCATCATGAAGCGGACGCGGCCCTCGCGCGTGTCGGTGCGCGACTTGAGGATCGCGATCGCGAGCGCCGCGGGAAGGATCGCGGCCCACAGCCACATGCCATGGCCGAGCTGGGTGATGTAGTACTCGAACGTGCCGAGTGACTTGTCGGGGTCACCGCCGGCGCGGTCGAGGATGTGCGTGTAAAGGTACTGGCGGATGAACTCCATCCCGTCCTTCAGCCACATCGCGATGTGCCAGGGCAGGAACGTGACGATCATGAGCAGGAGGCCGCGCTTGATCTCGAACTTGCCCTCGTACAGATCGCGCCAGCGTCCGAGCAGCAGCAGATAGAAGAAGCCGACGGCGCCCGCGACGACGACGCCCGGCGGACCCTTCGCGAGCACCGACACGCCGAGCAGCGCGTAGCACCACAGCATGTAGACCTGGCGCATCGTCGTGATCGGCGCCATCTCGAGCAGGTGGTCGGCGACGCGATCGGTCGCGGCCCAGCCTTCGCCTTGGGTCCACACGATCGGATACGCGAGGACGCGGATCACGAACCGGTCGGGTGCGTAGTGATCCCAGCGATCGATGCCGCGTGTGATCGGCTGGTGGTTCGCGAGCGCGACGCCGATGCCGATCAGCGAGCCGACGATCACCGGCACGAACCGCACGACCATCCAGCCGTTGCGCCAGAGGCCCGCGAACAAGAGGCCCATGAACAGCGGGAAGAAGATCACCGGGCTCGGGAACCGGAGCACCGCGAGCTGCGGCGACATCACGAAATAGATCGCGTAATAGATCGCTTGGACCGCGACGAATGCGCCGGTCACCGCGAGCGCGAGCTGGGCGTGGTCGATCTCGAGCCGGCGCCGGCCGAACCGGATCGAGAACGCACGGACGAGCGGCCGTTCGCCATCTTCGATCGCGAGCGTGAACATCGCGAGCGCGCCCATCACGCACGCGCACAGCGGCATGTCGGGGATGCCCTGGCGCGAGATCAAGCCGAAGAACGGCGTCGAGCCAACGACGAGCAGCGAGAGCCACGCGACCCGGCGAGACACCAGCTTCGCGAGCATCAACCACATCAGGGTGAGGCCCATCACCGCCGACAAGATGAACGGCAGCCGGATCGCGATCAGCGTGCGCACCGTCGAGACCAGCTCGCCGGAGTAGCCGCCGTCCTTGCCGACGCCGAGTGCGGTCATGCCCGCGGCGTCCATCCACATCGTCAGTACGGGCTTGCTGCGAAACCCCTCGTTCTCGGTCGGCGATTGCCCGCCCGGCCACTGCATGTGCACGAGGTCGTGCTCCTGCAGCATCATCCGCGCGACCTCGCCGTAGTGGGTCTCCCACGGATCGACGAGCGAGTACTTCCAGATCCCCGGCACGAGCACGCCGAGCGAGACCAGGATCACGAGCACCAGCTCGAGGCCGAGCGGGCGCCTGCGCTGCAAGGCGGGCTCGAGCTCCGGGGACATCGGCCCGAAGGTACACGAACTAACAGCTGATCGTGCACGTACACGTGTCACGTGCACGTGCGCGTGCACGTCTGACGTTTGCTCGATCCCGCGTTATGGCCCGGACCCGGGAACGCCGCTTCCGGCCATGGCTCCGGATCATCGGTCCCCGAGTCTCCGTCGAGGCGGCGGGCTCGACCCGACCCGAGAGGCGGTGGCGCGCCGGATCGCGACGGCAGACGAGCACGAGCACTAGCACGTGCACGTGGCGACCTTCTCGGTGTTAGGTTCGCGGCGTGTCGCGGTTCCCATCGTTGTCGGCTGCGGGGCACGCCACGCCTGCCTCGATCTTCGCGCGGCTGCGCGAGCACCTCGCGACGTTCAAGGGGGGCGACTTCATTCCACTGCAGATCGGGGACACCCATCTCGCGCCCGCGCACGCGCTCGACGCGATCCGCTGGCAGGATCTGGCGCCCGCCGATGTCTACGCGTACGGATCGCCGGCCGGCTGGGATTCGCTGATCGAGGCGATCGTGGCGAAGGCGCGCGCGAAGAACGGGATCGAGCTCGCGGCGAGCGGGGTCCAGGTCACGGTCGGGACGACCCACGCGCTCGCCTGTGCGATGCAGGCGCTCTGCGACCCGGGCGACGAGGTCATCCTCGTCACACCGCACTGGCCGCTGATCAAGGGCATGGCGCTCGCGCAGAGCGTTCGGCCGATCGAGGTCGTACTCGAGCACGTCGAGGCGGCGATCACGGCACGCACGTCGGTCATCTACGTCGCGAGCCCGAACAACCCGGACGGCGCGATGCTCGACGCGGCGCAGATCGGAGAGCTCGTGCGGATCGCGCGCGCGCACGATCTGTGGATCCTCTCCGACGAGGTCTACGAGGACTACGGCTACGACCTGCCGCATATCTCGGTCGCGACCCACGCACCGGAGCGCACGGTGACGACGTTCTCGTTCGCGAAGAGCTACGCGCAGGCGGGTTTGCGCGTCGGCTACGCGCTCGGCCCCGCGGACGTGATCGCGACGGTCAAGAAGCTCGCCAACCACAGCGTGTACAACGTGCCGGTCGCGATGCAGATGGCGGCGTATCACGCGCTGCGCACCGGCGAAGGCTTTCTCGCGGCGGCGCGCGAGCGCTATCGAGGCGCTCGCGATCGAGCGCGGTCGCGGTTGCAGGCACCTGCGGCGCTGCCACCGGGCGGCGCATACCTGTGGGTCGATTTTGCGAAGTGGAGCGGCAACGACTGCATGCCGGTGCTCGAGAAGATCGCGGCGCGAGGCGTGCTGCTCGCGCCGGGCAGTGCTTTCGGCGACGCGTGCACTGCGCACGCACGGTTGTGCTTCACCGGCGTCGACGAAGCGCGCCTCGACGAAGGCATCGATCGGATCAACGGCGTGCTCTCGTCATGGCGCTCGATCGGCTGACCTGCGAGGCGATGTTCCGCGCTGCGGTCGCGGCGTGCGATCCGGCGAAGCGCGTGCGCTCGCACCTCGCGGCCGCGCCGCTCCACGGCCGGTTGATCTACGGGCTCGCGATCGGCAAGGCAGCGCTCGCGATGGCGCGCGGGGCAGGGCCGGTGTTTCACGGCGTGTGCGTTACGAATTCGTTGGATCACTTGCCGGTGCCGAAGGGCTGGTACGTGATCGAATCGAGCCATCCGCTGCCCGACGAGCGCAGCCTCGCCGCGGCGGATGCGGTGATCGATCTCGTCGCGTCGGCAGGCGGCGAGGATGTGGTGCTCGCGTTGATCTCGGGTGGCGCGTCCGCGTTGGTCGAACGGCCGGTCGCGGGGCTCTCACTCGAGCGGTTCGTCGCCGAGATCCAGGAGGTGTCGAACAACGGTGCGACGATCCACGAGCTCAATGCGGCGCGGATCGCGCGCTCGCAGATCAAGGGCGGCCGGCTCGCGAGCGGTTGTGCCGCGCCCGTCGTGACGCTGGTCGCGAGTGACGTGATCGGCGACGACCTCCGGATCGTCGGCTCGGGACCGACCTGCACGGATCGGCCGCAAGATCGCTGCGAGCTCGCGATCCCGATGAAGGCGTTCTTCGATGCGTTCGTGGCGGAGGGCAAACGTCACACGACGGCGGTCTCGTACTCGACGCATCCGCTGACGGAGACGGTCGTGCGGTGCGCTTCCGAGATCTATCAGGCGTCTCATGACTCGCCGTACTTCCAGTGGGGCGAACCGACGATCGCGCTGCCGCTCGGCCACGGCACCGGCGGGCGTGCACAGCAGCTCGCGCTCGAGCTCGCGAAGCGGATCAGCGGGCAGGACAAGATCGCGTTCGTCGCCGGCAGCGATGGCCAAGATGGTCCGAAGCCGGCGGACCGCCCCGCGCCCGCGGGTGCGTTCGTCGACGGCACGACGTGGCTCGCGATCCGCAACGCGGGCATCGAGCCGACAAGAGCGCTCGTGTCCTGCGACGCGGGCCCGGCGCTCGCCGCGGTCGGTGCGCTGTTCTACACCCAGGCGACCGGGATCAACCACGGCGATATCGTGGTGGTCGCATGATCGGCCGCGAGCTCGCGCCACAGGTGCTGCGGAGGATCGCGCACGTGCTCGAACCCTCGCGCGTGATCCGCGAGCTGATCGCCGGCTGGGATCGCGATGTCACCGATGCGTTCGCGATCGCGCTCGGCAAGACCGCAACCGGGATGGCGAATGGGGTGGGGCCGGTGCAGCGCGGACTGTGCCTCGCGACTCGCGACGATCCGGGCGAGCTGCCGGCGGGATGGCAGCGCGTCGTGCTCGCGCCGCCATGGACCGCCGAGGTCGCCAGCTACGCGCGCGAGCTCCTCGTCGATCTGGTCGCGGCGGCGGGCGCGACCGATCAGCTACTGTTCCTGATCGCGAACGGTGCGGAGGGCTTGCTCGGTCCGGACCTCGCCGACGGCAAGCTCGTGCGGATGGCGCTGCCGCCGGCGTACACACTCGTGCTGTGCGACGACTCGACCACGGATCTCCGCACGGTCAGCGATGGCCCGACGGTCCCGCATCGCGAAGCCGACCACATCGAGAACGTGCTTCCCGAGCACGAAGCGGGCGAGCCGGTGCGCGCGGAGCTCGACGAGCTGGGCCTACAAGCGGTGGAGCTCGACCGCATGCGCGGCGAGATCGATGACATCGCCGATCGCATCGGCGTCGCCCTGCGCGATGCCGAGCCTCTCGCGATCATGCGCGTGTTCTGGGGCATCTATCACCTCGAGGGTCAGCATCACCGGCTCGCACTCCAGCTCGCGCGCTACCTCGAAGGTGGGCCATGGGCAGCGATCGTGCTCGGCACCGACGGAGCGCCGGGCGCGTACGTGACACCGGGAACGATGGAGGCCATCCGCGCGGCGGGTCTCGATCCAGAGACGGACGATCCGACAAGGATCTTCGAGGCGATCAGCGCGATAGCGATCGCCCCGTCGACCGGCATGGATCACGGCGATCTCGTCCTGGTCGGCTGATCGAAACGACGAGCTCGAGCCCGAGCCGGGTCCCTGGAATCGATCCTGATCCGGCGCGGAACCGGATCCCTGATCGGGCTCGGGCTCGGGCTCGGAGACGTGATATACGGGCGCCGGGTGACGCAGACCTGGACCACGCTCGCCGTCCTCGACTGGACGACCAAGCGCTTCGCCGATCACGGCATCGGCGCCGCGCGCCTCGAGGCCCAGCTGCTGCTCGCGTACGCGTTGAAGTGCTCGCGCACGCTGCTCTACATGAACTTCGATCAACCGCTGGGTGACGCCGAGCTCGCGAGCTACCGCGAGCTCATCAAGCGGCGGCTTGGCGGTGAGCCGGTCGCGTACCTCGTCCACGAGCACGAGTTCTGGGGCATGCCCCTCACGATCGAGCCGGCCGTGCTCGTGCCCCGGCCCGACACTGAAACCGTCGTCGAGGTCGCGCGGACCTTTCGCGCCGATCGCAGCGCGCCGTGTCGCGTGCTGGATCTGTGCACCGGCTCCGGTGCGATCGCACTCGCGCTCGCGAAGGAGCTGCCGGCTGCACAGGTGATCGCGACCGAGCTGTCGCCGGAAGCCGCAGCGATCGCGCGCGCGAACGTCGAGCGCAACCAGCTGGTCGGCCGGGTCGAGGTTCGCGAAGGCGATCTGTGGGCCCCGGTCGCCGGCGACAGGTTCGATCTGATCGTGTCGAACCCGCCGTACATCCGGACCGCCGTGATCGCGACGCTGTCGGCCGAGGTCAAGCGCGAGCCCGTGATGGCGCTCGACGGCGGCGCCGACGGCCTGGCGTTCTACGATCGGATCTGCGCCGCGGCGCGCGACTTCCTCGTGCCCGGTGGCGCGCTCGTCGTCGAGCACGGCTTCGATCAGGCCGACACGGTGCGCGCGCGGTTCGAAGCGGCTGGGTTTCAGCATGTGACGGGCGTCAACGATCTGGGCAAGAACCCGCGGGTCACGCACGGTCTCGCGCCGTAGCGCGTGTACCATCCAGAGGTCGGTGCGCAGCGTCTCTCTCCTCGTCTGCGTCCTCGTGTGTGTCGCGCGCGTTGCGCTCGCGCAACCCGCGACTCCGACTCCGACGTCCGGTTCCGGTTCCGGTTCCGCCTCCGGTTCCGATTCCGGTTCGGGTGCGGGTGCCGCTTCGGGTACCGGTGCCGCTTCCGGTTCGGGTACCGGTGCCGGTTCGGGGGACGGTCCCGGTGTCGGTTCCGCTTCCGTGCCATCGCCCGTCACCGCAGTCACGCCCCCTTCCGGGTTTGGCCCGAACGCCGGTAGCACGAGCGAGTCTGCTACGACCGTGGCAGCACGCCACGCGGCGCTCGCGGTGTGCACCTCCCACGATCCGAAGTGCGACTGGATCGCGACGTTCTCGTCGCTCGAGCGTCAATCGATCATCCGCACGCTGGAGCGCCGCGGTCTTGAGGTCGAGCCCGAGCCGTGGGGCAAGGTGATCCAAGAAGTCCTCGTCGAGAACGAGGATGTGTTCGCCGAATCGAACTGGCTCCAGTTCTTCAACATCTTCCACTACACGACGCGCGAGACCCGTGTCCGCGAAGAGCTCACGATCGAAAAGGGCGAGGTCTGGGATCAGGCCCGCGTCGAGGAGAGCGCTCGCCGGCTCCACGACCCGCTCTACAGCTCGGTCGTCGCGCTGATCCCGGTGAGGTCGTCGGTCGCGAACGCGGTCAAGCTGCTCGTGATCACGCGCGACATCTGGAGCCTCCGGCTCAACACCCAGTACACGTTCCAGCAAGCCGCGCTGACGAACCTGTCGTTCTCGCTGTCGGAGAACAACTTCCTTGGCACGCGCGACGTGTTCGCCGCCGCGGTCGTGATGGACCCCGGGGCGATCGCCGTCGGTCCGCTGTTCATCGACAAGGACTTCCTCGGCAAGCACCTCGATCTTCGCGTCCGGCTCGACGACGTCCTGACCCGCAAGGTGACGAAGTTCTTCAGCCCGGTGACCAACATGCAGACGTTCGTGCCCGGCGCGCCGCAAGGCCTGCAGGACGGGACGCTCCATTCCGAAGGCTCCGATGCGACGGTCTCGATCAGCAAGCCGCTGTGGTCACTCGCGAGCGAGTGGGGTTGGGCTTCGTCGTTCGCCTATCGCAACGCGATCAACCGGTCGTTCAACGGTCAGATGGATCCGTACGACCTCTACGTCGATCCTGATTCGGGCGTGCCGTTCGAATATCGCTCGCGCACCTGGTCCGTGGGCGCCGGCGTCACCCACCAGTGGGGCACGACCTACAAGCACCAGCTCGGCTTCGGTTACACGGTGTCGAGCCTCCATACCTCGGTACTCGATAACTACACGGCCAACATCGACGCGGCGTCGCTCGCGCTGTTCGAGCAGGACGTGTTCCCGCGCAACGAGGTCATCTCGCAGCCCTCGGTCAGCTACACCGTGTTCCAGCCGCGCTACACGACCGTCCGCAACGTCTCGACCTACGACCTCGCGGAGGACGTCCAGCTCGGGCCGAGCTTCTCGGCATCGCTCGCGCAAGGCCTGACCGCGCTCGGCGGCGATCTCAACTTCACGCGGCCGACGATCACCGCAGGTTACATCTGGAGGTGGCTGCAAGATGGCTTCATCCACCCGTCTGTGGGCAGCTCGCTGCGGTTTCAAGCGGGCGCACCGCACGACTGGACGACGATCGACAACAGCGCCTCGGCGTCCCTTCGGCTTGCGACGCCGACGATCGCGTGGTTCCGCATCGTCGTCCAAGGCGAGGTCGATACGCAGTGGCACAACACCCAGAACGGGTACTACGCGATCGGTTCCGATAGCGGCCTGCGCGGCTACAACGTCAACGAGTTCCGCTCGCCGCGCAACGACTCGAGCCGGCTCGTCAAGACCCAGGCCGAGCTGCGGATGAGCCCGCTCGCGTTGTGGGTGCTGCGACTCGGCGGTGTGGCGTTCTACGAGGTCGGTGGCGCGGCCGATTCGCTGCATCAGCTCAAGCTCTACAACGATGTCGGCGTCGGCGCGCGCATGCTCGTTCCGCACCTCTCGCGCGAGCTGTTCCGTCTCGACGTCGCGTTCCCGCTTCAGGACGCGCCGAACAACCCGGCGTTCCATCCGCATATCATGCTCGGGTTCGACAGCTACTTCTGACGGGTCAGCCGCACGAACAGGATCACGAGGTAGATGCCGGTCGCGGTGAGGCCCGCCGAAAGCGCCCACCACACGCCGACGATGCCGAGGTGCATGCCGAAGCCGAGGATGAAGATCAGCGGCAGCGCGAACGCGTAGTGACCGACGAGGTTCGCCCATAGCGTCGCGCCGGTGCGGCCGAGCCCGCGCAGCGCGCCCGCGCCGATCGCTTGCGTGCCGTCGGAGAGCTGGAACAACGCCGCGATGTAGAGCAGCGGCACCGTCGCGACGATCACCGCTGTGTCGTTCGTGAACGCACGCGCGATCAGCGCCGGCGCGATCAAGAATGACGCCGCGAAGCACGCCATCACGATCAGGCCGAGCCGGATGCCTTGCAGGCCGCGTGCGCGTGCGAGCGTCAGATCGCCGGCGCCGACCGCGTGGCCGACGCGCACCGAAGTCGCCGCGGCGACGCCGACCGCGAACGAGAACGTGAAGCTCGCGATGTTGAGCGCGATGCTGTGCGCGGCCGCGTCGAGCTCGCCGAGGTGCGCCGCGATCACGGTCGCGACCCCGAAGATGCCGACCTCCGCGAAGATCTGGCCACCGACCGGAAGGCCGTAGCGCAGCACCTCGCGCAGATCCGCGTTCGTCGACGGCGGCGCCGGATCCTCGTAGAGCGTGCGCGTCGCCGCGAGATACAGCACGACCGTCAAGACCTGGACGAGCGTCGTCGCGAGTGCCGCGCCGATCACGCCGAGCCCGCACGGGAAGATCAGCACCCAGTCGAGAACGGCGTTGACGAGGTTGCCGACGATCACCGCGACGACGAGCGGCCGGGTCTTGTGGTGCGCTGCGAGGTACGAGCGCAACGCGATCGTGATCAGGAACGGCACGATGCCGATCGCGCGGAGATAGATGTACGCGCGCGCCTCGTGCAGCACGTCGGCATCGACACCGACGATGTCCATGAGCAGCGGCGTGCCGAACACGAGTAGCGTCGCGATCAAGCCGACGAGCACGGCGAGCCGCACGCCCGCACCGACCGCGCGCCGCGCATCCGCGATCCGACCTCCACCGAGCGCCTGCGGCACGACCGTGTCCATGCCCATCACGATGCCCATGCCGAGCGACGTGATCGCGAACAGGAGGTTGTTGCCGAGACCGGCGCCGGCGAGCGCGGCGTCGCTGTAACGACCGAGCATTCCGGCATCGACCAAGCCCATCAGCTGGTTGCCGACCTGCTGGGCGGCGAGCGGCAGGGCCAGCGCGAACAGCGCGTCGCGCTCGTCGCGCATCAAGTCTACTTCAGCGGGCGCGGCGTCATCGGCGCGTTCGCGAACGTCAGGTTCTTCGCGATCGCCTGCGCGACGACAAGCCGATGCGCGGCATTCGGACCGACGACGCGGACGTAACACGGCGCATCGTCGTCGATGAAGACCAGACCCTGGCCGTGATGGTCGAGGCCCTTCGCACCGACGTCGACCTCGACCGCCGGCTCGGGCCGCGCGATCGACGTGCCGGCATCGTTCGCCTTGACCGCGCCTGCATCCGCGAGCGCGTCGTACTGCTCGATGATGTCACTCGAGCCGGTCTTGTACTGCTCGAACAACTTGTCCGCGCGCTGCTTCGCGCCGTCGCGGCAGTCGAAGTCGTAGGTCCAGTACTCGGCCGCGCCATTGACCGTGACCTCGTAGTTACAAGGATGCGCGATACCGCGCGGCACCGAGCTCGCCGAATCGAGCGCGTGGGCTTGGCCACCGATCAACGCACCGAACTGATCGACCGTTAGGATGCTGTCGCACTGAAACTTGTCGGGATAGACACCCGCGAGCTTGTGCGGCTCGGTGTCCTTGGCCTTCTCGGTTGCGGCCGCCGAACCGTTGTTCTTGCACCCTGCAAGCCCACCCAGCGCGAGAGCGACGAGACACCAGGAACTGCTCACGGCCGGACGGTATCTCGAACCCGTGTCCTTTTTCTACTCGGGCTAGTCGGAAGCTGCCATGCGCGTGGTCGCGTCATAGACGAGCCGGAGCTCGGCAACATCCGCGATCGCTTCGGCCAACGCGAGTAACGGGCCGGGCTTGCGCGCTTCGTCGAGATGGATCGTCCCACCCATGCGTCGTTCGACATACGCGACATACATCCCGCCACGCCGTGCCGCGACGACGACTGCGCGCAGGTGAAACAACGGTATGGCGGACCGCCTTTTGATTCCGAAGATCCGTTGCTCGCTACGGAGCAGGCCGTCCTCGCGATCGAACACCAGGTGGCGACGCAGCGTCCCGAGCAACGCGCCGCTCGCGAGCAACACGCCACCGACGACGAGCGCCCACATCGGGCCGATCCACGCGATGCGTGCACCCACGCCGGCAACGCCCCATCCGGTCCACGAAGTCGCTCGGGTGAGGTCTAGCTCGACGCGATTCGCAGACCGCCTGCGAATCTGTACGGAGCCGAGCCAATCGAGCACGTCTCAAGGGTACGCGGACGCGGCGTGATCGCCAACAGGCTATTCGCCGCCGCCCGCGCTCGGCGGCGCGCCGCCGTTGCCGCCTTCGCTACCGGTCGGCGCGCGCCACTCGCGATTGCGACCGCCGCGACCACGCCGGCGCCGGCGCCGGCGCTTGCGCATCGGCTGACCATCGGGACCGAGCTGCGCGGGCTGCGAACCGTTCCCGCTGCCGTTGGTCGGCTCGAAGAAGCTGACCGGCGCGCTCGGATCGTGCGCGCCGTTGCCGTCGTGCTGGCCGTCGGGCTGGCCGTTGCCGCCCTCGAGCATCGGCCCGCCCGTCTGCAGGCCGTTCCCACCGCGACGACGCCGACGGCGCCGACGACGACGTTGGCCATCACCGTTCGGTCCGTTCGGTCCATTCGGTCCGCCGGCCGGGTTGGGACCGCTCGGACCGGTCTGCACGTGCGCTCCGCTCCCGCCACCACCACCCGGACCGCGCTCTTCGAACCGACGCGGCGGACCACCGGGACCGCGCTCCCACCGCCGCTGCTTCTTGCCGCGGCGACGGCCGACACCTGCGTCATTCGGATTCGCCGACGCGACGGGCGCCATCGCGATCCGCATCGGACCGCGTACGTATTCGATCACCGGGCCGCCGCCACCACCACCGCGGCGCGGTTGCGCGTCGGCGATCGGCGCGGCGGTCGACAACACCGGCGTCGAGAACGCGCTCTTCGGCGGCAGCATCGCGCGTCGCTTGCGGCGTCGGCGTCGGCGCCGGCGTCGGGCTTCGGCGGCGCTCGCGGACGCCGAGTTGTCGTCTACCGGCGCCGGCCGTTGCTTCGGCTGCTTTGGTACGCGCTTGCGTGCGAGCACCGTGATCTCGCCGGGACCTTCGATACCTTCGGCGGCGAGCTCGGCGGCGGTCTTGTCGATGACCTCGTAGTCGTCATCATCGTCGTCATCGTCATCGTCATCGTCATCGTCGTCGTCGTCGTCATCGTCGTCGTCGAGGTCGTCGTCCTCGTCGAGATCCGCCTCGCCCTCGAGCTCGTCATCATCCTCGTCGTCGTCCTCGTCATCATCGAGGTCGTCGTCTTCTTGGGGCGCGTCTTTCTTGTGCGGCGCCGGCTTGGTCTCGGTCTTCGCTTCGACGCGTGGCGGTTCGACGACGACCGGTGCGGCGCCTGGCTTCGCACGCCGCATCACGGTCGGCGGGGGCGGGGCAGCGGGCGGCGGTGCACCGTTCGGCTTGGCTTCAGCGCCCGGCTTCGCGCGGCGCATCACGGTCGGCGCAGGAGCGGGTGCGGCGACCGGCGCCGAACCCTCGGCGATGATCGCAGCGGGCGGTTGATCGATCCGCACCGTGCGCGCCTTGATCTCGCGCTTCGGCTTCGGCAGCTCGGCCGCATCGGCGTCGAGCTCGTGAACGACGACCGAGCCGAGTCGCGCCGCGATCGCAGCGGCGGCAGCGACCTCTTCCTTCGACCGCATGCAGTTGTCGCAGCGGCCGCACTTCGGCGCGCCGGGCTCGCCGAGATAGTCGAGGATCACCCGGTTGCGGCAGTCGGCCGTCTTGACGTACGCGAGCAGCGCATCGAGGCGCTGGCGGTCCGCGATCCGGCGCGCCTCGTACTGGCGCGCGCGCTCCATCACGTCTTCGTACTCGGGCGGCGGATCGGCGACGTAGTAGGTGCCGCCGTCCTTCTCGACGATGAACTTCTCGTCCTTGAGCAGCGACAGGACGGTGCGCGTGCGCTGCTGACCGACGCTCGATCCGAGCGCGACGTTCGAGACCGTCGGTGCGCTATCGGCTTCGCTGGGCGTGCCGATCGCTTTCGTGAACACCTGCAGCGTCTCGTAGACCTGGCGAACCTGGCGCTTCGTCGGATACGTGCCCGACAAGAAGTACTCCTGGATCGCGACGTCGTCCGGCGAGAACAACAGCACGCAGCGCGAGGCCTTGCCATCGCGACCGCCGCGGCCGGCTTCCTGTGCGTACGACTCGAGCGAGCCGGGCACGTGGTAGTGCAGCACGTTGCGGATGTTCGCCTTGTCGACGCCGAGACCGAACGCGTTCGTGGCGATCATCACGAGCTCGCTGCTCGCCATGAACTCGTTCTGCGATCTGTCGCGCTCGCCCTTGTTCATGCGGCCGTGATACTTGCCGACCGCCACGCCCCACCGGGTCAGCGCTTCGTACAGCTCTTCGACCTTCTTGACGGTCGCGCAGTACACGATGCCCGGCTTCGGCAGCTTCTTGAGCAGCGTGACGAGCGTCTTCATCTTCTCGTCGTCGTCGGAGAAGTTGATGACTTCGTAATGGAGGTTCGGGCGGTCGAACGTCGTCGTGACGATCGTTGCCTTCTCGATCCCGAGCTGGAACAGAATGTCGTCGCGGACGTGCGGCGGCGCGGTCGCGGTCGTCGCGAGCACCGGTGGGCGGCCGACGTCGTCGATCGCCTTGCGCAACGACAAGTACGCGGGCCGGAAGTCGTGCCCCCATTGCGAGACGCAGTGCGCTTCGTCGACGACGAACCGCGACACGCCAACGCCACCGCAGGCGTCGCGCAAGAACGTGCGGAAGTTCGGATCCGCCATCCGCTCGGGCGTCGTCAGCAGCAGCTTGCCGCCCGGCGACTTCACGAGCGCATCGACCTCGCGACGTTGCTTCACCGTCAGCGTCGAATCGATCTTCGCGGCGGCGACGCCCTTCGACGTCATCTTGTCGA
>JBDUAS010000128.1:0-18634 GCA_040004535.1 Deltaproteobacteria bacterium
TCGCACCACAAGGAGAACTTCCTCTACACCGAGTTCGAGCGGATCTGCGAGGTGATGAAGAAGTACGACGTCGCGTTCTCGCTCGGCGACGGCCTGCGTCCCGGCTCGACGGCGGACGCGAACGATCGCGCGCAGCTGGCGGAGCTCGAGACCCTCGGCGAATTGACCGACATCGCGTGGAAGCACGACGTCCAGACCATGATCGAAGGCCCCGGCCACGTCGGGATGCACAAGATCAAGGAGAACGTCGAGCTCCAGATGAAGCTGTGCAAGGAGGCGCCGTTCTACACGCTCGGACCTCTCGTCACCGATATCGCACCGGGCTACGACCACATCACGAGCGCGATCGGCGCGGCGATGATCGGTTGGTTCGGCACCGCGATGCTGTGTTACGTGACGCCGAAGGAGCACCTCGGGCTGCCCGATCGCGACGACGTCAAGGACGGCGTGATCGCGTACAAGATCGCGGCGCACGCGGCGGATCTCGCGAAGGGGCATCCTGGCGCGCATCTCCGCGACGACGCACTGTCGAAGGCGCGGTTCGAATTCCGGTGGAGCGATCAGTTCCACCTCTCGCTCGATCCCGATACCGCGAAGGACTTCCACGATCAGACGCTGCCCGCCGACGGCGCGAAGGTCGCGCACTTCTGCTCGATGTGCGGCCCGAAGTTCTGCTCGATGAGGATCACCGAGGAAGTTCGCGAGATGGCGGCAGGCCAAGCGGCAGGCCAAGCGGCAGGCCAAGCGGCAGGCCAAGCGGCAGGGATGGCGGCTAAGTCCGAGGAGTTCGTCGAGCAGGGCGGCGAGCTCTACGTGCCACGTCGCTAATCCGGTTGCGCGTCACGCGCGTTCCACCGACCATGGGGTGTGAGGTTCGCGCTCCTCGTCGGGCTCTTCGCGGCCGGGTGCTACCATCCGAATCCCGCGACCGGCAGCCCGTGCGATGACACGGCACCGTGCCCGAGTGAGCTCGCGTGCATCGCCGGCACGTGCCAGCTGAGCTCGCTGGAGGACGACGCAGCACTCGCCGACACGCGCGTGTTGATCGATGGCTGCACGCCGGCGCCCGAAATCTGCGGCGACGGCATCGATCAGGACTGCGATGGCAGCGACCCGCCGTGCCCTTCGAACGACAAGGCGGCCGGCGCGATCGATATCAGCGCGGGCGGCACGTTCACCGCCGACGTCACGTTCGCGACCGACGACTCCAGCAAGGCGACCAACGGCCCGGCGTTCTGCGGCGGCAGCGGCGGCCGCGACGTCTATTACAAGATCCACCTCGACGCCGACGAGGCGGTGTATCTCGACACGTTCGGCTCGAGCTACGACACGGTGATCCGCGTGTTCAAGGGGGCGTGCTTCAACGGCGCCGTACCGCCGGGCGCGCTCTGCCACAACGACGCCTGCGGCACGATGCAGACGCAGGGCGTGTTCGATCTGGTTGCCGGCGATCACTGCGTCGTCGTCGATCAGGCGTCGGCCGCGGTGACCTCGGGCGCATTGACGCTCCATGTCGAGCGCGGCCGGCGAAGCGGCCTGCCGATCTCTCTCGGCACCCCGGTGACCGGCAACACGACGACCGGCACCGACCAATCGACGGGACCCTGCATCGCCGTCGCCGGCCCCGACCTCGGTTACCACTTCACGGAGTGCCCGGGTGGTTCCGACACATTCGTCGCCACCACCTGTAATGCAGTCACCGACTTCGACCCCGTCGTCTACATCCGGGGCCCGACCGGGAACCTGCGATGTGATGACGATGACAGCAATTGCAGCACAGGCCTGGGCACCACGAACGCGACCACGACGTCCGTGACGACCGGAGGTCCGCACATCTTCTGGATTATTGTCGACTCGGGGGCCTCGGGCGCCAGCGGCAACTTCGAGCTCGATACGATCGTGCAATAACGATCTTCGTGGACAAGCCAGGTGGTTTCCGTATGATTACGGAGAAGTAGCAGCCCCGGTGACGGTCCAGCAGAAGCGCAGTCTCAAAGTAGAGAAACTGGCGCGCATCTACGACGAAGAAATCGCGCCCGTCTGGGGGACTCGTTTCGGAAAAATGCTGCTCAGGAATCTTTCGGTTCCCGAGCGTGGCCAGGTACTCGACGTGTCGTGCGGCACCGGCTGGCCGACGATCGAGATCCTCCGTCGGATGAAAGATGGATCGCGGTTGATCGCGATCGATGCGTCGAGCGCGATGCTCGATGTCGCGCGCCGCAAGGTCGCGGACCTCGGACCGCTCGGCAAGCGGGGCGTGTTCTTCCGGACCGAGAGCGCGGTACCGAAGCTGTCGTTCACCGACGACGTCTACGATCTCGTGGTCTGCAATCTCGGGCTCGACGAGATGCCGTCGCTCGATTCCGCGTTGCGCGACTTCTCGCGCGTCGCGAAGCGCGGTGGCGAAGTCCGCTGCACGCTGCCGCTCGAGGGCACGTTCCAGGAGTTCCACGATCTCTATCGCGAGGTGCTGATCAAGCACGACCGCCACGAGGCGCTCGAGCGACTCGAAAAGCACATCGCGCGCTATCCCACGATCGACAACGTCGAGCGCGCGATGCGCAACGCGAGCCTCGACGGCGATATCGAGATCGAAGAGTTCACGCTGTTGTTCAAGAGCTCGCGCGAGTTCTTCTTCGCGCCGGTGATCGAGTACGGGCCGCTCGGCGAGTGGAAGGACATCGCCGGCAACGGCCAGGAGATGCAGGACGTGTTCTGGTACATCAAGGAAGCGATCGACGCTTACTTCGATGGCCGGCCGTTCCAGGTCACCGTGAAGGCCGGCTGCATCATCGGTACGAAGTCCGACGCGCCGACCGATCCGCATCTCGAAGTCGAGATCGAAGAGATGCCGTACGCGATCAACGACGACCTCGATGAAGTCGATACCGACTTGCCACGGCCGCCACATCAGATCGCACTCGGATCCGTGCAGCTCGACGACGCCGACAGTCTCGAGGTCGAAGAAGTCAGCGCGGCCGACGACGACGTCGTGATCGACGACGAGTCCATCGAGGAGCACGAGCTCGATGCCTTCATCGACGGCAAGAAGCGACCATCGCACCTCGAAGACTTGAGCGCCGCACTCGAAGACTTCAGCGAAATCGACGACTGAGCGCATCGTCGAGTTACCCCGTGCGTAACCGTGCGCGCTGCGCGTGCGATGTCATATCGATGTAACGTGCGTGGTTCATGGGGATGACATCACGTGTATAGATCCGTTTTTTGTCTAACGTTAATCGCGGGCTTTGGGTGTGGGGACGACGGGAAGAGCGTCGACATCGTCCAGTCCAGCCTCGATTTCGGCAAGACCGATTGCGGCACGACGGCGATTCCTCGAACGCTGGTCGTCTCGAACCCGAGTGGGTCGGCGTTCAGCTTCACGACCTCGCTCGCGCTCGGCGAAGCATCGCCGTACCTGGTCGTGCCCGAGAGTGGTGTCGTGTTGCCGGATCGCCAGCTCGAGCTGACCGTGTACTCGAAGCCGGTCCCTGCGATCTCGGCGGTCACCGATAACCTGTATGGCGACACGCTGACACTGACGACCGACGAATCCGGCGACTCGCCGCACGCGATCGCGATCACGCAGACCGCACACGGCGCGATGATCTCGCTGTCGACGATGAACGTAGCATTCGCGACCACCGCGACGATCGGTGATCCACCGCAGACCCAACCGCTGACCGTGACGAACAGCGGTAACGCCGCAGTGACGGTGTCGTTCAAGAACGACATGTCGTTTGGCGTGACGCCCGCAGGGCCGGCCATGGTCGCTGCTGGTGGCGCATTGCAGGCCACGGTCTCGTACTCGCCGGCGCAGGTCGGTGTGGTTGCCGCCGATATCGGCGTGACGATCGACGGCCCGGTGTGCGCAGCGCCTCCCGTGCTTGCCGCATCTGCGACCTCGACGCTCGCAGGCACCGCCAAGGCCGTGGCGCTGACGTCGACGCGTCCACGTCCGCGCAATGGCGTGATCACGATGTGTGTCCTGACCACCAAGGGACTGGTCGCGTGTACCGGCTCGAACGAGAGCGGCGCGCGCGGTATCGGGGCGACCGCCGCGGTTTCGTCGCGCAGCTACAACCTGGTGGTCACGCACACCGGCCTGCTCGATCAGGTGACCGAGATCTCCTCCGGTCGCGCGTACTTCTGTGCAAAGCGCACCGATAGCAGCCTCTGGTGCTGGGGCGACTACAACGGCATGGGCCGTCGCGGTATCGGCGATACGAACCACGACAACGCGTTCGCGACCCAGGTCGCGTCGAGCGTTCAAGCGTTCGCGGGCGGCTACGGGTATCGCTGCATCGTCTCGGCTGGAATCGCGACGTGCAGCGGCGACAACAACGGGCGCCGAATTGCGACGACGACGTGGACGGTCGCGAGCCCCGGTGGGATCGGGATGACCTCGGGCAACGGCTATGCGATCCAGGCCGACGGAACCGTGATGTCGTTCGGCGAGAACGCAAACGGCGAGCGTGGAAACAATGACGCCGCCGAATCGGCGCCTTCACTGGTCACGGGCCTGACGAACGTCGTGCAGGTCGCCGGTGGCGGCGATGGCAATCCGTCGCAACACTCCAACCGGCACGCGTGTGCGCTCGAGACCGATGGAAGCGTCTGGTGCTGGGGACGCGGCTCGCGCGGACAACTCGGTAACAACAATGGTGGTGACGAGAGTACGAGCACCCCCGTGCAGGTGCTGACCGAAGTGTCGGACGGCCAGACGACGACGACGCCACCACTCGCCGCTGTTACGGCCATCGGCATTGGTTCGAGCCACGGTTGCGCGATCGCCGGTTCGGTCTACTGCTGGGGAAACAACAAGGACGGCGAGCTCGGGTTCTCGACGGGACGATCGAACGTCGCCGCCAAGACCGCCCCCGAGATCACGAATGCCGCGTCGATCTCGGTGTTCGCACACAGCAGCTGCGCCGTCCTCACGACGGGCGCGGTGCGATGCTGGGGCTTGCGTGCCGATAACCTGACGGCCTCCACCCCGCTGCCCGTCCCGGCGTTCGAACCATGAAGCCGTATTGGCTCGCGCTCGTGCTCGCGGTCGCCTGCGGCGAGACCACGTCGCACCAGCTCGTGCCGCCGTCGCTCGATTTCGGCAAGACGGATTGCGGGACGACCGCGGCCGCGCGCGTGCTCGTGTTGACGAATCCGAACCACTCGTCACTCACGTTCGACGCTGTGCTCGCGGCCGGTGAGAGCTCGATGTACACGGTGTCGCCGAGTCATGGAAACGTGCTTGCCGGCGGCGCCCTCGAAGTGACGATCACGTCGAAGCCGATTCCTGCGATATCGGCGATCACCGACAACCTGTACGGCGACACGCTGACACTGACCACCGACCTCGACCACGATACGCCGCACGACGTCGCGATCACGCAGACGGCGCGCGGTGCCGTGCTGCAGTTCGCGCAGGCCGACCTCGAGCTCGGGACCGGGTCGCTTGCGGGACCAGCTACGGCCCAAGCGTTCGAGCTGCAGAACGTCGGAAATGCGGCCACGAGCGTCACGTTATCTGCGACGGGGAGCTCGTTCTCGGTCACACCTGACGGTGCGCAGGACCTCGCGGCCGGCGCGTCGCTTCAGGGTCAGGTCTCGTTCTTCGCGGCGTCTAGCGGTGCGATCGCGGAGACCGTGAACGTGAATGCGACCGGGACGGTGTGCCAGGCGCCGGGACGACTCGCGGTGAGCGCGACGGGCACGTCCGGCGGTATCGCGGTCGATGTCGCGCTCGCAGCCATGCGCGGCCGGCCCGGAGGCGGAGATTTCCTCGGCAGCTCGGCGCTCGCGATCTGCGTGCTCACGAAGTCAGGCAATGTCGCGTGCACCGGCGGCAACGCGTTCGGTGCGCGCGGCGCGGGCACGGCGATCGTCGGCGCGGGAACCGTGAACCTCGTGCTGACCAAGACCGGCGTGCTCGATCGCGTCGTCGAGGTCCGCGGCGGGCGAGGTTTGTTCTGTGCGCGCCGCGATTCGGGCGACGTGCTGTGCTGGGGCGACCTTCGCGGCATGGGTCGCAATAACGCTAACGGCTCCATCCACGACCCGCGCGAGTTCAATGGCTTCGCCACCCAGGTGGCGTCGGGTGCAAGCGCGGTCGGCGTCGGCTACACGACCGAATGCACCGCGAGCAGTGGAACCGGTACGGTCGCCTGCTCGGGACCGGCGATGAGCCGCGCGAGTCACTATCCGTACTCGACCTGGACTTCGGATCACGCGGTCGGGTTCGCAGTGACCGGCGGCACGGGGCTGGCATTGCTCGACGACGGCACCGTGATGTCGTTCGGCGAAAACTCCTCCGGCGAACGCGGCAGCGACGTCGCGAGTGAAGGACCGCCATCGCTGGTCGCCGGGCTCACCGGGATCACCCAAATCGCGATGGGCGGTGGCTCCGGTACGCGCACGAATCGCCATGCCTGCGCCCGCAAGTCCGACGGAACTGCGTGGTGCTGGGGGCGCGCGCGTCACGGCGTGCTCGGTGTTGGCAACGAGAACCAGAGCAACGTTCCGCTCCAAGTGGAGCTCGACTCGGACACGATGCTCACCGGAGTTACCGCCGTCAGCGCAGCGCAGGCCCATAGCTGTGCGATCGCGAGTGAGGGTGTCTATTGCTGGGGCCGCAATAGCGAAGGCGAGCTCGGTAGCGTGGGCGCGAGCACGATGTTCGCGATGCCGACGGATCCAGTGATCTCGAATGCCGTGAAGATCGCATCGGTCATGCGTTCTTCCTGTGCGGTGCTCGCGACGGGTGCGGTGCGTTGCTGGGGCGACATCTTCGGTCCGCATCCGGGTCCGCTCAGCGTGTTCGAGCCATAATACCCTCGCGCACATGACGCGCGCATGGTGGGTGTTACCTGCCGAGCGGCGCCGCGAACGATCAGACGTGGACGATTCCGGTGTGCTTCGCGTACGAGGGGGCGAAGCACGAACGCGTCGATCGATGCGTCGTGCTGGTCAATCCGTTCGCGAACGCCTGCGACCCGGCACGACGAGATTGCCGCGTACCTGACCGTGCACGTCGGCAAGCTCCCGTCCACGGTGCGCCCGGTCAAGCAGGCATCGAGCGGAAGGCCGTCGAGCCGGCGCTACGAGCCTGGTTGCGCTCGAGTCGTAGTACCGTCGGCGCCATGAAGCGCGCATGGTTGGTGATGGTCGCGATCAGTTGCGGTTGTGGTTCGTCGCAGGCGCCGGTCCAGCCTGCACCGACGAGACCGCCCGCGGACAATCCCGCACCGCCCGCCGAAGCGGCCGCATTCGATCCGCCCGCACCGACGCTGCGGCTGCCGCGTCACTTCACGCCCACGCGCTATACGGCGCGGCTCGCGGTCGATCCTGCGCTACCGACATTCGACGGCGCGATCGAGATCGAGGGCAACCTCGATCGCCGTTCGGCGGTGATCTGGCTGCACGCCAAGCAGCTCGCGATCAGCTCTGCCAAGGCGAGCGATGGCACGCACGAGGTCACGCTCGCGGTGAAGGCGCACGGCGATCTACTCGAGTTGCGCCCGTCGCGCGCGCTCGACCCGGGGCGCTGGACGCTCTCGATCGCATATCGTGGCCAGATCCAGGCGACGAGCCCGGAGGGTGCGTTCCTGGCGAAGTACGGCACCGACGCGTATATCGCGACCCAGCTCGAGGCGATCGCCGCGCGCCTGGTGTTCCCGTGCCTCGACGAACCGGATCGCAAGACGCCGTGGCAGCTCACGCTCGACGTGCCGAAAGGCCTGGTCGCCGTCTCGAACACGATGCCCACCGGAACCGTCGCGCTCGATGCGACGCACGAGCGGATCGCGTTCGCCGCGACGCGCCCGCTCCCCAGCTATCTCGTCGCGTTTGCCGTCGGGCCGTTCGAGGTGCTCGATGCAGGCAAGGGCAAGAGCGGCGTCGTACTCCGCGTCATCACGCCACGTGGCACGGCGAAGAAGGTCGCGTTCCTGACGAGCGCGATGCCGAAGATGGTCGATGCGCTCGAGGCCTGGTTCGAGATGCCGTATCCGTATCCCAAGCTCGACGTGCTCGTCGCGCCGCTCGAGCCGTCGGCGATGGAGAACGCCGGGCTCATCATCACGTCGCCCAAGTACGTGCTGTTCGACAACCCTGGGCCGCGCGAGCGCTACGAGTGCGTCTCGGTGATCGGTCACGAGACCGCACATCAATGGTTCGGCGATCTCGTGACGGCCGCGTGGTGGGATGACATCTGGTTGAACGAGAGCTTCGCGACGTGGACCGAGGACAAGGTGCTCGCCGCGTTCGATCCGTCCTGGCCGCTCGAGGCATTCCAGCATCGCGCGGTCGGGTTCGCCGCCGACCAGCTATTGAGCTCTCGCAAGATCCGCCAGCCGATCGAGACCCTGGGCGATATCTCCAACGCCTTCGACGGCGTGACCTATCCGAAGGGCTCGACGGTGCTGCGGATGATCGAACATCACATGGGCGAGGCCGCATTTCAGAGCGCGATCCAGCACTACCTGACCAGCCACGCCGATGGCAACGCGACCGCGGCGGACCTGTTCGCCGCGCTCGATGGGGCAGGCAAGCCACTCGGCAAGCTCGTCAGCAGCTGGTTCGATCAGCCCGGCGTACCCGAAGTCGCGATGACGCTGACGTGTGATGGCAAGGACAAGGCGCGGGTCGCGCTGACTCAAAAACGCTATCTGCCCGGGACGGCGGGCGGCGATTCGCACGAGGTGTGGACGATTCCGGTGTGCGTCGCGTACGAGGGCGCGAAGCACGAGCGCGTCGAGCAATGCACGGTGCTCGATGCCAAGCAGGGCGAGCTCGCGCTACCGACGTGCCCGACGTGGTTCGCACCGGCGGGCGACTACGGCTACTACCGCACGAAGCTCGATGCGAAGGCGCTCGACGCGATCCGCGACAAGGCGTGGAAGTCGCTCAGCCGCGACGAGCACCTCTCGATCTACAACGATGCCTACGCGTTCGCCGTTCAGGGCAGCCTGCCATTTCAAAGCTGGACGTCGTTGACGACCCTGCTCGGCCACAGCCGTGATCCGCTCGAGGTGTCGGCCGCACTCGGCGACGTCTGGCTGACGGGCGGCGGTGCTCTCGGTTATCCCACCGAGCTTGTCCAGGCGTTGCCGGCACCGTTGTTGGCCGCAGCCCGCGCGAAGGTGCGAGCGATCGCGGAACCCCTCGCGCGCAAGTACGGGCTCGTACCTGCTGCGAACGATACCGTGGTCACCGCGATGGTCCGCTCGGATCTACTCGGTGCGATCGTGTGGAGCCACTCCCATGTCCTCGACGCCCAGGCGAAGAAGCTCGTCGCGCGCTATCACGAGCTGTCGGTCGATACGATGTCAGCGGTGCTCGCGATCGCCGCAAATGCGGATCCCAAGATCGCGACGTCGTTGCGTGCCGACCTCGACAAGGAGGTCGACCCGGTCGTGCGCGGTGTGATCCTCGGCGCGCTCGGGAACCTCGGCGAGCCGGAGCGCTATCGCACCATGCTCGCCTCGATCGCTACCGATCCAGCGCTGACCACCGAGGAGTACGTCGCGATCTGGTACACGTTCGCGGACCAGGACCTGCGTGCAGTGCTCGAAGCCTACGAACGCGAGCACCTCGCCGAGATCGAAAAGCGCATCCCGGTCTCCGATACCGCGATCTTCCCGTTCGGTATCGCTCCGGCGATTTCGATCACGGGGGCATGCGATCCGACGCGGCGCGACGAGATCGCGACGTATGTCACTTCGCACTTCGCGTCGCTCCCGGCGGCCGCGCGGCCGATCAAGCAGTTCATCGAGATGATGGACGACTGCATCGCGCGCAAGAAGTTGCTCGAGCCGGCGCTGCGGACCTGGCTGACCGGCAAGCCGTAGTACGCTCCGGCCGCATGGGTGATACGAGGCAGGACTACCTCGCGCTCGTCGACGAGCTCAGCGAGCACGACCGGCGCTACTACGTCGAAGCGAGCCCGGCGATCAGCGACGGCGAGTACGACAGCTTGAATCGGAAGCTGCGCGAGCTCGAGCGTGCGCACCCCGACTGGCTCGTCGCGTGGTCGCCTACCCAGCGCATCGGTCACGCGCCGGTCTCGGAGTTTGCGAAGGTCGAGCGCCCGGTCGCGATGCTGTCACTCGACAACACGTACAACGAGGAAGATCTGCGCGCGTTCTACGATCGCGTGGTCAAGGGCCTCGACGGCGACGTCCCGGTGTTCTCGGTCGAGCCCAAGATCGATGGCTTCGGGATCGAGCTCACCTACAAGCAAGGCGTGCTCGCGCTCGGTGCGACCCGCGGCGACGGTCGGATCGGCGAGGACGTCACCGCGAACGTCAAGATGGTGAAGGGCGTCGCGCTCAAGTTGCGCGAGCCGCGCGACATCGTCGTGCGCGGCGAGATCTACATGACGAAGGCCGAGTTCGAGGCGATCAACGCCGAGCGGGCGAAGCGCGGCGAGGAATTGTTCAAGAACCCGCGCAACACCGCCGCGGGATCGATCAAGCAACAGGATCCGAAGGAGGTCGCGAAGCGGCCGATGCGGACGATCCTGTACGAGGTCGTCGACGGCGAGCGCTACGCGAGCGGGCACCTCGCCTCGCTCGAGCTGATCAAGCGGCTCGGGATCCCGACCTCGGCGCACAACTCGCAGGCGCAATCCTGGGAAGAGCTCCTCGCCCAGGTCCACTCGTGGGCCGACCGCCGCGACTCGTTGCCGTACGAGGTCGACGGCTTGGTCGTCAAGGTCGACGACTTCGCGCAGCGCACCGCGCTCGGCACGACGTCGAAGTTTCCGCGCTGGGCGATCGCGTACAAGTTTCCGGCACGCCAGGTCACGACAGTCCTGCGTGACATCGAGATCAACATCGGCCGCACGGGGGCGGTGACGCCGGTCGCGATCTTGGATCCGGTCGACGTGTCGGGCACGACCGTGTCGCGCGCGTCGGTCCACAACTGGGATCAAGTCGCACGGCTCGGGCTGCGGATCGGCGACCGCGTCACGATCCAGAAGGCCGGCGAGATCATTCCGGAGATCTTGAATGTCACGGTCGCCGCGGACGGGCCGCTGATCGCGCCGCCGACGGTGTGCCCGTTCTGCAAATCGGAGCTCGAGCGCGAAGAGGGCAGGGTCGTGCTGCTGTGCCCGAACCGGATCGGTTGCCCGGCGCAGCGGCTCGGTGCGATCGAGTTCTTCGCGTCGCGCCATCAGATGAACATCGACGGGCTCGGTGAGAAGGTCGTCGCGCAGCTCGTCGAGGCAGGGCTGGTCCAGGACATCGGCGATCTGTTCTCGCTGACGATGTTGCAGCTGTTGACGCTCGATCGATTCGCGAAGCTGTCGGCCGAGAACTTGATCGCGGCGATCGCGAAGGCGAAGCAAGCCGCGACGTTTTCGAAGCTGTTGTCGTCGCTCGGCATCACGAACGTCGGCTCGACGCTCGCGAAGCCGATCGCGGCCAGGTACCGCAAGCTGTCGACGCTGCGCGACGCCGCCGCGGCCAAGTCGAGCGAGGACTTCGTCGCCGAGCTCAACGAGATCGAAGGCATCGGCGAGACGATCGCGATGCACGTCGACAAGTTCCTGCGCGAGCCGCACGTCCAGGTCGTGCTCGACAAGCTCGCCGGCCATGGCCTCGATCCCGAGGAGCCGGCGACCGTCGTCGGCGAAGGCCCTTTGACCGGCAAGACGCTCGTCGTGACCGGGACGCTGACGCGGCCGCGCGCCGACGTCCAGAAGAGCATCGAGGTCGCCGGCGGCAAGGTCGCCGGGTCCGTGTCGAAAAAGACCACCTACCTGGTCGCAGGTGCGGATACGGGCAAGACCAAGCTCGAGGCAGCCGAGAAGCACGGGGTACAAGTGATCAGCGAGCAAGAGCTCGAGGCGCTGATCTCCGGCTAGGCCCGGCCCCGTTGCCAGGTTCCGCCACCCCCGTCGCGCGGTGGGTTCGTTATGATCGGTGCAATGAGGAGACTCGCACTCGCGCTGTTGCCTGCGTGCTATCTGCCGGTCGCGACCGGCGCGCCCGAGCCGGCCACCACGGTCGGAGGTGGTCACCTCGGCGTGTCGCTCAGTGGCGAAGCGCCGACGCTCGATCTGATCGCGAACAACACCGGCTCGGGCTCCGGCAACTACGACTACACGTCGAGCTACGGCGAAGCGCCCGCCGCCGCGATGCGGATCACGCTCGCGTATGGCCTCGGCGATCACACCGACCTCGAGGTCGCCGCCGAGGGTCAGCTGTGGTTATTCTTCTTGCCGGTCCCGACCGGCGCCTCGATCGGCCTGCGCCAGCACTTCGATGGTGGTGATCTGTTCGACATCGCGCTCGCCGGCCGCTTCGGCGGCGTCTCCAGTGGCTCGACGCAGGTCAACGGTATGGACGTCGCCACCCGCGACGACGCATCCGCGGTCTACGGCGCGGTCTCCGGTGTCATCCAGGTCAAGAACGGCCTCGTGCGCCCGCTCGTCTCGCTGCAGCTGATGCCGTTCAAGGTCACGCGCGCCGTCGAGGGCGCACCGATCCAGCGCTTCTACGGCGCCGCCAGCTCCGCGACGTTCGCGCTCATGTTCGTCGGCAACAGCGTCCAGGTCGGCCCGTATGCCACGTTCACCAACTTCGAGAGTCAGCAGTTCAAGGGCGGCTTCTTCGAGTCGGGCGGCCTGATGCTCGCGTTCCGACCCGATCGCAATCGACCCAAGCCGCCCGATCCGTACCTGCCCGGCATGGCGACGCCGACCTACGCACCGTACGCGCCGGCTCCGCCCCTCCGTTCGCACCGCCGCAGTAATAGCTAGAGCGCGGCGGCGATCTCGGCGACGACTTGTTTCGCGGTTCGGCCACTCGTCTCGATCGTACGGTCCGCACGCGCGTAGAGCTTCGCGCGCGCGGCCAATAGGCCGCGCAGCTCTTCGAACGCGTGCGGGTTCTCGGCCATCGGGCGTTGATCACCCTGCGCGACGACGCGGTTCCAGTGATCCTCGGGCTTCGCGTGCAAGAACACCGTGCGTGCGCGCGAGCGCAGCAACGCGAACGTGGTCGGGTCGTTCACGATCGATCCGCCTGTCGCGAGCACGGTGGGCGTCGGCTCGGCGAGCAGACGCGCGAGCACCTCGCGCTCGACCCGGCGGTAGTATGCCTCGCCGTGGAGCGTGAACACGTCGCCGAGCGAGAGCCCGGTCGCCGACTCGATCTCCTGATCGAGCTCGACGAAGCGGTAGTCGAGCTTCTTCGCGAGCGCCGCACCGATCGTCGACTTGCCCGCGCCGCGGACGCCGAGCAATGCGATCGGTTTCTGCTCCGGTTCGGCCGTCGCAGCGAGGAGCGCTGCCGGAGTCGTGCCGAGGCTGTGGGCGACGTCGGCGAACCGCCGCAGGGAGATGTTGCCGTCGCCGGTCTCGAGCTGCGCCAGGAAGCGCTCCGAAACCCCGCTGGTTTCGGCGAGCTCCCGGCGCGACCAGCCTTTGTGCTCGCGCCTCGCACGAACGGCCGCGCCGACCGATTCCAGGAACGTCACTCGTGCAATATAGTGCATCACGTATGAGCGTGACAAGCAATAAACTGCCTGATACACCTCCCGCATGGACCCGACCAGCTTCGAGACCCATCCGAGCCGGTATCACCACTGGAAGCTCGCGATCGATGGTGACATCGCTCGCCTCACGATGGCAGTCGACGACGCCCATCCGCACAAGCCGGGCTACGAGCTCAAGCTCAACTCGTACGATCTCTCGGTCGATATCGAGCTCGCCGACGCGATCCAGCGCCTGCGGTTCGAGCATCCCGAGGTCAAGTGCGTGGTGTTCGGCGCCGACCTCGATCGCGTGTTCTGCTCGGGCGCGAACATCTACATGCTCGGGCTCTCGACCCACTCGTTCAAGGTGAACTTCTGCAAGTTCACGAACGAGACCCGGCTCTATCTCGAAGACGCCGCTGACCACTCGGGCCTCGCGTCGCTCGCCGCGTGCAAAGGCACCACCGCGGGTGGTGGCTACGAGCTCGCGCTCGCGTGCAACGAGACGATGCTGGTCGACGATGGCAACTCGGCCGTCAGCTTCCCCGAGACGCCGCTCCTCGCGGTGCTCCCAGGTACCGGTGGCCTGACGCGGCTCGTCGACAAGCGCAAGGTCCGCCGCGATCGCGCCGACGTGTTCTGCACGACCGCCGAGGGCATCAAGGGCAAGCGCGCGAAGGACTGGGGCCTCGTCGATCACCTCGTGTCGCGCACGAAGTGGGACGCCACCGTGACCGAGGCGGCGAAGGCGCTCGCCGCGAAGCAGACGATCACGCGCGGCCCGGCGTTCGCGTTGCCGGCGCTCGACGCGAAGATCAGCGCCGACAAGCTCGCGTACAAGTACGTCGAGCTCACGTTCGATCACGCGCAGCGCACCGCTGCACTCACCGTTCGCGGTCCCGATGCCGCCGAGGATCTCGACGCGGTCGCGAAGACCGGCACCCAACCGTGGGCGCTCCGCGCGTTCCGCGAGCTCGACGACGCGCTGCTCCGGCTGCGCTTCGACTATCCCGAGATCAATGTCGTCGCCGTGCGGACGACCGGGACCGGGGCGCACGTCAAGGCGTGTGATAAGGCGCTGCACGAATCGCAGACCGGCTTCGCGCGCGAAGTTCGCTTGCTCCAGCGTCGCGTGCTGAAGCGGTTCGACAACACCGCGCGCAGCCTCTACGCGGTCGCCGATACCGCGGACTCGTGCTTCGTGGGCGTGCTGCTCGAGCTCGCGCTCGGCGCTGACCGGTTCTACATGCTGATCGACAAGGACGCGAAGATCGGCGTCGAGACCTCGGTCGCGAACACCGGATTCTTCACGACGAGCTCCGGCCTGTCGCGGCTCGAGGCGCGGTTCTACGGCGAGCCCGGCAACGTCCAGAAGGTGCTCGCCCGCGGCGTCGAAGGTGTGATTCCGTCGGAAGAAGCCGAACAGCTCGGCCTCGCGACGATCGCCGCCGACGACATCGACTTCGAAGACGAGCTCCGCATCGCGATCGAAGAGCGCGCGTCACTGTCGCCCGATGCGCTGACCGGCATGGAGGCGTCGCTGCGCTTCGTCGGTCCGGAGACGCTCGAGACCAAGATCTTCGGCCGGCTCAGCGCGTGGCAGAACTGGATCTTCACGCGCGCGAATTCGACCGGCCAGCACGGCGCTCTCACGTTGTACGGCAAACCGGAACGCCCCCAGTTCCAGTGGAAGAGGACCTGAGTCATGACCGCTGTGATCACCGACGAAAAAATTCCGAACAACGTCGACCTCTCGGGCGACAAGCGCCTGCAGCGCGCGCTCGAGGCGTGGCAGCCGAAGTTCATCGACTGGTGGAAGGAGATGGGGCCGGAGGGCTGGATGGCGCGCGACATCTATCTGCGCACCGCGGTCTCCGTCGAGACCGACGGCTGGGCGCACTTCGACTACGTGAAGATGCCGGACTATCGCTGGGGCATCTTCCTCGAGCCGAAGGTGGAAGGCCGCGTCCACGGCTTCGGTGACTTCGCCGGTCAGCCGGTGTGGGACGAGGTCCCGGGCGAGTTCCGCAACATGTTGCGCCGCCTCGTCGTCACCCAAGGCGACACCGAGCCCGCGTCGGTCGAGCAGCAGCGCAAGCTCGGCGCGACCGCACCGTCGCTCTACGATCTGCGCAACCTGTTCCAGGTCAACGTCGAGGAAGGCCGTCACCTGTGGGCGATGGTCTACTTGCTCCACACGTACTTCGGTCGCGATGGCCGTGAAGAGGCCGAGGAGCTCCTGCAGCGCCGCTCGGGCGATGCCGACAAGCCGCGCATCCTCGGCGCGTTCAACGAGCCGACCTCGCATTGGCTGTCGTTCTTCATGTTCACGATGTTCACGGATCGCGACGGCAAGTATCAGCTCGCCGCGCTCGCCGAGAGCGGGTTCGATCCGCTCGCGCGGACGTGCCGGTTCATGCTGACCGAGGAAGCTCACCACATGTTCGTCGGCGAGTCGGGCGTGCAGCGCGTCGTCAAGCGTGCCGCCGAGCTCATGAAGTCGAATGGTGGCGACGTCCGCGCCCAAGGCGGCATCGATCTGCCGACGATCCAGAAGTACCTCAACCTCTGGTACACGCTGTCGCTCGATCTGTTCGGCGGCGAGGTGTCTTCGAACGCGGCGGATGCGTTCGCGTCCGGTCTCAAGGGCCGCTACAAGGAAGACCGCTACCCCGAGCACAAGCTGATCGGCTCGACGTTCTCGATGGAGGTCCTGAAGGACGGCAAGGTCGTCACCGAGGACATCGCGATGCGCAACGCGCTGAACGAAGTGCTGCGCACCGAGTACATCAAGGACTGCCAGCGCGGCGTCGATCGCTGGAACAAGACGCTCAAGGACGAGGGCTGCGACTTCGTGCTGCGGCTCCCGGATCACAAGTTCCACCGGCAGATCGGCATGTGGTCGACGACGCGCTACACGCCCGACGGCCAGATGATCACCGCCGACGAGTGGACGAAGCGCGCGGGCGAGTGGCTGCCGAACCAGGCCGACGAAGACTTCGTGAAGAGCCTGATGAAGGCGGTCTACGAGCCCGGCAAGATGGCAAGCTGGATCGCGCCGCCGATCAAGGGCATCAACGGACTGCCCGAGATGTTCGAGTACGTGAAGCCGGAGTAGCTACTCTTCGTCGCCGCCGGTCTGCTCGGTCGTCGGCTCCTTCTTCGGATCGATCGGCGGCAACTTCGCGGCGGCGAGTGCGGTCGCGAGCTGTGCGAGGTCCTTCGCCTGGAGCGCGCTCCACGTAGCGAGCAGCGTCGTGACCTCGCGCTCGATCGTGCGCGAGGCCACGAGCTGCGCAGCGGTCGGTGCGGCGTCGAGCTGGATATGCGTGTACAGGTCGCCGACCTCACCCGCGGCACGGCCGAGCGTCGCGACTTCGGGCACGGCGGGGTCGGGATGGTGGTCGTGCTTGGGCCCGCTCAGCACCATCGTGACCTTGGCCGATGTCTCGGCGATCTGGCGAGCGAGCGCGGGGTCCTTCGGCGCGAGCTTCGCGAGCTGATCGATCACGGACTGGGCCTCGAGCACGGCCGACGACGAGCGATCGAGCAGGTCCGCGAGGTGCGTCTCGAGCTCGTTCTGTGCGGCGACCGCACGGGCGGGCAGCTTGATCCGCGGATCGAGTGCGACGTCGACCTTCGTCGTGAAAGTCTGACCGTCGGCGATCAGCTTCACCGTGTACGTGCCCGGCGCGACACGTGCGCCTTCGGGACTACGCAGCGTCGCGTGCGGGGCGGCGCTGATCGGATAGCCGTAGCGCGGTGCATGCGGCCGCGTGCGCCGGAGATCCCAGATCCAGCGATGCATGCCGCGCGTCTTCCCGAGCTGCTGCGCCGGCATCACCCAGTACGACGGGATCAATTGCTTCGCGAGCTCTTCGCGCGTGAGGTCCGGCGGATCATTGCTCGCGTAGGCGCGCACGAGCTGGTTCTTCGCATCGCGAATCTCGAGCCGCACGTCCGTCGCAGGAGCCGCGAGGTAATAGTCGAGCGTCGCGCCCGTCGGCGGATTGTCGGCGAGCGGCTCGTCGGGCGGAATCGGCGTGTCGGGGTACTCGCTACGCGGCAAGCGCAGCGTCGGGGCGGGCGGCAACAGCCCGGTCGTCATCCCGGCCGCGACGTGACGCAGCGGTGACATGTCGTCCATGATCCAGAACCCGCGGCCGTGGGTCGCGACGATCAGATCGCTGCCGTGGACGACGATGTCGCGCACCGACGTGTGCGGCAAGTTGCGCTGCAATGGTTGCCACGAGTCACCGTCGTCGAACGACACGAACACACCGGTCTCGGTCGCCGCGTAGAGCAGACCCTTGCGGATCGGATCGGCGCGCACCGCGTTGACCGGGCCCGTGGGCAAGCCAGCCGTGATCGCGGTCCACGTCTTACCGCCATCGTGCGTGCGATAGATGTACGGCGCGAGATCGTCGAGGCGCAGCCGGCTCACCGATGCGTACACGGTCGTGTCGTCGAAGTGCGACGCATCGAGCTGGGTGACCTTGCTCCACGGCGTGACCGCCGGCGGCGTGATGTCAGCCCAGTGCGTACCACCGTTGCGCGTCACCCACAGCTTGCCATCGTCGGTGCCGGCCCACAGCGTGCTCGTCGTCTTGAACGACGGAGCGAGCGCGTAGATCGCGCCCCGATGCTTCTGATGATCCTTCGCGCCGAGCGGGCCGATCGTCGGCGGCATCCCCGGATCGGGATGGCTTAGATCCGGGCTGATCGTCTGCCACGACTGGCCACCGTTCGTCGTCGAGAACACGGTGTTCGCGGCGTAGTACATGAGTTCGGGACGCACCGGCGAGAACACGATCGGTTGGGTGCGCTCGGCCCGCGCGGTGCCGCGCAGCACGAGCGGCGTGATGTCCTGGACCTGGTGCGTCGACCACCGGTAGCGCGTGACCTCGGTGCGCCCCGCGCCGTAGATCAGATCTGGGTCGCGTGGATCCGGCGCCGCGTAGCCGTACTCGATGATCGCGGCGGGGTGCCAGTCGCGCTCGCCGATCGATCCATCGAGCCCGCGACTCGCGATGCACACCGAGCCGCTCTCCTGCTGGCCGCTGCACACGTGATACGGCACGTCGGCGGTGACCGCGACGTGATAGAGCTGCGCCGTCGGCTGGTTGTACCAGCTGCTCCACGTCGCGCCGCC
>JBDUAS010000129.1:0-18599 GCA_040004535.1 Deltaproteobacteria bacterium
GTCGCCGTGCGCGATCGGTTCGGCCGGCTCGCGAAGAACACGATCCTGTCGTACATCGACAAGTGCATCACGCAGCCGAACCAGATCGATCGCAAGACGTACGGCGCTGGTCTTGGCCTGTACCTCGTCGCGAACGCGGCCGCGTCGTACATCGTCAATGTCGCGTACGGCATCGCGACCGAAGTTGTCTGCACGTTCGATCGCGGCGCGAAGTCGCCGCTACGTCTCGTCGGGGTGTTCGTGCACCCCGGCGGCGCGGAGATGTTGAAGCACGGCCCGACCGCAGAGATCACGATCGATGTTCCTGCGGACGGGGCGGCCGGTGGCTGAACGCCAGTTCGGCCCCTACCGACTCGTTCGACAAATTGCGGTCGGCGGCATGGCCGAGATCCATCTCGCGAAGACCAAGGGCATCGCCGGGTTCGAGAAGTACGTCGCCCTCAAGATGATCCATCCGAACTTCGCGGAGGACGACCAGTTCATCCAGATGCTGGTCGACGAGGCGAAGATCGCGGTCCAGCTCAACCACGGCAACATCGCGCAGACGTTCGACCTCGGCCGGGTCGGCGAGACGTTCTACATCACGATGGAGTACGTCGACGGCGCGGACCTCTACAAGCTGCTGCGCCGCGGCTCCGAGATCGATCTCGAGATGCCGCTCGACGTCTGCGCGTTCGTCGTCAAGGAGGTCGCGAGCGCGCTCGATCACGCCCATCGCAAGCGCGATCACAACGGCAAGTCACTCGGGATCGTCCATCGCGACGTCTCGCCGCAGAACGTCCTGATCAGCTACGCGGGCGAGGTCAAGCTCGTCGACTTCGGCATCGCGAAGGCGACGATGAAGGCGCGCCAGACCGCGGTCGGCGTGATCAAGGGCAAGTACTACTACATGAGCCCGGAGCAGGCCTGGGGCGACCCGATCGACCTGCGCTCCGACATCTTCTCGGCCGGCATCGTGCTCTACGAGATGCTGACCGGGCAGATGCTCTATCTCGAGGAGGATCTGCACAAGCTCCTCGACATGGCGCGCCGCGCGGACATCGAGCCGCCGTCGGTGCTGCGCAAAGGGATTCCGCCGCAGCTCGAACGGATCGTGATGCACGCACTCGCGAAGGTACCGGGCGAGCGCTACCAGAACGCGGGCGACTTCGCGACCGACCTCGAGCGGTTCCTGCACACGTACTCGCCGGTGTTCACCGCCGGCAAGGTCGCCGCGCTGATGCGCAAGATCGTCGGCGATCCGCTCGAGGTCCCCGATATCCGCGAAGAGCCGGATATCGAGGTTCGCGACGGTCCGATCTCGACGCACACGCTCAACACCGAGGACCTCATTCACTCGGGCGACGAGCTGCGCGACGAGAACAGCATGATCTTCTCCGTCGATCAGCTGCAGGGTGCACCGGCGGGCCCGCGCGTCACGCGCCAGGCCGAGCTCCCGGATCTCGTGCCGCCGAAACCGGTCGCGGTGCCGAAGCAACCGACGCCAGCGGTGGGTCAGCGTGCGCTGCCGCGAGCGCCGACAAAGCCGCGCGGCAAAGACGAGATGACGCGGGAGGTGCCGCCGGCGCCACCGGGCGGCGAGGAGAGTGGGCTACTCGACGTCAAGACGCCGCCCACGCCATGGCAGGACTCGAGCATCCACGGCGAAGCGGAGGAGCTCGACAACGTCGGCGAGCGCACGATGGTCACGGGCGCACCGAGCACGGGCGGGTTCATGATGGACGTCGCGACCGAGGACGGCGTCGACGCGACGATCGTCGGTGGTGCGCCACCGATTCCCGACGATGATGATCTCGAAGATCAAGAGACGCTGACTGGCCAGCGTCCGGTGCGGGCCGACGCCGACGGCGATGGCGTCACGACGACGCGCGATTTTCGCGACGTCCAGAGACCACGCGTCGCTGCAAAGCGCGGTGGCCCTGCGCCACCCGCACTCGCCGCGAAGATCCACGCACCCGCGGTCAGCGAGCTGCGCAAGCCACGCGCGTCGCGCAAGACGCCCGCGAGCGGCACGACGACGCCACCGCCGAACGTGCTGCAGCAGATCGTTGGCGCGCAGGTGAGCGAGCCGATGCCGGCACCGCGCTCGCAAGCCCCGACCCAACCGCCGCCGCTGCCGATCCGCGCACCGGAGTCACAGCCGCCGCCGTTCGGCTACGCGATGGATTCATCGGGACTACCGATGACTACACCGCCGCCGGGCATACCGGCACAGATGGCCCCGGGCGTCCCGCCGCACCTCCAGCCCTACGCGATGCAACAGGGCTATCCGCCACAGCCCTATCCGCCGCCGTATCCGCAGGGCTATCAAGCTGCGCCGGTCACGCCGCACGGTCTGTATCAGCTCCAGCCGTATGGCTCGGCGCCGCCACGACCCATGTCGTTGACCGGGCAGCTCCGGCTGTTCGAGGCCGACGAGATACCGAGCCAGTACAAGGTCTCGGGGAACGCGTCGCGCTGGGTCATGATCGCGCTCGCCGGCCTGGTCGCGGTCTCGGTCGCTGCCGGTGTAACGTTCTTCATCATCCGATCGAGCCGCAACGGGACGCCGTCGACCGGTTCGATCCATATCGAGTCGGTGCCGCCAGGCGGCGACATCTTCCTCGACGGCACCCACGTGGCCGGCGTCACGCCGCAGACCCTACCGTTCGAGCTGCAAGCGGGCACGCGCCACGAGATTCGCGTCGAGCTCGCGAAGCACAAGCCGCATGTCGAGAACGTCGATATCCCGAGCACCGGCGGGGAAGTAGCGGTCAACGCGCTGATGGATCCGATCACCGGCCGGCTCCGCGTCAATACGACGCCGAACGGTGCCGACGTGATCATCGACGGGACGCTGCGTGGGCGTACTCCTACCACCATCAACGACATCGACATGGCCTCGGCAAAACACCTCGAGCTCCGCTTGAAGGAGTACTCGCCGTACATACAGACGCTGACCTGGCCGGCGAACGGCGAGATCGATATCGATCAAAAACTCGCACGTTGACTCGACGGACACCGATCATGGTCGAGGTGTTATGTTGGTAAATATGGTCGTTCGTCGTCTGGCCTGGGCACTCGTCGTCTTAGCAGCGTGCGCGCATCATCATCCCGGCAACGGCGATGACACCGATGCGAGTACAGCACCGCCAGCGGACGCGTGCGAAGGTCTGCGCTGTTTCCAGGCGGATTGCGAAGCGAAGAGCCTGCCGCCGACGACGATCACCGGCACGGTGTTCGCGCCGAACGGAACGCTGCCCCTGTTCGGCGTGAACGTTTACGTTCCGGAAACTGATCCAGGTCCGCTCGTCGACGGTGCGGTGTGCTCGCGCTGCAACGAGGGCCTGCAAGGCGGCTCGCTCGCCGAAGCGATCACCGACGAGGCCGGTCACTTCGAGCTCACGAACGTGCCGGCGACGATGAACGTGCCGATCGTGATCCAGGTCGGCAAGTGGCGCCGCCAGATCAACATCCCGAACGTCGCCGCGTGTCAGACGCTGCCGATGGATCCGGTCGACTCGACGCTGCCGAAGAGCATGACCGACATGACGCCGAACACGACGAGCGTCGACATGCCGCGGATCGCGATCTCGACGGGCAACGCCGACGCGCTCGAGTGTCTCGTCCGCAAGCTCGGCGTCGCCGACAAGGAGATCACGGCGGCGGGCCAAGGCGGCCGCATCAACTTGTTCAGCGATTTCTCGTCGGGCGGTAAAGGCGTCGGCTCGTTCAAGGTCGGCTTCACCGGCGGCACCGGCAACTTCGGCGATTCGCAAAATCTGTGGAACCCGACGACGCCGTTCACCGGTGGCGTCGACGCGATGAAGAAGTACGACATCGTGTTCCTGTCGTGTGAAGGCGGCCAATATCCGGCGACGAAGCCGCAGAATTCGATGCAGGCGATGAGCGACTACGCCGACCTCGGCGGTCGCGTGTTCATGTCGCACTGGCACAACATCTGGATCAGCGGCGAGCAAGGCAAGCAAGCGACGCACGGCATCCCGAGCTGGGAAGCGACGTCGACGTGGACGTTCGCGGGCAACCCGAACCCCGATACACTGACCGCGACGATCGACGAGGTCGGCAATCCGAAGGGCGTGTCGTTCGCGAAGTGGATGGACAACGTCGGTGGCTCGGTCACGCACGACTTGATCACGCCAATCGATCAGGCACGCAACACGGCGTCGGGCGTCAACGGCGACACCGAGCGCTGGGTCTATCTCGATCCCGCGACGTCACCGGCCGTCGCTGGCGCGATGAACTTTCAGTTCACGACCCCGCAAGCCGTCGATGTCGACCAGCGCTGCGGCAAGGTCGTGTTCAGCGACATGCACGTGTCGGCGGACTCGTCGTCGTCCGCGGGCAAGCCGTATCCGGGTGGATGCTCGACCGCACCGCTGACGCCCCAGGAGAAGGCACTCGCGTTCATGTTCTTCGACATCGCGTCGTGCGTGGGCTCGATCTTCTAACCACTCGCTGTTACCGTCCGCATCATGGTGCAAGCTGCGAGAGCGTCAGTGGCTGGTGAGATCACGACTCTGCTCGGTCGCGGTGCGGTCTTCGAAGGCAAGTTGACGTTCGAAGGCACGGTCCGGATCGACGGTCGGTTCAAGGGCGAGGTGTTCTCGGATGACGTGCTCGTGATCGGTGACGGTGCGCTCGTCGAAGCTCAGATCGAAGTCGGCGAGGTCATCATCCAGGGCACGGTCGTGGGGAACATCGTCGCGAAGCGGTCGATCGAGATCCACGCCCCGGGCCGCGTGAAGGGCGACCTCCACACGCCGTCATTGCAGATCGACAAGGGCGTGATGTTCGAGGGCCGCTCGTTCATGGAAGCGGCGACCCAACAGCCACGCCCTCCCACGACCCCGGCGCCCCCGAAGCCGGCTCCGGTGAAGTAGGTCTCTCCGTACGGATGTAGGCTGGTATCCGCCTGAAATAATAGGTTTTTCCCTAACTCTTTTGATGTACCGGCCGATTCGGCGTGGAATCATCGAAAGATGATGAGGCGTAGCGCCATCGCCGGCGCGTTGATGTCGGGCGCTGCGATCCTGGCATCGTCGATGCTCGGAGCTTGCGTCGAGCAGCCCGAGCTGTCGTCGACGGATCAGGAGCTCAACCTTCCGAAGTTCGCGTTGGTGTTCGGCCTCGAGTCCAAGGCGACGCTGCTCCAGACCAGCGATACGGCGTGGTCGCTGACCAAGACCGCCGCGGTCGACCCCGGGTCGAAGACCGTGACCTGGACGATCACCGCGACCAAGGGCGCGACCACCGGTGGCCACCTCGTCGTCGACGGTTATCTCGACGTGATCAACCTCGGCACGGGACCGGCGACGCTCGGTAACATCGTCGTCAACCTCCAGGCGAAGCAAGGTCATCACTGGGTCACGCTGTCGTCGGACGTTGCCGACGCGACGCAGGGCGATGCCGCGACCAGTGCGAACGTCGTCGCGAGCGACACGACCGAGCACGAGGGCACGTTCACCGAGAACGCGGCGTCGGGCGCGTTGTCGTTCATGGATCGCCGCTACAACACGATGTTCTCCCTCGTGCCCGAGGCGACGTTGCAGCCGTGGAGCGATCTGCCGCTGTTGTTCTCGGCCGCGTACGACAACAACACGCTCCACCTCGCGCAGAACGCGCAGCTGCGATTCGAAGTGATCGTGACGTTCGGCAACCACCCACTCGGTTGGGGCCACACCGGCTCGAACATCGACATCAACGGCAACGGCATCATCGATCCCGACGAGAAGCACGTGCGCAGCGTGCCCGCGCTGTTCGAGAAGACGGTCCCGGCGACCCAAGCAGCAAACTCGACGCTCTCGTTGAGCGACACGCCGGGAGACATCTCGACGATGGGCACCGTGACGTTCACGAATCCCGTGATCGACCTCGGCGCGACGTCGGGCACGGTCACGGTCAACTACGATCCGGGTACCGCCGGTGGCTCGATCACGAACTGCGTGCACGGCGCGGGCACTGGCGTCATCGATCCGGTCGGCTCGTTCACGTTCACCGCAGTCGCGCCGCTCGCCTTGACGACGTGCACGACGGCACCGATCGCGCAGCCGACGTGCACGCCGGGTGCGCCGGGATGCGGCTGGCACGATGGCGACGAGCAGTCGTATAGCCAGAACACGTGGGGCGCCGATCCGGGCGCAGGGCCCCCCGCGCAGTTGATCGTCCAGCACTTCGACACCGTCTATCCGGCGGGCATGCAGATCGGCGGCACGAACTTCATCCTGTTCACCTCGGGTGGGATGGGTGACGCGTTGCTCAAGTTCTTGCCACAGACCGGTCCGGCGGCGGCGCTCAACGCGACGCTCGTCGATCCGACGTCGAGCTCGTCGGGCATCTTCGGCGGTCAGGTCGCGGGGCTACGCCTCAACATCGACTTCGCCGATGCGGGCTACACCGCCGGTACCGCGGCCACGAAGTACGGAGACCTCCACTTGTGCGCGCTGACCGCTACTCCGGGCTTGAACAACTCGACGATCCGCCAGTTCCAGACGGTCGTGAACGCGGCGCTCGGTGGCGACCCGACGCCGTACTCGATCGCGGATCTCAGCGCGCTGTTGATGCAGGTCAACGGCGCGTTCGAAGGCGGGTTCGTGAACACGTTCGCGCAGGATCACTTGTTCTCGACCGCGTGCCCCTAGGGCGAGCTGTCGATCAAGCGATAGACCTTGCCGTCGGCGGAGCTCGCGTAGATCGACGAGCCAGACCCGCTCACGCTCGTGAGGTCACCGGTGAACGGCGTCGCGAACATCTGCCACAAACCCGCGTGGTAGTGGAGGACCGTGGCGGTGCTGCCGACCACGAACACGTCGTCGCTCGCACGACCCCACACGCCGGTGAGCGGATTCGTCGTCGGGACCGTCATCGCGGTCCACGCGCTGCCGTCGTAGTGGCGGATGTCGCCGAGGCCGACCGCGAACACGTCGCTCTCGCCGGCACCCCAGATCCCGTTGAACGTGCCCGTCGCGATGTCCGTCGTCAGCGTCGTGCCGTCGAGGTGCTGCACGCCGGTGCCCGCGATCCATGCGCGGCCCGACGGCGCGATCCACAAGCCCTTGCTCGACGCGATCGGCACGGTGGACGTCGACCACGTCGAGCCATCGTACGTCGACAGAAAGTCAGACACCGTGAAGTAGCTCGCGGCGGTCGCCCAGATGTCGGAGACCGAGCCGATCTGGCCGGGCGCGAGCGCGGTCCAGGTCGCACCGTTCCAGCGCTGTGCACTATTGGTATTCGCGACCAGCGCATCGCTCGGACCGCGGCCGGCGACCGCGAGCATCGCCGTCGCGACCTCGTGCGACCACGTCGTGTCGTGGAGGTGGAACACGCCCTCGTTGCCGACCGCGATCACGTCGTTCGGCGCGACGGCCCAGATGTCGTGCAGCGCCATCGTCACGGCCGGCGGCGAATTGGGGGTCGCCCAGCCGGCGCCCGTGTAGCGCGAGATCACGCCGCTGTCGCCGACCGCGACGACCTCCGCCGCGCCGCTGCCGCCGACGCCATGAAGCGGGGTGGTCGAGGCGATCATCTGCGTCCACGACACGCCGTCCCAGTGGAGGATCACGCCCGCGTCGCCGACCGCGAACACGTCGTCACCGGCGCTGCCCCACAAGCCGCGCACCGTCGTCGCGAGCGGAGTCGTCGTCGTCGCGAATGCGCCGCCGTTCGCGTGAACGATCGAAGTGCCGGCGGCGAACACCTGACCACTGCCGCCCCACAACGCGGTGAACGAACCGGTGCCGGGGTTCGCGACGGCGGACCAGGTCGCGCCGTCGTAGTGAACGATCGTCGCGCCGGTGCCGGCGGCGTAGACGTCGGTCGGGCCCGCGCCCCACACCGCGTTGAAGTTGGCGGCGCCGGTCGTGGTCTCGGTCCAGGTCGTGCCGTCGAATGTCGCGACATGGCCGGTCGCACCGGCGAGCACGACTTCGCCGGATGGTGCGGCCCACATCGCCTTGTAGAGTGGCGACGTCGGATCGGGCAGCTTCGTCCACGCGTTGGCGGCGAGCACGTAGACCTTGCTCGAGTTCGTCATCGCGTAGACCTTGTCGCCGGCGACGACGATGCCGGTCACGCCGATGCCGGTCAGCACGGGGAACCGCGCGTCGACTTCCCAGCCGGCCTGGAGGTAATGGAGCATCGTGCCGTTGTCGCCGCCCGCGTAGGCCTCGCCGGGCTTGACGAACGCGATCGCGGACAGCACCTCGCCCGACGGCGACGTCATCGCATTCCAGCCGACGGAGCGGCAGCCGGCGATATCGTTGCTGCATGGCTCGCACACGTTGGAGACGCACAGGCCGCTCGGCACGAGGTTCGTCATGCACGGATCGCGGTCCATCTTGCCGTCGCACGCGCCGACCTCTTGGGGGGTGCCGCAGTAGGTAGGTGCCGCTGCGCACGTCAAGTCGGCCGGGCACACCCACGTTTCGCCACCACCCTCACACGAATGTGATTTGGGCTGCAGGCACCCCCCGAGGACGATGCTCGCCATCCCGAGGGAAGCCCAACGCATCACGAACGTGATTGTGCCACGTGATAAGCTTTAAAAGCCCCGTCGATGGGGTGTAGCGCGATGATTGGTACCGTACTCCACGACCGCTGGCGGATCGTGTCAGCGCTCGGCAAGGGAGGGATGGGCGAGGTTTGGTTGGCCGAGCACGTCACGTCCGGCCGCAAAGAAGCGCTGAAGATCCTGATGCCGCAAGCGGCACTCGATCCGCAGTTCGTGTCGCGGTTTCGCCGCGAGGCGCGGGCGGTCAATCGGCTGCGCCACCCGAACATCGTCGCGCTCTACGACTTCGGCCAGCTCCCCGACCGCCGGTTCTACCTCGCGATGGAGTACGCCGACGGCCCGAGCGTGTTCGAGCTGCTGCGCAAGCAACGCCAGTTCGAGATTCCGCTCGCGCTTCACCTGCTCGGCCAGATGGCGTACGCACTCCATCACGCGCACTCGCGCGGCGTCGTTCACCGCGACCTCAAGCCGGGCAATCTGATCATCACCGGCGAGGACGCGACGCTGAAGGTCCTCGACTTCGGGATGGCGAAGATCGTCGGGGGCGATTCCGACGAGAGCATGGCGCTGTCGACGGGCAACATGATCTGGGGCACCGCGAAGTACATGTCGCCCGAGCGCGTGACCGGCGTCGGCGATGATCCGCGGATCGATCTGTATGCGATCGGGTGCATCGCATTCGAGCTGCTCGTCGGCCAGCCGCCGTTCATCGGCACGAGCAACGACGTGCTGCACGCGCACATGACCCAGCCGCCGCCGATTCCGAGCCTGCGCCGCGCCGGGCTTCCGCCGGAGCTCGACGCGGTGATCCTGCGCTGCCTCGAGAAATCGCCGGAGCACCGGTTCGCGAGCGCTGCGGATCTGTTCGCGGCGTTACGCAGGGTGCCGGGCTATCCGCCGCCGAAATCGGATGGTCGCCGGCGGTTCGTGCCGATCGAGCGCCGGCCGACGACGCTCGCGAAGAGCGGCGATCCGAGCGACGGCTACGGCAACCTGCGCGGCGCGTTGCGCCAGGTCGCCGAAGCGCTGCTCGATGAAGGGCTCGACGACACGGCGCTCGTCAGCGGCGTCGCGTACCTCCGCGACCACGAGCGCTCGCTCGCGCGACTCGAAGCGGCGCAGGATGCGCTCGAGCACGAAGCGACCGCGGTGCGCGAGACCGCGGGAGATCGCGAGGTCTCGCTGCGGTTCGCGATCGGCGAATTGCGTTTCGCGATGAGCGATCACGCCATCGACGGCGATCAGCAGAGGATCGACGAGCTCGAAGGCCGGCTCGCGACCGCGGTCGCCGAAGCCGATCGAGTGCGTGCGATCGAGCAGGGCATCACCGAAGTCGCGAAGGTTCGCGCCGACGAGCTCGACCGGCTGAAGGCGGCGTACGCATCGCTCGAGGCGGTCGTCGATACCGTGCTCGCGAGTCACGCCGATACACCCACATTGGCGCCATTGCTCGAGCGCCTGCGCGAGCTGCGCAAGCTCCGAACTACACGTTAGGCCGACCGCCGCGATAAGCTGACCGCGTTGATCGGCCGCGTCGTGGACGGACACGAGATCGTGACCTCGCTGGGACGAGGCGGCATGGGCGAGGTCTATCTGGCCCGATCGCCGAGCGGGGCGTTACGCGCGTACAAGATCCTGCGCGGTGACTTGCTGCAGGGCGCGCAGGCGGCGGCGCGGTTTCGTCGCGAGGTCACGCTGCTCGATCGGTTGAAGCATCCGGGTATCGTCCAGATCCTCCAGACCGGGCAGTTCGAGGGCGGGCTCTATCTCGCGATGGAGTACGTCGATGGGCTGGACCTCCAAGGTGCGGTCGACAAGCACGGGCCGTTCTCGGTCGCCGATGCGTTGAAGATCTTGATCCAGCTCGCCGAGGCGCTCGCGTTCGCGCACCACCAGAAAGTGGTGCATCGCGATCTCAAGCCGGCAAATGTGCTGCTCGCGGGCGGCGATCCGGCGCGCGCGAAGATCATCGACTTCGGCCTCGCGAAGCTCGCGGCCGACGAAGGCTTGACCCGACTTACCGAGGACGAACAGGTGCTCGGCTCGCCGCTGTACCTGGCGCCAGAGCAAAGCTCGTCGAGCTCGGTCGGCCCCGAGGCGGACATCTACGCGCTCGGTGGGCTCGCATACTTCGCGCTGACCGGCACCCCGCTGTTCGCGCCGCGCTCCGCGGTCGCGATGGTCTACGCGCACGTTCACGAGTCGCCGGAGTCGCTGGCGGTCCGCGCACCGGACCTCGAGCTGCCGGCGGGGCTCGACGCGCTGCTCGCGGCATGCGTCGCGAAAGCGCCGCCGGATCGGCCGAGCGCGGCGCAGCTGGTCGCGGAGCTCGGCCCGCTACTCGCGCGCGCGCCGGTGTCGCGGCTCCACCGGCCGAAGGTCCTGTTCGAGAGGGGCAGGGTCGAGGGTCACGTGGAAGGAGCGGTCGGTGCGCAGGTCCGCCAGGTCGTGCTCGAGCTCGCGGCGATCCTCGAGATCGCTACGGATGTGGCCGATCATGTTCAGAACGAGCTGTCGGAGCTCGAGCTCGAGCTCGCGATGCTCGACGCCGACGCGGTGCGTGACGAGCGGCACCTGCGGCTGTCAGCGCATGTCGCGGAGTTGCGCCGCAGCTACGAAGAAGCCCTGCAAACGCTCACCGACGCGGTACTCTCGAAGAGAGCCACGGCGCCCGAGGAGGCAGAGCCGCTGTACGGCGAGCTCGAGGTGCTGTTCGCTCGTTATCGGTCCAGATGACGACGACGAAACGCCCGTCAAACCTCCAGCGCACGACGATCGATCCGCGTGAGCCGGAGGACTTCGACGGCAAGACCTCGACCGACGTCGTCGCACTCGCGCCGGGTTTGCGGATCAATCAATACGAGCTGATCCGCGAGCTCGGCCGCGGCGGCATGGGCCAGGTCTTCCTGGCGCGCGACACGAAGCTCGGCCGGCGCGTCGCGATGAAGTTCCTCACGTCGAGCTCGCCGAAGTTCACCGAACGGTTCGTCGTCGAGGCGCGCGCGACGGCGCGATGCAGTCACGAGAACATCGTCGTGATCTACGATGTCGCGGAGCTCAAGGGGCTCCCGTACATGGTGCTCGAGTACGTCGAGGGCACGTCGCTGTCGCGGCTGATGGGCGGCAAGAAGCTCGCACCCGGCCGCGCGATCGAATTGATCATCCCGGTCGTCAAGGCGCTCGTCCGCGCGCATGCGATGACGATCGTCCACCGCGACCTCAAACCCGACAACATCATCGTCAATCAGAGTGGCACCGTAAAGGTGCTCGACTTCGGCATCGCCCGGCTGTTCGCCGAGGACGATGCGAGTGCACCGCGCCAGAGGCTGGTACCGGCCGCACCTGCGGAGACGATCGCGGGGCGGCCGGGTGGCATCGTCGGGACGCTGCCGTACATGTCGCCCGAGCAGCTCGGCAGCGAAGAAGTCGATCACCGCAGTGACTTGTGGGCGGTCGGCATCATCTTGTTCGAGATGCTGGCGGGCAAGCACCCGCTCGATCCGCTGACCCAGGGCAAGTTGTTCGGTGCGGCCGCGTCCGACGAGCCGATGCCGTCGTTGCGCGATGCCGTCGCCGGCGTGCCGGATCGCCTGGCCGCGATCGTCGAGAAGTGCCTCGCGAAGAAGAAGGCGGCACGCTACACGACGGCCGCGGAGCTGCTGGCGGACCTCGAGCCGCTGCAGCCGTCGCGCACCGGGCGCCATCTCGTTCCCGACGAGAGTCCATATCCCGGCTTGAATGCGTTCCAGGAGAGCGACGCGGATCGATTCTTCGGCCGCTCGCAAGACATCGCGGGCACGGTCGCGCGGTTGCGCGAGCAGCCGTTGGTCGCGGTCGTCGGTCCGTCGGGTGCGGGCAAGTCGTCGTTCGTGCGCGCGGGCGTGGTGCCGGCGTTGAAGGCGACCGGCGATGCGTGGGAGTGCATCATCGTGCGGCCGGGTCGCCACCCGCTGGCGTCGCTCGCAAACGCGCTCGATCAGCTGCGTTCCGATAACGATTCGACGCCGGAAGGCGACCTCGCACGGCGGATGCGCGACGAGCCGGGCATCCTCGGTGCGCGCCTCCGGTCGCGCGCGCGCAGGCGACGCACGCAGATCGTCCTGTTCGTCGATCAGCACGAAGAGCTCTACACGCTCGTGTCGAACGTCGCCGAGCGCCGCGCATTCACCGCGTGCCTCGCGGGTGCGGCGGATGATCCGTCGGGACCATTGCGCGTGATCGTAGCGATGCGCTCGGACTTCCTGGATCGTGCGGCGGAAGATCGCCGGTTCGTCGAGGAGCTCGCGCGCGGCCTGGTGTTCCTGCAGCCGCCGAACCGCTCGGGGTTGGAGCAAGCGCTCGCGCAGCCGCTCGAGATGCTCGGCTATTCGTTCGAGTCGGGGGTCGTCGACTCGATGCTCGACACGCTCGAAGCAACGCCGGGCCCGTTGCCGCTGTTGCAGTTCACCGCGGCAAAGCTGTGGGAGACCCGCGACCGCCAAACGCGCCGGCTGACCCAGGACAGCTACGTCGCGATGGGTGGTGTCGCGGGCGCGCTCGCGACGTATGCGGATGAAGTGATCGCGGGCTTCACGGGCAACGATCAAAAATTGGTCCGCTCGATCTTCCAGCGCCTGGTCACCCCGGAGCGCACCCGCGCGATCGTCGACACGGCGGATCTCCGCGAGCTCGGCTCGGAGACCGACCGGATCCTAGGCTTGCTGGTCGCGTCGCGCCTGGTCGTCGTGCATTCGACCGCGGTCGAGCTCGTGCACGAATCCCTGATCAAGTCATGGCCCGCGCTGCGCCGCTGGCTCGACGAGAACCAGGAGGACGCGAGCTTTCTCGCGCAGGTCCGCTCGGCGGCCCAGCAGTGGGATGCGAAGGGCCGCGCCGAGGGACTCCTGTGGCGCAACGAAGCGATGGAAGAAGCGCGGCTGTGGCGCGCGCGATCGTCGCGCGAGCTGCCACCGAAAGAGGAGGCGTTCCTCGCAGCCGTGTTCGCGCTCGCGACCCGCGCCCAGCGTACGCGCCGCCGGATCGTCGTCGGCTCGTTCGTGTTCCTGGTCGCGTTGATCGCGATCGGGGCGGTCGCGCTGATCCAGATCCGCAACGCCGAGCACCTCGCGAACGACCAGGCCGCAAAGCTGGCCCAGTCGATCGACGTGATCCAGACCGAGCAAAAGGCGCGCGAGGCCGAGCACGCGAAGGCGGAGCTCGCCGAGAAAGGCAAGCGCGAGGCCGCCGAGGCTGCGCAAGCCGCGATCCAGAAGGAGCTCGACAAGGCGCAGGAAGTGATCGCACTGCAAGCGCAGACCCGGGAGCTCAAGAAGGAGAACCAACAGGTCCGCCAGAGCGCCGACCACGAGCGCCAAGAAAAGCAGCTCGCCTCGGCCAAGGCCGCCGAGCTCGAGCGCGAGAAGCAGAAGAAGCTCGACGAGCAGAAGAAGCGCAACGGCCAGATCTCGACCGGCGGCCTCAAATAGGAGACGTCAGCTCCGAGCTGCGGCGCCGTACTCGACCGATATCACTGCGCGTAGTGCTGCACCCACCACACCACAGCGCCGCACCACTGCAGCGCCGCACCACCGCAAAGCCGCACCACCGCACCACGGAACGCGCGTGCACGGTGGCGGCAGGGGCTCTGGTTCCGGGGAAAAAGGCCGCAAGCGACTTCGCATCTGATGCGACCCGCCCCGCGATCGACAAGCGCCGGCCGCAGCATGTCACGCTCCGCGCGGTCAGCGAGGTCGGTTGGCTGCGCCGGCTCGATATCTACGCCGCGGTTCGCCACGCGTTGCGGACGGTCGGCGGCAGGTTGCGGGTCATCGACGTCGGCAGCTGCTTGTAGACGGAGACCGGATCCCAGACCCGATAGACCTCCGTCTTCATGTGATTGAAGTAGGCCGCGTACTTCCACTTCTCCGGCAGGGTCAGATCGGTGACGTCGTTGACGTCGGAGGTCTGCGTTGCGTCGGGCATCGCTGCATCGGCCGCGACCAGCGTCGGCCGATCGGCTGATCGCTGCGGCGCGCTCGAACACGCGGCCAGGATCGCCACGAACGCGCCGAGCATCAGAACCGGCCGGAGATCGCGAGCCCGACGTGATCGTTGCCGACCACCGGCGTCACCAGGTGCGGCTGGTTCAAGATCACCATCACGAAGCCGGCCGCCGCGATCGCGCCGCCCGCGACGAACAAGCTGATCGCCGCGGTCTCTTGGGTGTCGGCGTGGGCCTTGAGGTCCATCACGCGCTGCGCGGCCGGTGTGCCCGCGATGCAGCCGTGGGGACAGTCCGTGGTGACGGCGGCGTCGTAGCGATCGAGGCTCGAGCCGGCCGCGAGAAAGACAGGCGCACCGATCGCGGCGACGACGACGCCGCCACCGAGCACCGACCACGGGATCCAGCGGCTCCAGCGGCGGTGCAGCGTGCGCGCGACCGCGATCGGCTTGAGCTCGATCTTGATCGTGACGTGGTCGCCGGGGTTCAGGCGGATCGCGCGGGTCTCGGTCTGGTACTTCGGCTTCTCGACCACGATCTGGTGGTCGCCGGTCAGCACGCGCTGTGAAGGCCCGCCGAGCGGCTTGCCGTCGAGGCTGACCACCGCGCCGGGTTCGGCCGTGACCTCGATCTCGGCCACGCGCGCCGCCAACAATTTCTGACTCATCTGCGCCTGCCGCCACAAATCCGGACCGAGCGGCGCGGGGCCGAAGCGCATCGCGTGCTCGAGGTTGTCGAGCGCTTCGACCGGGCGGTCGAGATTGATCAGGCAGACGGCCATGTTGTAGCGGAGCGCCGGGTGGTCCCAGAGCGGGAGCGCGCGGGTATAGGTCGCGAGCGCATCCTTGTAGTCGCCGGCGTCGAACGCCTTCGCGCCCTCGTTATAGAGATCGAGCGCCGCCTTTTGATTCTCGGCGCTGACTCCCGCCGCCCATGGCTTGTCGTCATCTGCGTGAGCCATTCGAGGCGCGCCGATCAGCGCGAGAAACAAACAGATCAGCGCAGCCCTCACCCCTGGATCTAATCAGGGATCGTGCACGTGGCGCAATGTCGCAGCTGACCTCCAGAAGCTGCGGCATCCCACGGTTGACACGATGAATGACCGAGACTATAAGACCCGCGCCAAGCCCTGAATTTTCGATAGGTTGCCATGCATCAGGACTTTGTTTCTCTCGCCGCACACCCGCTGATCGACATCGATCTGACGGTTGTCATCCAGTTCGCGCTCTTCCTGATCATGTTCGCGATCGGGAACGCGTTCTTGTTCCAGCCCTACTTGAAGCTGCGAGAGCGGCGCAAGCAGGGCATCGACGGCGCCCGCGCGGAGGCCGAGCAGATGTCGGCGAAGGCCGACGCCGAGCTCGTCGAGTACGAGAAGAAGCTCGCCGCGGCGCGCAGCCGCGCGAACGACGAGGGCCGCAAGGTCCGCGCCGAGGCTGCCGCACACGAGAAGACCGTGACCGACGCGTCGCGCGCCGAGGCTCAGAAGTCTCTCGAAGAGGCGACCGCGAAGATCCGCGCCGAGACCGATGCGGCACGCCTCCAGCTCTTGCCGCAGGCGAGCACGCTCGCGCGCCAGATCGCCTCGAAGCTGCTCGGCCGGGAGGTCGCATGAAGATCGCGAACAAGCTGCTCCTCGCGGCGCTGCTCGTGGTACCGGCGGCCGCCTACGCGCAGCCGAGCGAGCCGAAGATCGACTCGACCACGCACGAAGCTGCCGGGATGCAGAACTCCGACAGCGCCGGCAACGAGCAAGAGAAGAAGGAAGCCGAGGAGGATCCGGACCCCTCGCAGCACTTCAACTACCTCGATTTCTCGTACCGCGGCAAAGACGAGTACGATGGCAAGTTCGGCGACGGCGTCGAGGTCAACAAGCAGGGCCACACGCTGCATGAAGAGGAGCCGAAGTCGCCTCCCTTCATCTTCATGCTGCTCAACTTCGCCGTCTTGATGTGGTTGTTGATCAAGTACCTCCTGCCTGCCGGGCAGCAGGTCGCGCGCGAGCGCCACGACGAGATCAAGAACGCGCTCGAGGAGGCCGCGAAGCTCCGCGAGCAAGCGAAGCAGAAGCTCGCCGAGTACGAGGCCCGCGTGAAGGGTCTCGACGACGAGATCAAGAAGCTCGTCGATGGCATTCGCGCCGACGCCGAGGCCGACAAGGCGCGCATCCTCGAGCAAGCGAAGACCCAGTCCGCGCAGCTCAAGAAGGAAGCCGACCAGCGGATCGCCGCCGAGATCGAGCTCGCGCGTACCGCGTTGACCAAGGAAGTCACGGCCGCGGCCACCCAGGCGACCGAGAAGCTGCTCAAGGACAAGGTGACCGCCGAGGATCAACGCGGTCTCGTCACCACGTTCATCAAGAACGTCGAAGCGCAGAGGCCGTCATGATCACCGGATCGTTATCTCGCCGCTACGCGAAGGCCATCTTCGAGATCGGCTCGGACCAGGGTGGCCTCGACAAGCTCGGCAACGACATCCGCACGCTCGCGAAGGCGATGAAGGATTCGTCGGAGCTGGTCTCGACGCTGACGTCGCCCGCGATTCGCCGCCAGGATCGCCGCAAGGTGATCGACGGCCTGCTCCAGCACATCGGCGTCGTGTCGACGATGCGCAACCTCATCTACTTGCTCCTCGATAGCGAGCGCATGGGATCCTTGCCCGGCATCTCGCGCGAGCTCGACGCGATGATCGAGGCCAAGGCCGGCCGGGTCACCGCCGAAGTCACTTCCGCGAAGCCGCTCGATCCGACGCAGCTCTCGCAGATCACCGCCGCGCTCGAGAAGCTCTCGGGCAAGAAGGTCACCGTCACGAAGCGCGAAGACCCCGAGCTCCTCGGTGGCGTCGTCGCGAAGGTCGGCGACACCGTCTACGACGGCTCCCTCCGCACCCAGCTCCGCACGATTCGCGACGAGCTCTCCAAGTAAGGAAACGACCATGGACATCCGCGCCGCAGAAATCAGCGACATCATCCGCAAGCAGATCGAGAACTACGACAAGAAGGTCTCGGTCACCGAAACCGGCTCCGTCCTGACCTGCGGTGACGGCATCGCGCGCGTGTACGGCCTGTCGGGTGCACTCGCCGGCGAGCTCCTCGACTTCGAGGGCGCGCACGGCACGAAGGTTCAGGGCATGGTCCTCAACCTCGAAGAGGACAACGTCGGCGTCGCGCTCCTCGGTAACTACGAAGCGATTCGCGAAGGCGACGTCGTGCGTCGCACCGGCCGCATCGTCGAGGTCACCGTCGGTGAAGAGCTGCTCGGTCGCGTCGTCAACGCGATGGGCGTTCCGATCGACGGCGGCAAGGCGTTGACCGGCACGAACAAGCGCCAGGTCGAGATCAAGGCGCCGGGCATCATCTCGCGCAAGTCGGTCCACGAGCCGATGCAGACCGGCATGAAGGCCGTCGACTCGATGATTCCGATCGGCCGCGGCCAGCGCGAGCTGATCATCGGCGACCGCCAGACCGGCAAGACGGCGATCGCGATCGACACGATCATCAATCAGAAGGGGCAGAACATGTTCTGCTTCTACGTCGCCATCGGCCAGAAGCAGTCGACGGTGGCCTCCGTCGTCGACCGGCTCCAAAAGGCCGGCGCGATGGAGTACACGACGGTTGTCGTCGCCGGCGCGTCGGAGCCCGCGCCGCTGCAGTTCATCGCGCCGTACACCGGCGTCACGATGGCCGAGTACTTCCGCGACAGCGGCCGCCACGCGCTGATCGTCTATGACGATCTGTCGAAGCAAGCGGTCGCGTATCGCCAGCTCTCGCTGCTCCTCCGCCGCCCGCCCGGCCGCGAGGCGTATCCGGGCGACGTGTTCTACATCCACTCGCGCCTGCTCGAGCGCGCCGCGAAGCTCTCGGACGACAAGGGCGCGGGCTCGCTGACGGCGCTGCCGATCATCGAGACCCAGGCCGGTGACGTCTCGGCGTACATCCCGACGAACGTCATCTCGATCACCGACGGCCAGATCTTCCTCGAGGGCGATCTGTTCTACCAGGGCGTTCGTCCCGCGGTGAACGTCGGCATCTCGGTGTCGCGCGTCGGTGGCGCCGCGCAGACCAAGGCGATGAAGAAGATCGCCGGTCGCCTCCGCCTCGAGCTCGCG
>JBDUAS010000394.1:0-5509 GCA_040004535.1 Deltaproteobacteria bacterium
AAGCAGCTCGGCACCGTGCTGTTCGAGGAGCTGAAGCTGCCGATCGTCAGCCACACCAAGACGGGGTGGAGCACGTCGATCGAAGCGCTCGAGCGGATCGAGAACGCGCATCCGATCGTCGCGCTCGTCCTGCGCTGGCGCGTGCTGCGGCGGCTGCGCGACAGCTGGATCATCGCGCTACGCGCATGCATCGCACCGGATGGCCGCGTTCACTCGCGCACGCATCCCGCGCGCTCGTTCAGCGGCCGGCTCGTCAACACGAACCCCGATCTGTCGCGGGTGCCTGGCCGCACGCCCGAGATGGCGCGAATCCGCCGCGCGTTCGTCGCGCAGCCCGGCCACGTCCTGCTGTCGGTCGACTACAACCAGCTCGGCCTTCACGTCCTCGCGCACCTCACGAAGGATCCCGCGCTCGTCGAGCCGCTGCGCGCGCGCGCCGACATGCACGTGCTCACCGCGTCGGCCGTCCTCGACAAACCGATCGATCAACTGACCTACGAGGATCGCCAGCTCGGCAAGGTCGTCAACTTCGCGACGTTCGCCGGCCAAGGCGCATCCGCGCTCGCGCTCCAGCTCAACGTCGGTGCGGCGGAAGCGAAGCAGTATCTCGCGCGCTTCGACCAGCGCTATGCGAAGGTCCGCGCGTTTCAGGAGGAGCAGGCGGCGCTCGCGCACGAGCGCGGATACATCACCACGATCGCCGGCCGCCACTGGCCGATCGGCGGTCTTCACTCGCTCGACTCCGAGCTCAAGAGCTACGCCGAACGCCTCGCACGCCGCGCGACGCACGAAGGCTCGGTCGCCGACGTGTCGCGACGCGGCCTGTTACAAGCGGATCGGGCCTTACGCGCGGCTGGCCTACATTGTCAGCCGCTGGCGCAGATCCTCGACGAAGTGTTGTTCGAGCTGCCGGCGACGGAGCTCGCACGATCCGCCGAGATCGCGAGCGACGCGATGCGCCGCGCGTTCGCTCTCGAAGTTCCACTGGTCGTGGGCCTCGAGGCGGGGCCGAACTGGGCCGACCTGGAACCGATCTGACGCGGCTCTCATCACCGTCGGCTGGTGCAGTTCTTGAACAACGGGACCTCGTGGTCACACGAGCTTTCCCCAGTCCCGAACGGCCCGTAGAACCGTGTCAGCCGCGCCCGGTGTGCGATTGTGGCTGCGCAGCGCTGCAAGAGCGACTCGAAGCGCGGGACAAGTTCATCGGCGTCCTCGGTCACGAGCTGCGCAATGCGATCGCGCCACTTTCGCTGCTCGCCGATCACTTCGAGCAGCTCGCGCTGACGTCGCACCCGCAGCTGACCTCGAAGGTCGGCATGCTGAGCCGAAATCTTCGCAAGCTGACGTCGACCGTCGATCGCCTGGCCGAAGTGTCGTCACTGCGCGCGGGCAAGCTGGCGCTCGATTTCCAGCATGTCGATCTACGCGACGTGGTCGACGAGGTCTCGCGCGAGCTCGCGCCCGAGGCCGCGAAGGTTCCCGCCGATCTGCGCGTCTACTACACGACGCCGGTCCAAGGCTGGTGGGACCGCGAACGCATCACCCAGGTCTTGCGCAACCTGGTGACGAACGCGATCCGCTACAGCGAAGGCGCGCCGATCGAGGTCTCGACTCAGTTCTCCGGACGTGAAGCCGAGATCGTGGTGCACGACCAAGGACCGGGCGTGCCGGTCGAGCTCCGCGAGCACTTGTTCGATCGCTTCGATCACAAGACGACGAATCGAGGCAGCGCGTTCGGGGTCGGTTTGTTCGTCGTCAAAGCATTGTGCGAGGCGATGGGCGGGAGCGTGAGGCTGGACGACACGGCGAGCGGCGCTCGTTTCTGTGTCACGCTCCCCCGCGGATGATTCGGCACAGATATAGTCCGGGCCATGTTCAAGGCCACCCTGCTCGCCATCGTCGTCACCGCCGCCGCTTCGTGCGGCGGTAAGAAGCCGGCCCCGCCGCCGCCGCCCGCGCCCGTCGCGGAGAAACCGGCGCCGCCGCCGACGCCGCCGCCCGCGCCGCCACCGCCGCCCGCGCCGAAGCACGCGACCGCGACGATGGCCGGTACCGCGAAGTACAAGACGGTCAAAGGCACCGTCGAGTTCAAGGAAGTGGACGGTGGCGTCGAGGTCACCGCGAACATCGAGGGCCTGAAGAAGGGCAACCACGGCTTTCACATCCACGAGAAGGGCGATTGCTCGGCTCCCGATGCGATGAGCGCCGGCGGTCACTTCAACCCCGGCAACATGAAGCACGGCGCGCCGGATGCCGCCGAGCATCATGAAGGCGACCTCGGCAACATCACGGCCGGCAAGGACGGCAAGGCAACGCTGACCATCACGCTGAAGGACGCCACGCTCGGCGACGGCGACAAGTCGATCGCCGGCAAGGGCTTCATCATCCACGCGAAGGCGGATGACATGAAGACGCAGCCGACCGGCAACGCCGGTGATCGCGTCGCGTGCGGCACGATCACGGTCGACGACGCCGCGCCCGCCGCGAAGGAGTAGCTACTGCACTGCGATGTCGGCGATCAGGTAGCCCGCAGCACCTGTCATCGCCGGCGCGCCGAGCTGGATACCCGCCACTGCCGGCATCGGCAGCTTGCCGAGTGCTTCGTCGGCCTGGTCGCCGACGAGGCCCCACACCGACGTCACGATGCCGGTGACCTCGTCGTCGGTGAGCGGGCGGGTGACGACATCGCTCTGCGCGATGATCTGCGCGTGAACATCGGGCGTGCCGACGGTGAGCAGCAGCTTGCCCGACTGGCTCGGACCCGCTTGCAGCGTGGTCTTGACCGAGAGCGCGAGCGCCTGGATCTCGTTGCCGGCGTCGTCCTTCGTCGTGACGAGCAGGTCGCCGACCGCGAGCTCGAGGCCGTCATCACCGGTGGTCACGGTCGGCGGTAGCGCGAGGTGGAGCTCGATCGTCGTCGCGCTCGCATCGAGGATCGCGCCGAGCGCCCCGACCGAGCTGATCGGTAGCGTCTTGTCGAGCGCGCCCGCGGCCCACAGGCCGGCGAACAGCTGATTGACCGAGTCCGCGGCGAGCGCGAGGCCGAGGCCGTGCGAATTCGCGATCAGGTCGTCGTTCATGGGCAGCGCCTGGGCGAGGGCCATCGCGCCGTCACCGTCGGTCACCTTGACCGTCGTGGCGACCTCGACCGTGACACCCGCCGCCGACACGCTCGCCTTGGTCGGCGTGACGGTGAACGCGGTCGACTTGCCGAGGATCGTGGCGGTCACCGGCTTCGCGACGAGCCCCGCGAGCGCGCTGTTCGCGAGCCCCGGGACCTTGTCATGGATCATCGACGCGAGCGCGCCCTCGACCTTGCCGCGGACGATGCCGTTGAACAGGTCCTCGACCGGGCCCGGCACGCCGCCGACATCGAGCCCGAAGTTATCGAGCACGACGCCGACGCTGCCGATCGAGGTTGCGATCGCCTTGTTCGCGACCGCGACGCCGAGCGCGCCGTGCAAGTGCGCGGCGCTCGCCGTCACGGTGATCGTCGTCGAACCGCCGATACACGCCGCTTTGTAGTCCGCGTGCAGCTTGACAACGACGTTCGAGATCGTGACGTCCGTCCCGAGCGAGCCCGCCGCAGGGGCAAGCGCGACGGCGACGTTCGACAGCGCGATGCTCGTGATGTCGATCTTCGCGCCGAGGCAACCGGTGTTGTTGTAGACCGGGTTCATTGCCTGCGCAGCGGCGGTGTAATCGATCGCCTTCGCATCGGCCGCCATCGCGTTGCCGATCGACTTCAGCGCAGCGACGCTCGCGTGCGCGCCGAGCGGCGACTTGACGCTGCCGTCGGTCGGCGCGGTCGGACCGGCGAGCACCGCGCGGACGTCTTTGATATCGAGCGCGCCGTTGATCGCATGGCTCTCGATGATATCGATGCCGGGCGTCACGTCGACGGTCGTCGAAAACGTGCCGTCCGCGCCGGGCGTCACGGCCGCGCCGTTGACGAACACTTGCTTCGCGTTCGTGACCGCGCCGGTCACCGTGACCGGCCCTGCACCGGCGATCGTGCCGCGCGCCGGGCTCGTGATCACGAGCGTGGGGTCGGGCTGTTGCCCCGCGCCCGTACACGCCGCTAGCAATGCCGAAACAACGATTGTGCCGATGGCCCTCATGCTCGCCACAAAGTGCAACGCAGGTGCCGCCAGCTCTCATGGCGCAGCCTCGCGAAACGCCTTGGTAATGCATCGCGTTGCAGCGGGCGAATCGGTTCGCCACCGAAGGCGGAGTCGTCTGGGGACCAAGTCGCCGCTGCGCACGGCCGTGTGCAGCGTGGACGTCAACGCCAGGGAGCCAAGCGTCGTCTGGGCAGACGTTCGCGATGGATCGCTCGCGGGCCGTTGTGGCCCGCGAACGATCCATCCCGAACCTCCGCGGAGGTCAACGCTTGGCCTCTTGGCGGAGCTACGGCAGCTTCTTCGCGAGCTCGACGGCGGGCCGGAAGTTGGGCTCCATCGCGAGCACGGCTTGCACGCGACGGCGAGCCTCGGCCAGATCTCCGAGCTCGGCGTACGCGGCGGCGAGCTCGACCGCTGCGTCGATGAAGTACGGCGCGAGCGCGACGACTTTCGTGAGCTCGGTCTTGCCGGTCGCGTAGTCGCGACGGCGCATCGCTGCGCGGCCGAGCTCGAGATGCGGCAACATGAGATTTGACGTTGCCGGATCATTCGCGAGCTGCTTCAGCGCGAGCTCGCCGCGGGCGTCGTGCATGTCGAGCAGTGCGAGCGAGCATGCGAGGCGTACGCGGAGCGATGGATCGGCGAGCAGCTTGGCGACCGCGTCACCGGCCGTTCGCGCGTGCGCGTCGCCGAGCGCCTCGCAACCCTTCGCGCGCAGGAGGAGCGACGGATCGGACAGCAGCGGCAGCACTGCATCGGTCGCGCCCTCGTGGGTCCGCCGCGCGAGCGTGATCGCCGCGGCACCGCGCAGCGTCGGCGCTTCGTCCTTGTCGGCGATCACCAGGCGCAGGGGTGCGGGGCTGGCCCCGGCGGTGTCCTCGTCGAAAGCGTCGGCGAGCCGCTCGCGCCGCGCCTGGCGCTTGGACGCGTCCGGCCACCACTTCGTGATCGCCGCGGCCAGCTTGTCGAGTGGCTTGTCGGCGTGGCAGGTGCCGCACGCGTTCGGATGCCGCGGTGACGCCGCCGGGATATCGATCGAGTGATCCGCGAACTTGTCGAGCACGCCGCTGACGACCGGTGGCATGTGGCAGGAGATGCAGGTCACGGCAGCCGCGTGATGATGCGAGTGGTCCGAGGTGAGGTCCTTGTGACAGCTCTTGCAGATCTTGTCGGGGTCGTCGCGGAGCTCGAACTTGCGCTTCGCCTCGTGCGGCGCCGTGTGGCACGTCAAGCACGTCGCGTTGCCCTTGCGGTAACACGCCGACTGCAGCATCGCCTGGTACTCGAAGCTCGACGTCGCCGGCCGCGCGTCCGGGAAGAAGTCACTCGACGTGCCGCCGCCCGGCAGCGTCACGACGATCGGATCGTACGCCTCGTCGTAG
>JBDUAS010000130.1:0-18595 GCA_040004535.1 Deltaproteobacteria bacterium
AGGACGACAGCGAATCGAACGCGACGCCGTGCGTGCTGAGGTAGCCCTCGCCAAAACCGTACGCACGGATCTTCGTGAATTGATCGCCCGGCGCGGTCGAGCTCTGGTTGACGAGCTGGGCGCCGTCGACGACGTAGCCGAGATTGACGCGCGCGGAGACGGGTTGATGGAGGTCGCGGACCTGGGCGGGCTCGTCGGTCGGTTGCGGTGGAGTCGCGGGCTCGTGGGTTGCGAGCGCGGGGGCGGGGAGTGGCGCGGAGGGCGCGGTGGTCGGTGATGGAGAAGTCGCCGCCACGGTGTGGTGTTTCGCCGGGCGCATGTGAAGGCTCGCGACGGGATCGTGATCGAGCTGCAGATCGACATCCGCACGAGCGGGCCGACCCAGACCGAGTACGAGGACGAGGACGACCGCAGAGCGGCGATGTTCGTACTCGATCCGCCTCCTGATCATCGGCGCGGAGCTCCGACCGCGCTCTGGTGACACCCCGGGCCGCTGCAGCCGAGCGCGATGCCGTTGACGTGACAGGTCAGGCACGCGCGGACGTTCTCTCGCGCGAGGACCGCGTGCTCGTTGCCGGCGAACGAGCCGGGGAAGCCGTGCGACCGCGGTCGCTGCGCGTGACAGGCAGTGCAGAACTCGATCACGTGGCAGCGCGCGCAGCGCTCGCGATCCGCGGCGGCCTCGGGCCCGTGGTCGACCTCGCGGAACGTGATCCGGTGATCTGCGGGCCGCATCGTCTGGTGGCACTCGTCGCACGTGTCACGCGGGTTGCCCGACATCTGGGTGTGGCACGTCGCGCAGCGCGCGCTGTCGCGCTCGGCGGCCTCGGCGTGATCGCGGCGGAACGCGATCGTGTGATCGAGCGGGCGCTCGGTCGCCGGCAGGTGGTTGCGAGGCGCGAGCGTCGTCAGCGTCTGGGTCCGGCCGGCGTGGCACGTGCCGCACACGCGCATCCGCGCGGCGTCGGGCGTGCGGTCGGTATCGTCGTGGCAGCCGACGCAGTTCTCGATCCGGGGCGCGGCGTGGGTCGCGTAGTCGGTCGCGAACGCGCTCGCTGCGTGGCACTGCTCGCACTTGATCGGCGTGCCGCGGCGATCGCTGCGATGGCTCGCGTGATCGAACTTGAGGTCGCCGCGGATCAGGCGCGCGCGCGTCCGCATCTGATCTTTCGCGGTGTGGCAGCCCGCGCACTCGGCCATCGTCACGAGACCCTTCGGGCTCGCTTCGGCAGCGTGGCAACGCGCGCAGATCGCATGGTCGGGGCGGACCAGCTTGGCGTCGCGAACGTGGCAGTCGTTGCAGGTGACGTGGAAGCCGACGGCGGCCTCGAGCTTGCCGGCGTCCATGTGGGTGCGGTGCGAGAACTGCGACGGTTCGGCCTGCCAGATGTCCTCGCTCGGATACGCGCGCAGCGGTGCCGCGAGCGGTTCACCGCCGCGCGGCGGTGTGACGTCGACATGGCAGACCTTGCACAGCTCGCCGGGCTGGACGAGGAACGCCTGCGCGTGGCAGCGGTCGCACGGCTTGTGATCGTCGCTGCCGGGCCGCGTGCCCATCGTGTGGCACTCGATGCAGCCGACCTGCGCGTGCTGGACGTGCGAGATCCGGGTCGGATCGTGCTTCGGCAGCGGCACCTCGGGCGCGACCTGGCTCGAGCACGCCGCCAGCATCACGGCGATCAAGAGGATGACGCGCCCCACGCCGGTTGCGACGGTAACACTAAAGCGGTGAGAGCGTCCGCGCGAGGGCCGCCTCGCGATCGGTGTGATCGAGGTGAGGCCGGGCCGCCGTCAGATCGCGGCGTGCGAGCACCCGGCAGGGTTCGGCATCGGGGCGCCACCAGGCGACCGCGAACTCGCGCCCACCGTCGGCTGCAAGGCCGGCCGGCGTGTACGCGACGATCACCAGCTCGCCCGGAAGCTCGCGGGGCAGGGAATCCAATGCGGCGTGAACCACGATCGTACCGCCGGCGAGTAGCGCCGCGCGCGCCGTCTCGATCATCCGTGCGACGAAGTCAGCGTCGGTGGACGTCCACAACGGGCCCTCGCTGGTCGTCCCCGGAAGGGTCGGGATCGGCGCGTTGCACGTGATGAGATCGGCGTGGACGTTCGCGAGATCGCCGTGCAGCGGCTCGAGGTGCGCGATCCGCGACAGCCGGGCGCCGAGCTCCGCGTAGCGCAGCGCCCGCGGGTTGAGATCGCTCGCGACGAGCCGGTGCGCGTACTCGGGGTGGGTGAGCTGCGCCGGGGCCGAGCCGCAACCGAGATCGAGCCAGGTGTCGCGCCGACCGGGTGGGATCGCGGCGCTCAGGTGCAGGCTCGAATCGTCGGGCCAGCACACGGTCTCGATCCCCTTCGCTTCGAGCCGATCGCAGACGACGAACGACGCACCGTGGCGCGCCGCGATCGGCAGGATCGCGATCCGGGCGTGGACGTACGTGCCTTCGCCTTCGACGTACTCCGCGAGCTCGCCGAGCGGCGGTACGAGCGTGCGCGCGATCTGGCGGCCAGCCGCGAACAGCGCGAGTAACGCGCTCGCCGAATTCGTGACGGGCCGCGCCCACAGCCGGTCGTAGCCGTGGCGAAGCTCCGGGATCGACGTGGCGCTCGCCCACACGCGGAGCTGGTTCGGCCCGAACCCGAGCGCCGTCAGGTCGATCACAGGTCGCTCACGGCGCCGCGAGGTACTGGCGAGCGAGGTCGTACTCGGCGTCCATCACGAGCTGTGCGTCGACCACGTCGGCGAGCAGCTTCTTCGCGGCGGTCGGATCTTTCGCGGCCGGACCGAGCCCGAGCGTGACGGTGTAGAACGCGAGCTCGGCCTGGCGCGGTCCGGTGTTCGCGGCCGCGCGCAGCGCTGCGTAGTCGAGCCGGTGGGTCGCCGCTTCGGCGAGCCGCTCGTACCACAGGTCGCCGTGGCGCGATCCGAGGTACTCGACGACCTGGCGATCCGGCTCCTCGCCGCGGCGGCGGGCGTCGCCGAGCACCCACAGGGACATGTAGACCTTGTCGAGCTCGCCGAGCGCCGACGCCGAGAGTCCGCGATGCACGGCATCGAGCGCATCGCCCGGCTTGCCGACCTCGAGCAGGAACGCGACCGCTTCGCTGCAGACCGACGGCGCCGCGGGCGCGATGTCGGTTGCTTCGAGCAGCAGATCGACGGCGCGATCCGAGTTGCCGAGGTACCACATGCCCCGCGCGAACTCGAGCTTCCGCTCGGCGGCGACCTGGCGCGGCAGGTTCTTGTCCTCGCCGAACGTGGTCCACAGGCGGAGCGCGTCGAGATACAGCGCGCTCGCTTCGCGCGTCTTGCCGGCGGCGCGCATCACGTCGGCACCGATCCGTTCGAGCTTCGCCTTGCGATAGCGATCGCCAGAGCTCTCGCCGAGCAGCGCGAGCCCCGCGCTCGCGCTGCGGCTCGCCGATGCCAGCCGGTCGGTCTTCCAGTAGATCTGGGTCAGCGTCTCGTACGCGTCGATCGAAGGCGCGTGATCGAGCGATGCGACGAGCGCGTGCTCGGCGTCGTCGAGCCGGCCTTGGCTGAGCAGGCCGCGGCCCAGCGCGGTCTGCGCGACGGCATCGACCTGCGCCCACACCGGGGAGGTCGCGCGCGGCTTCGCTGCCAGGTCGTGCCACACGGTGGTCGCAGCGTCGGGTCGGCCGCCGAACGCGAGCCGTGCGATCCGTTGCGAGTACAGCTTGCCGAGCTCGAGCGCGGCCGCTCGATCGGCGGGCGGGCGGATCGCGAACGCCGCCTCGTACAGTGCGATCGGCTGCTCGATCCGGCCGAGCGCGGCGGCGGTCTCGGCGGCGAGCTCCAGCAGTCCTGCGTCGTGCGGGAACCTCGCGGCGCCGGCGAGCGCGACCGCGAGCGCCGCAGCTTGATCGGGTGCTTGATGATCCTCGCTGCGCAACAGCTTCGCGAGCTCGCCGTAGCTTTCGGGCGATGGCGCGGTCGCGACCGCCTCGGCGCGCAACCGCAGCGCGCGATCCTCGCCGAGGCCCTTCAGGGCCGTGATGTGCGGAGCGATCTCGGCGATTCGATTCGCGCGCGCGAGCGCACTCGCGATCCGGCGGCCGGTCTGTAGCACCTCGTGCGCGGCGCCGACGATCTGGAAGGACTTGTCCTTCATGAACCGCGCGTCGATCGCTTGCTGCTGTTGCTCGAGCAGCACGACGTAGCGATCGACGAGCCACGGCAGCGGCAGCGCGAGCACGGTCGGCTGGAGCAGCGCGGACGGCGGCGGGTGCGAGATTTCAGTATCGTCATCCGCGGCCTCGGCGGCGAACTTCAAGATGTCGTCGATCTCGTCGAGGTGCTCGGTGCGGTGCGCGGTATCGACCTCGGCGAGCAGCGCGAGCGTGCACAGCGTGGGCTCGAGCGCACCGGACTTGGCGAACGTCGCACGGAGCTCGCGCAACCGAGCGAGCTGTGGTGCGAGCCCCGCGCCGGCTGCCTGTGGATCCTGCTGCCACAGCGCGGTCAGCTCGAACACGAGGTTCTCGACGACGAGCGGTTGATCTTCCGCGACCGCGACGCCGATCCGGCGAACCAGCGCATCCGCGATCGTGGCGCGCAGCCGATCGCGCTCGGCACCGGGCGCGAGCACCCAGAGCTGATCGATCGCCTGGTCGCGGTCGGTGTCGTCGCCGAGCTCGAGCGGCGCGTCGGGAAAATGCGCCGGCGCGTGCGTCGCATGGCCGCAGCCCAACATCGCGACGAGGACGGCGGCGAGCAGCGACTTCACGTCGAACAACATAGCATCGTCGTGTCGTTATGATCGTGTATGGTCCCCGACGTGATTCCGACAGGCATCGTGGTTCAGAAGTACGGCGGCTCCTCGGTGGCGGACACCGACAAGATCAAGCTCGTCGCGCAACGCATCGCCCGCACCAAGGCGGCCGGCAAGAAGGTCGTCGTCGTGGTTTCGGCGATGGGCAAGACGACGAACCAGTTGATCGAAAAAGCGAAAGCGGTCAGTCCGTCTCCGTCACGGCGCGAGCTCGACATGCTGCTGACCTGCGGCGAGCGCGAAGCGATGGCACTGCTGTCGATGGCGTGCGCGGAACAAGGCCTCGAGGCCATCTCGTTCACCGGATCGCAGGCCGGCATCCTGACGAACGACCGCCACTCCGGCGCGCGGATCGTCGAGGTCCGGCCGTTCCGGATCGAGGACGAGCTCGATCGCGGCAAGGTCGTGATCGTCGCCGGGTTTCAGGGCGTGTCGTACAAGCGCGAGATCACGACGCTCGGCCGTGGCGGCTCGGATACGACCGCGGTCGCGCTCGCGGGCGCGCTGCGCGCTGATTATTGTGAAATTTGCAGCGACGTCGACGGCGTTTACACCGCTGATCCGCGAATCGTCCCGGCCGCCGAGCTGCTCGAATCGATCAGTCACGACGAGATGCTCGAGCTCGCCGCGCAGGGCGCGAAGGTGTTGCACGACGCGTCGGTCGAGTTCGCGCGCAAGTCCGGCATCGCGCTGTACGCACGCGCGACGAACAAGGACGGCGGCGGAACCCGGATCGATTTCTCGCCGGAGCGCGAGCGTCAGGTCGCCGCGGTGACCGGCCAGAACGCGCTGATCCGGTTGAAGACCGTCGGCGGCGCCGCGGTCGAAGCGACGCTACAGATCATCGAGGCCGCCTCGATTCCGCTCACCCACCTCGATCTCGAGGGCAAGGAGCTGCGTTGCTGGTTCACGATCGCGGACGTTCCGGACTGGGCGGAGGTCCGCAAGCGCCTCGATAACGTGCTCGGGGATCAGGTCGAGCTCGGTGAAGAGGGCTGCGTGACGATCGTCGGCCACGGCATCGGCTCGAACCCCGCCGTGATCAACCGCGCGCGCCAGAGCGCGGTCGGTGCAGGCGTTCCGCTGAACGCGGTGTCGGTGTCGCCGCTGCGCGTGACCCTCTGGTGCGATCGCCAGCACGTCGACGAGCTCGTACGAGCGCTGCACAAGACGTTCATCGAGGGTTGAATCGTCGACGCGTCGAAGGCGGAGCTCACGTTCAGGTGCAAGTCGACGTCAACGTTGGGATAAGCTCTCGTTCAGATGGCCCGCAAGCTTCGGCCGCCTCCGCTGGCCGCGTTCGCTCGGTTTTTGCCGCATATGGGGCGACTCTCGCGCGCCGAGCGCTGGAAGCGCCCGGGCAAGCGACCGCGGATCTGGGCACACCGCGGTGCCTCGGCGATCGAGATGGAAAACACGATGGCCTCGTTCGATCGGGCGCGCATCGACGGGGCGGACGGCATCGAGCTCGACGTCCAGCTCGACCGCGATGGCACGGTGGTCGTGTTTCACGACGACACGCTCGATCGGCTGGTCGGCCGGCCCGGGCGGTTGAGCGAGCTTTCCGCAGTCGAGCGCAAGGAGCTACGGGTCGGAGGTCACGCGATCCCGACGCTCGACGAAGTGCTCGGCGAGCTCGGCGAGCTCGAGTGCGACGTCGAGATCAAGTCGGCGCGGCTCGCGCGCGAGAGTGCGCTCGTCAAGGCGACCGCCGAGGTGATTCGCCAGAGCGGGCGGGCGGAGCAGATCCTCGTGTCGTCGTTCGATCCGTTCGCGCTCGTCCAGCTCCACACGTATCTGCCCGACATCGCGCTCGCGTACCTGTTTCACGAGAAGCAGGTGCTGCCGCTGCGCAAGGGCTGGGTCGGTAACGCGATGGGCGCGAGCCTGCTACACCCGGAGCACACGCTGTGCACCGAAGCATCGATGAAGGCATGGCACACCGCTGGGCTACCGATCAACGCGTGGACCGTCGACGACGATGCCGAGCTGCGCCGGCTCGACGTGCTCGGCGTCGACGGCGTGTTCTGCAACGATCCGGGGCATGCGCGCCGCGTGTTCGACCACGGGTAGCGCCGCGTCGAGCTATTTCAGCGGGTTACAGCTCCCCGAAATTTCTTCGCGTTCGTTAGTCGATCGCCGTTCCGCCGATTCGACGCCTCGATGAAGGAACACTGAACATGCGAAACATCATCCTGGCCGCTCACGTCTCGCTCGATGGCTTCATGGCCGGCCCCGACGGCGACATGAGCTTCATCACTATGAACGAAGAGATTTCGGACCATGTCTACCCGCTCATCGACGCGGTCGACACGGCAGTCTATGGCCGCACGACCTATCAGATGATGGCCGGCTACTGGCCCTCCATGGTCGATAGCGAGGAAGCCGACGCGCGCGAACGCAAGCATGCGCGCTGGTATATGGGCGTCGACAAGATCGTCGCGTCGCGCACCATGCCGGCCGGAACCGATCCGAAGGTGCGGATCGTCAAGGACGGCATCGTCGACCAGCTCGCGGCGGAGAAGCGCCGCGCCGGTGGCGACATCATGATCTTCGCGAGTCCGACGCTCGTGCACACGCTCGCCGCACACGATCTGATCGACGACTGGAGGCTCAACGTCCAGCCGGTCGTGGTCGGTGGCGGACTCTCACTGTTCGCTCGACCCGGACACCGGACCCAGCTCGAGCTCCGGTCCGCGAAGACGTTCTCCTCGGGCGTGATCGCAACCCACTACGTCACGAAGCGCGCCGGAGCTGTGTCGTGAAGGTGATGATCACGCTCCAGGGCGACGATCCGGTCGCCCCGATTTCCGCCTACCTCGCCAGCCTCGGTGACGCGGCCAAGGTGATCGCCGCCGAGCAGCTGGATCCGCAAGAGGCGGCCACGCTGTCGTCGCACGGCAACGCACCGCCGGTCGTGACCCGCGAAGGCTCGGCCCTGCGTGCCGTGTGGATCCTCGAAGTGTCTTCGCGCGGCGCAGCCGTCGAGCTCGCACGTGAAGCGCCCGGCGCTGCCGGCATGCTGGAGATCCGCGATCTGTTCACGCCGCAGGATTTCGGCGCGCCGCCCGGCGACCCGCCACCGCCGCCGGCGATTCCGCGCAAGCTCGGCACGAACCGCTACATCGCGTTCATCCGCAGCGATTCGCGAAGCGAAGCGGGCGTGATGCCGAGCGCGGAGGTGCATGCAGCGATGGACGTCTACTGCGCGAAGCTCGCGGCCGACGACGTCATGCTCGGCGGCCAAGGGCTGAAGTCGAGTGCGCGCGGCACGCGGGTCCGACGCTCTGCAGCGCAGCGCTTTGTGCTCGACGGTCCGTTCACGGAGACGAAGGAGCTCGTCGCCGGCTACATGCTCCTCCAGGCGCGGTCGCTCGACGAAGCCGTCGACGCGATTCGGCCGTGGCTCCAGGTTCACCGCGACTTTATCCCCGTTCCGTCCTCGGCGATCGAGGTTCGCCGGCTGCTGTGATCCGCCGACTACTTGCCGCGCAACTGGTTGTACGCGTCGTAGCCCGCGCCGCCGGCCCAACCGACCGCTCCGCCGGCCGCGAAGCCGATGCCCGCACCCGTCGCCATGCCTGCAGGTCCACCGGGAATGCCGGCGAGGCCACCGACCGTCGCGCCCGCCGTGCCGACCGCCGCCGCGTACCGGTTGCCGTTGTCGACCATGCGATTGACATCGAAGCCGCCGGTTACTTGGTCGAGGTCGTGCGAGGTCGACGCGAGAGTGATTTCCATGGTCGACGACCAGTGCAGTGGCCATGCCGCCGCTAAGCGCCGGAAAGCTCGCGCGCGTTCGCCGCGTTCGTCGCGTTCGTCGCGTTCGTCGGGTTACGAACCGTCGCCGCTAAGGAGCAGGCGGGGTCGCTGGTGCCGCGACCGGCGGATCGATCGCGAACTGGAGCTCGAACTTCGCGTTGCCGCGCCACAGCTGCGCGGTGATCGCGTTCGCGGTGCGCAGCGAGTCCCACACCGTCTGGAGTTGATCGGGACGCGACAGCGGCTTGCCGTTGACCGCGAGCAACACGTCTCCGGGCACGACGTCGACATCGACGAGCGGGCCTTTGCGATCGACGAGCTGGACGAGCTGCCAGCCGACGAACCGATTGCCATCCATGTGGGGCGCGACATCGAGCTGGCCGAGAAACGCGGCGGGTCCGCTATCAAGGACCGCGAGCAGGTGAGCCCGGGCGATCGTGCCGGTCCGCAGACCCTTGCCGACGGGCGCTTCAGGCCGCGCGGCCTCGGCGACCGGTGCGGTGTCCTGCTTCGCAGTCGCGCCGCCGAGGTCTTCGTCCACCGGATGGGTCGACGGGCCGTTCGGATCGACCTTCGGCCCACAGGCGACGAGCAAGAGAGCGAGCCACACGGCAGAGCGCATGCCCCAAAGCTGCCGCCGCTTCCGCTCGGGGGCAAGAATCATGCGGCGGTGACGAGGGCCAGGATCAGCGCGAACACCTGGTCCTCGGGCAGCTCGCCGTCGAGCGTCTCGATCCGCTCTCCCGCAGCGCCGAGCTCCGACAGCGTCGCCTTGTAGCCAGCCTCGACCGCGCGCTGCATCTCGATCGCCTCGAACAGCTCTTCGGTGCGCTTCGCGGCGGCGCGTCGAGCGGCGGCGACCTCGGGGCGAACTTGCAGGAAGATCGTGAGCTCGGGCCGGCGCGCGCGCGAGTTGAGCTGCGTGATCCAATCGCGATCGGCGCCGGTGCCCTGATACGCGAGCGACGAGTGATACCAGCGATCGCTGACGACGAGCTTGCCCGCTGCGAGCTGAGGCTCGACCTCGCGCTGCATGTGATCGAGGCGATCCGCTGCGAACAGCAAGCCGAACGTGCTCTGCGACAACTTCGCGTCGGGGATCGAGTGGCCGCCCGCGAGCATCTCTCGGATCAACTTGCCGATCGGCCCGTCGCTCGGTTCGCGCGTCAGGTGCGCGCGCTCGCCGAGATGCGCGACGAGGCGACGCGCTTGCGTGGTGGTGCCCGCACCGTCGAGTCCTTCGAGGACGATCAACCTGCCAGCGGTCACGCCCGCCGTCTTACCATGGCGGCGGCGAACAAACCGAGCGCGGCAAGGAGCGCGGTACCGGCGGCGTACAGCATCCAGGTCGGCTTCGTGCGGCCCTCGGCATGATCCTCCGCGGCCTTCGCGGGCGCGTAGTCGGGGCGGAGTGCGAGAGCCTTGCGGAAGTCCGGACCACCGTCGAGCCCCTTGGCCTCGAGCGCTTTGCCCTGCATGAAGTGGTGGGCGGCGAGCGCATCGGTCGCGTGCGGGCCTTTGGGAGCCAAGCCCGCGGCCTTCGAGTACGCGGCCGCGGCATCCGCATACGACGCCTTCTGCTCGAGCTGCTTGCCCCACTTGAAGTAGACGTCGGCCATCGCGGCCTTGTCGCCGCCCTCGGGATTCATCGCGAGCATGCGATCGAGCGAGGTCGTCGCGCCGGCGATATCGCCCTTGTCGGCGAGCGCCTTCGCGGCGGCCCACGCTTCGCCTTCGCGCTTCGCGCGCGCGTCGTCGTAGAACTTGAACAGCTCGTTCGTCTTCTCGACGAGATCGATCTTCACGGTCTTCGACTTGTGATGCTCGTCATCGCGGTCGTCGAGCGTCGGATCCTCGAGCGGCAGGTCTTCGTGAAGCAGCTCGTTGAGCGCCTTGCGGATCTCGTTATCGGCGAGCTCGCGATACGTCAGCCACAGCGGCTTCTCTTTCTTTGTCAGCTTGCCACCGGGTAGCGACAGCTTCTTCTTCGGCGCGGGCGGCGGGGCAGGGCCGGTGATGTACGCCATCCACGTCTTGCGCGCGGCGGCGCGCGTCCGCACCGAGTCGGCATCGACCTTTGTCCAGACCGCGTGCACCGCCTCGCGATAGTGCGTGGTCTCGAACGCCTCGAGGATCGCGATCGTGAGCGCTTCGTCGCCGTTCGCCGCCGCCAGCGCCTTCTGCGGCTCCTGGCGATCGAGGCGCTCGAGCTGGTAGTTCGCGTAGCGCTTCTTGTCGTAGTTCTTGTTCTGCGACTCGACGATCAGTGCGGGGATCGAGTACGGCTCCATCTTGCGGAGGTAGCGCCCGATCTCGTCGCGATAAATGATCGTGTCGTCGCCGAACGCGGTCGTGAACAACACCGCGGCGCCGTGGATGTCATTGGTCTTCTGGAGCGCGCGGATCGCGGCATCGTCGGCAACGATCTCGCCGAGACCGACCGTGTCGGGCGGCAGCGCGGTCAGCGACGCGAGCCAATCGAGGTCGTCGTCGGCCTTCTCTTCTTTGGCGCTCTTGCGTTCCGGCGTCGCGAACCGGCCGGCCTTGTCGGGGACCTGCGCCTTGATCGCCTCGAGCACCTTGCGGCGATCGGCGAGCTCGACGGTGTGCTTGCGGGCGAGGAACGTGCCGAGCCCCTCGACGGGCGGTGGTGACGAGGTCGCGAGCTTGTCGAGCTCGGCGAGCGCCGCCTTGTCGCCCTTCGCGATCCGGTCGAGCACCGGCGCGACGTCGATCATCTTCCCGCTCTGATCTGCGGGAGCCCTATCCGGCGCTGGATCCGCGAACGCGGATCCGCTGGCGATCAATAACAAGGCGACGAGCGCGGCGCGCACAGTCGACGCTGTACCCAAACGGCGGTCACGGCGCAAGTTGGGGATCCAACGCCGTTGGTCGCGCAGGCATTCCTTATTGAATGCGGCCGGGATCGAGGCGCTCGCCCGGATCCAGAAATTCGATGAATCGCAGCCCGATCGCGCGCGTGCTCGCGGCGTCATCGGGTCCGCGCGACCCAGTGAAGTTGAGGTAGTGATGGTGCTTGACCTCGGCGCGGGCGACGATCTCGTCGGTCACCTCTTCGCGCGGATACTGGAAGTGGACGGTGACCACGGTGCCCAGCGGCGGCGCGTACGACATCTCGACGAGCAGGCCGCCGCTCGAGATGTTGCGGGCGACCGCGACGGTGTCGCCGTAGAGCTCGCTGCCGATGACCACGATGAACGCCTTATCGAAGCGCGTATGGATCCGCTTCTCGAAGATCGGCAGGGTCGGCATCGGGCGGCTGTCTTCGAGGACGTGCGAGAGGTCCAAACGGCGTTTCACCGATAAATGATCGAGCCGCGCGCACAATGAAGTCAACAAACCTACATCGCGGTACATGACCGATGTTCTGGCGGTATCGGGGTCGCTTCGCTAGATTCTCGGCAATGCGCTGGCTCGGACTCGGATTGCTTGCAGTCGGCGCCATCGCGCCGGCTGTCGCGATCGGGGCGCCGCGCCAGAGCAATCCCGCGTTCCTCGGCATCGGCTTTGGCCAAGGCCCGGGCGGTTGCACGATCGAGTCGGTCACGGCGAACGGTCCGGCGGCCGATGCCGGCATTCGCACCGACGACAACATCCTCGCCTTCGACGAGGTGCCGCTCGATCCGAAGCGGCCGTGCGATCAGCTGGTCGCCGCGATCACGCTGCACGTCCCGGGCGATCGGGTGCGCATCGACTTCATGCGCGGCCCGGTCCATCGCAACGTCACAGCGACGCTCGCGACCCGCGCGGACGTGTTGCAGAAGCGCGTCGGCGAACACGTCGGACCGACCGACTTCGTCGACGTCGACGATCCGCGCACGCACTACGACCTCGACGATCACCACAAGACGATGGTCGTCGGCTTCTTCGACGACCGCTGCCTCAATTGCGCGCGCGTGTTCGACAAGATCAGCGATGGCCTCAAGAGCCGCGAGCGCAGCGACGTGTTCGTGCTCGCGGTGACCGACCGCGGCTATCGCGACGAGCTCCACGATCTGCGCAAGACGTTCACGTCATCGGTCGCGCTCGCCGCCGCTGACTCCGAGACGTTTCAGTCGCTCGCGATGATCGAACCCGATCGCGCGTTCTTCATGGTGATCGATTGCAAGGGCATCATCCGGCTGGTCACGCCGATCGCGCCCGACTCGGACGACCTCGATGCCGCCGTCGACGAAGTGCTCGCCGGCGCCGAGCAATCCGAACATTCGCGCTCGCGTCGCTGACCATGCCTCCTGTCGTTCGCCCGATCGACGGGCACACCCCGATGCTCGGCCGCAACGTGTTCCTCGCCGAGACCTGCGCCGTGATCGGCGACACCGTGATCGGCGACGAGTCTTCGGTCTGGTACTCGACGGTGCTCCGCGGCGACGTCATGCCGATCCGCGTCGGCGCACGAACGTCGATCCAGGACGGCACGGTCGTCCACGTCACGTCCGGGTTCTCGGGCACGACGATCGGCGATGACTGCACGATCGGCCACGCCGCGATCATTCACGCGTGCACGGTCGAAGACTTCTGCTTGATCGGCATGGGATCGATCCTGCTCGATGGTGTCGTGATCGGTCGCGGCTCGCTCGTCGGTGCAGGTGCGCTGGTCACACCGGGCACCATCATCCCACCCGGGAGCCTCGTGCTCGGCTCTCCTGCGAAGGTGAAGCGGCCGATCAGCGACAAAGAACGGGAGCAGATCGACTACGGCGCGAAGCATTACGTCGAGCTTGCTGCGCGCTACCTTGCAGCCGGGCACTGAACCTTTTAGTGTGAATGGTCGAGTCTGGTCGCCAGTCTCGACATGCACGTGAAGCCCGCCAGGTTGATCCAGCTCGTGGTTGTCGTGCTCGCGTTGTTCGCGACGCGCTTCGCGCACGCCGGCCAGGTCGACACGCTGATCGATCAACTCAACAACGACGGCACCGACAAGGTTCGCCTCGCGGCCGCGGTCAACTTGGCGAAGCTCGGCGACGCGAAGGCGATCCTGCCGCTCGCGAAGGCGCTGCTCAACGATAGCGACAAGAACGTGCGCGGCGCGTGCGCGGCCGCACTCGGCGTGCTCGTGACTTCGAGCACGAAGTCGTCGATCAAGGGGCTCGTCGTCAACAACCTCAAGTCCGCCACCGAGAACGACTCGAGCGACTTCGTGAAGCAGCAGGCGAGCAAGGCACTCGCCGCGATCACGGGGCAGGCCGGCACCGTCCCGACCGGCCACACGGGCACGACGTCGGGTGGAGGTGGCGGCATCTACGTGAATATCGGACCGATGTCGAGCAAGGCCGGCTCCGGGAACGACGCGAAGCTGCGCGCGTTGATGGTCAAGGTCGCGGGCCAAACCCTCGGCAAGGTTGCGAGTCGAATGGCTACGACCTGGCCGGGCGGGGTGCCGTCGAAGTCCGTCCTCGCCCAGAAAAGTGTCTCCGGGTTCTATGTCGACGGTACACTGAATACGCTGACCTCCACGGTGTCCGGTGGGTCAGCGACGGTCACGTGTAAGGTCAGCATGCTGCTCGCCGATTTCCCCGACAAGAACATGTTCGGTTTCCTCAACGGCGGTGCATCGGTGCAGGGCGCAGCGTCGGAGCGCGAACAGGCGATGTCGGGTGAGGACTGCGTGTCGGCCGTGATCGAAGACTTGATCGCCAAGAAGATTGTTCCGACGATCTGCTCCAAGACCTCAGCGAGTTGTCCCTGATGGCCGGTCCACCTAACAAAGGCTACAAGCGGAGCTGGAAGAACCTCTTGATCAACAAGAGGTACCAGCTGCGATTCACGTTGTTCATGGTCGGCTTGTCGGCGCTGCTGATGGCCGGCCTCGGCGTGTGGGTGATGAAGGAAGCGAACGACGCGACGTCGGTCGCGAAGAGCTCGATCGCCGGCGACGCGTGCCCGAAAGTTCCGGTGATCAGCGACACCGTGAACGACGACGCGACGGTGCCGCTCAAGCTCGACGGCGAAGGCAGCGCCGCGGAGCCGGGCGATGCGCCCTCGAAGTTCCAGCACTCGGCGGTCGATCCGAAAGACGTCGCGCACCACAACGCGAACGACGATGTGATCGCGGTGCAGAATGCGTGGTGTCTCGACGCGTCGTGCACCGCCGAACAAGCCGCGCCGCTCGAGATCAAGATGAGCACGTCGGCGCGCTGCGATGCGTACGTCAAGAAGAAGCTCACCGACGCCGACGCGGTCGCGGCGTTGCGCAATGCGCTCGTCCCGGTCGTCAAATGCGATGGAGGTGGTTCGTACACGGTCGCCGATGCTGCGACGGTACCGGCCGAGCGCGAGCACCACGTCAAGGTCCAGCTCGACGAGAGCTCGATGACGATGATGTCGGCGCCGCCGTCGGCGCGGATGATTCCCGCCGACTACAGCGAGCGCCTCGTCTTACACTGGGCGTGCGTCTATCGCAACGAAGGCAAGATGGCGGACCTCGAGGCCGGCCGCTTGCGGATCTTGTGGGTGCTCGTCATCACCGGGCTCGCACTCGTGCTCGGCCTCGCGATCTACGGCATCAAGATGACCCACCGCGTGGCGGGCCCGCTGTTCAAGGTCTCGCTGTACCTCGCGAAGATGAAGGACGGCCGCTACGACAAGGTGTGGAGCCTGCGTAAAGGCGATCAACTCGTCTCGTTCTACGAGCACTTCAAGCACGCGCATGCCGGCGTCGTCACGCTCGAGCGCAGCGACATCGATCAGATGAACGCGTTGATCGCGGCGGCGAAGGAAGCCGGCGCGGGCGAGACCGAAGCCGTCAAAGAGCTCGAGGCGCTCGTCGCGCGCAAGGAGAAGGCCCTTGAGTAACGACAAGCCAGAAAAGCGAGACGTGCCGGCCGCCACCGTCGTGCAAGACGGCAAGCTCGCCGGCGATACGCCCAAGGCGCCGACGCCGCCCGCGCGCCAGCCCTACAAACGCAAGCTCAGCAACTTCATGCTCGATAAGAAGTTGCAGCTCCGCTACGTGCTGCTCGTGACGGCGCTGTCGGCGATGATCTCCGGCTCGCTCGGCTACCTGATCTATCACCAGCGTCACGCCGCCTCCGCGTCGATCGATAGCGACCTCGCGGCACTGACCCAGAGCGACGCCAGCTTCTCCGACGTCAAGAACGAGGTCGCCGAGGACAACGCGCATGACGATCGCATGCTCGTCTACAAGATGGCGGGCGTCGGCATCGGCCTCGTGCTGATCCTGTCGGCGTACCTCGTGATCATGACCCACAAGGTCGCCGGTCCTCTATTCAAGGTCTCGATGTACTTCGATCGAATGGCCGAAGGCAGGATCGGCAGTGTCTACGGGTTACGCAAAGGCGACATGCTCCAGGACTTCTTCGGCAACTTCAAAGAGATGCATGAATCCGTTCGAACACGCATGCAGGCCGACGTGATCACGATGGAGAGCGCCGCCGATTCGTTGCGCGGCAAGCTCGGTCCGAGTCCCGCGCTCGAGGCGATGGACAAGCATCTCGCGCAGCGCAAGAAGCAGTTGCTGTAATCCAGCCGCGGGGCGAGGCGCGGTAGGATCCGGCCGTGGGATCAGCGCTTCTCGAGCTGGGCGATCGCTACTGGGCGCTCGGGCTACCGGCTGCCGCGAAGAGCGCGCTCGCACGAGCGCTGGCGGGCTCCGACGACGTCACACCGGCGATACGGCTGGCCGAAATCGCGCTCGCGCAAGGCGATGCCAGTAATGCGCGGATCTTCGCGGCGGAAGCGACGAAGCGAGCGCCGGGCCCGGCGACCCGGATCTTGCTCGCACGCGCCCAGCTCGCCGCAGGCGAGCTCGCGGCCGCGCGGATGTCGCTGTCGGTCGCGCTCGATGCGCCGAAGTGCACGGCGTGGGAGCGGGCGCGGGCGCACCTCGAGCTCGCACGTGCAGCGGAGGCGCAGCACGACAACATCGGCGCGGCCGCGCTGGCGAACGCGGCGTTCGACGCGGTGCTGACCGCCGCCCAGAAGGCGACGCAGAGCGGCGCGCAGAGCGGCGCGCAGGCCGGCGCGCTCGAGTTCGCGCTCCTCGAAGAGATCGCGGCGGCGGTGGTCGCGCATGGCCGTACGAGCGATGCGACCGCGAGCCTCGAGCCGGTGCGCGGGATGCCGGGCGCGGCGGCGTGTGCGGCGGCGCTGTATGCGGCGCGCCAGAGCAGCGGCGACCACACGGTGACCGATACGATGATCGACGACGAGCTCGCGACGGCGGAGCGCGAGGCAGGAGATGCGCGGAGTGCGCTCGTGCTGCGCCGGTTCGAGCGCCGCGCGCGCCGCACCAATGCACCGGTGGCCGAGCGAGAGGCGCTGGTCGGCGAGCTCGATGGCTTCGCGGCGACCGCGGCGAACGAGGCGCTGTCGGCCGCGGAGCGCGCGCGGCTCGCGTTCTTGCGCGCCGGGCTCTACGAGGACGATCCGCAGACCCGCGACCGCGCCGAAGATGCATATCGCAAGGGCCTCGCGTTTCAACCGGGCCACACCGCGGCCGCGTGCCGGCTCGCGCTGCTCGTGCTCGATCGCGGCGATCAGGCGGGCGCGCTGGCCGAGATCGAGCGCGCGCTACGGATCGATGCGAGCTACGGCATGGCCTGGCGCAACGCTGCGCGCATGCTCGATGCGAGCTCGCCATCGCTCGGCGTCGTGGTGAGCAAGCTGCTCGATGCCGCGAATCCGGGCGCGGGAGTCGCGGCCGGTGGCGTCGCACCGCGGCTCGTCACCGCGACCGCCGAGGTCGCACGTCACGACGTGCTCGCGGGCGTCTACGCGCACGGCCATCGCGTGAAAAACCTATTAGGCATCATCGGCGCGCGGACCCGCAGTGCGCGCAAGCTCGCCGAGCAGGGCGACGCCGCGCCGGTGTTCGAGCGACTGAAGGAGCTCGAAAAAGACGTCACCGCGCTGTACGAGGAGTGGGCGCAGTATCTGCGCTCGCTGCAAGCACCGACGCCGACGGTCGAGCTCGTCCCGCTGTCGCCGCTGCTCCACGAGGTCGTCGTCGCGGCGCAAGCGCGCACGCAACAGATTCCGATCACGCTCGAACAAGCCGCGATGCTGCCCGACGTGCGCGGCGATCGCATGTTGTTGCGCGAGGCGCTGCTCAACGTGATCTCGAATGCGGCGGAAGCATGCGCGGCGGTATCGGGGTCGAGTCCCGCAGGCTCGGTGATGGTGCGCGTGCGCGCCATCGCGTCGCCGGCCGCGAGTGCTGCACCGATCGTCGAGATCGTGGTCCAGGACACGGGGCCGGGGATTCCCCGCGCGCACCTCGGCCGGTTGTTCGTGCCCGGGTTCACGACGAAGGAGACCGGATCCGGAGTCGGCCTCGCGATCGCAGAGCGCGCGGTCGCGGCGCATCACGGCCGCATCACGGTGGATTCCGAAGAAGGTCGCGGTACAACGATCTCGATCACCTTGCCGACCGACAAGCACGGCCTCGCGGTGCTGCCGAAATGGATGCCAGAAACCAGGGCGACTTGATGGAGTCGACATGATCGGAACGATCGTCTGCGTCGACGACCAGGCCGAGGTCCGCCGGCTGCTCGGCGACGTGTTCCGCGCGAAGGGCGGCAACGTCGTCAGCTTCGACGACGGCGAGGACGCGATCACGTGGTTGAACACGAACGACGCGCACCTCGTGATCCTCGATCTCGACCTCGGAGCGGGCCGGCGCAGCGGCATCGAGATCTGTCGCGCGATCCACGGCAAGCTGCCCGAGCTGCCGATCATCATCCTGACCGGCCACGGCGCGATCGACGATGCGGTCGCCGCGGTGAAGGCTGGCGCGGTCGACTTCATCACGAAGGACCCGTACCTCGAGGACAAGCTCGAGATCTCGGTCGACAAGGTCGAGCGGATCCTCCAGCACGCGCTCGATCGCAAGCGGCTCGAGGACGAGAACCGCGAGCTCCGCGCGACCAACGAACGCCTCCGCAAGGCGGCGAGCCGGCGCTGGGCGATCATCGGCGATTCGCTGGCGATGCGCACCGTGATGACGAAGATCGAGAAGGTCGCGCCGGTGCCGCGGCCGGTGCTCGTGCTCGGTCCGCGCG
>JBDUAS010000395.1:0-5491 GCA_040004535.1 Deltaproteobacteria bacterium
AAGAAGCTCTGCTTGTTGCCGCCGGTGTACTCGTAGACCGCGGCGATCCGATCCTTGTGGATGATGACCTCGGCGCCGCGATCGGCTGCCGCGAGCACGGCCTCGCCGAGCATGTTGCCGGCGTCGTCGTCCCGCCACAGGAACGCGCGGATCTCGACCGACTTCTTCGCCCCGCGAATCCGCTCCAGGATCGCCTGAAATGCGCCGTCCCCCGAGCCGAGCACGCGGAGTGTCTCGCCATCGGCGGGCGTCGAGATCGAATGGAGGGGCCAGCTGATGCCGACCGACTGCATCTGGCGGTTCTTCCGCGCACGCCGGCGGCCGAACGAGGCCCGTCTGCCGGAAGTACGTACCGCAGGTCTCGCCATCTACTCTGCATACGGTTAACCGACTTGGGGTGATCGGTCAATTGTGGCGAATAGCGCGAACGGGTACGCCAGCTTGGCGGGGCTACTCGAGCTTGACCCACGGCAACAGGTCGCCCCGCGGTGGCTGGACCACGGCAGGAGTTGCCGATCCTGCACCCTGGCCTGCCGGTTCCGTCGGCTCCCCGTCGACGTGGACGTGCGCCGGCTTGACCGGATCGGTATCGGTCGACACGCCGATCGTCACGTTGTGATCCGACGAGAACGCATCGCCGATCAGCGCGGCCGCAAGCGCCGCGGCCGTCTCGATCTTGCGCTCCTTCTTCGTCATACCCTTGCGCTGCTCGGGCCCGGCGGTCTCGTGCGACTGGTCGAGCACCGCATCGCGCTGTGCGTGATCCTCGGGTAGCTCGGACAGCTTCGGAATCACCGCAGGCCGGCTGTTCGCGTCGAGCGTGCCGGCGAGACAACCGACGAGACCACCACCGAGCCACCCGGCTATGAAGAATGCGAGGACGGACCGCATGCGCGCGTGGCTCGCACGATACGTGCCGCATCGCGACCACATCATTCGAACCGCTTGCGCGAGAGCGAGCGTGGCGCATGGACCACACCGTGAGCTGCGCACTACGGCCGAACGCCGAGCCCGACCATCATCGCCGCGAAGCTATCGGAGCTGTTGTCCATCGCGGCGCCTAGCCCGACCCCGAGATCGACGCCGACGTGGCGGCCGCCGATCCGGAAGCCGGCATAGCCGAAGTCGAGCGCGCCGGAGAGCGACATGCCTTCGAGCATCGGCCGCACGAGCCCGGTACCGAACACCATCGCGAGCTCGAGGAACGGCACGGGTGGCGTCTGGTTGTCCTGAACGTAGACGATGCCGGCGCCGCCGGTGAACAACATCTCGCACGACGCCGCGCACGTCGTGACCTCGAGACCCGCGGACCACATCGTGCCGCGGTCGTTGCTGCGATCGACGCTGACCGTGTGCACGCTCGTGTCGATCGCGAGCGCCCACGTCGCGTGACGATCGAAACCAAACTTGAGGCCGAGTCCGTACTCGGAACCGAGCTGGCGCGCGTACGCGGCATCGACCGACAGCTCGACGCCGTGACCGACGCCAGCGGCCATCGACATCATCGAGCCATCCTCGACCGCGGTGCGCATCGTGAAATCGAACTGGCCAGGATCGAGCGTGATCGCGGTCGAGCGCCCGAACGAGCGATCGGCGGCGGCATCGTCATCGAGGCGTTGCTGGATGAGGTCGACGACCGGCGGCGGCGGCACCCACGCGTCGACACGCGGCGGTTCTTCGCCCGGCGGACCGCCGAGGGCCGCGACGCGCGGTGGGGCGGCCGGGGCCGGTTCGGCATGAACGTTCGCCGCCGCGAGGACGACACCCAGACCAAGGCCGAGGCCGACGATGGCGGCTGGACGCATGGCCTGGAGGTCAGCAACGACCGTGCCCTGCCCGGCTAGAAGGATCTCGCGGGGTTCGCATCACGCGCACTCAGTTTTTCGGCGTTCCCTTTCCAAACGCAGCCGTGTTTCCAAAGTGGACGGCTGGCCCCAAGTGCCCGAGACCGCTCGGCGCACCAGGCCTCTGAACGTGGTCCGAACGTTGCTCTTCGCGCGACCGTGTGTGATGTCGAGCTGACCAAGATCCGGAAGGTCTACGAGGGCCAGACGCGCCCGGTGATCCCCGACCTCGACCTGACGATTCCGGCCCGCAAGATGGTCGTGCTCGTCGGGCCGAGCGGCTGCGGCAAGTCGACGACCCTGCGCATGGTCGCCGGCCTCGAGGACCCGACCGCCGGCAAGATCACGATCGATGGCCGCGACGTGACGCGGCTGCCGCCGGCCGAGCGCGACATCGCGATGGTGTTCCAGAGCTACGCGCTGTACCCGCACATGAGCGTGTTCGAGAACATGGCGTTCGGGCTGCGCATCGCGCACCTGCCCGAGGCCGAGATCCAGAAGCGCGTCCGGGCGACTGCCGCGAGCCTCGGCCTCGAGAATTATCTCGAGCGCCGGCCGAAGGCGTTATCCGGCGGCCAGCGCCAGCGCGTCGCGATCGGCCGCGCGGTCGTGCGCCAGCCCAAGGTGTTCCTGTTCGACGAGCCGCTGTCGAACCTCGACGCGAAGCTACGCGGCGAGATGCGGCGCGAGATCGCGCGGATCCATCGCGACTCGAACGCGACCGCGATGTACGTCACCCACGATCAGATCGAGGCGATGACGCTCGCCGATCAGATCGTCGTGCTGAAAGATGGGCTGATCCAGCAGGTCGGCACGCCGGTCGAGATCTACGAGAAGCCGGGGAACCGGTTCGTCGCCGGATTCTTCGGCACGCCGACCATGAACTTCCTCGCCGCGGATCTCGCGCAAGCCGGCGATCGCCAGGCCGCGCGCGGCCCCGGTTTCGAAATTCCACTCGACGCCGCACCGGCGCTTCGCCCTGCAAAGGCGAACGTCGATCGGATCGTCGTCGGGATCCGGCCCGAGCGACTCTCGCTCGAGCAACGGCGCGATCACGTGCCGCTCTCCGGCGAGGTCGCGATGCGCGAGGTCCTCGGCGCCGAGATCGTGCTGCATCTCGAATCCGCTGCCGGCCCACTGACCGTGCGAACCGAGGCGGGCTCCGCGCCGCGCCCCGGCGACACCGTCCAGGTCTGGCTCGACCCGCACGCGATTCACGTGTTCGACGGCACGACCGAGGTCCGCCTGTGAAATGGTCGCTGGTCGCGTTGCTGTGCGGGATCGCCTGTAGCGATCCGCACGGCATCGTCCTCTGGCACGCCTACAACGGCGCCGAGCGTTCCGCACTCGAACAAACCGCGCGGACCTGGAACGCCGCACATCCCGATCAGCCGCTCGATCTCGTCGCCGTTCCGTTCGACGGCTTCGGCGACAAGCTGTCCTCCGCGATCCCGCGCGGCAATGGCCCCGACCTCTTCATCTACCCGCAAGATCGGATCGGCGACTGGGCCGACTCGAACGTGATCGAGCCGATCGAGTTCTGGGTCGACGACGCGCGCGCCGATCGGTTCCGCGCCGACGCGATGGGCGCGATGGCGTATCGCGGCTCGTTGTGGGGCTTGCCGATGACGATCAAGCCGCTCGCGCTCTATTACCGCACCGATCTCGTCCCCGAGCCACCGCGCACGACCGACGAGCTGCTCGCGTTCACGAAGCCGATGCGCGCGAAGGACGGCTACGCGCTCGCCTACGCGAATGTCGATCTGTACGGCCACGCCGCGTGGCTGCACGGCTTCGGCGGGCGGGTGATGGACAACGACGGCACGCTGCGGATCGCGACGCCCGAGGCCGCCGAGGCCGCCGCGTTCGCCCGCGACCTCGTGAAGATCGGCGCCGTGCCCGACGACGCGCAGGCCCCGCTCGTGACGTCGCTGTTCAATGAAGGCCGCGCAGCGATGGCGATGTCGGGACCGTGGTTCGCCGCCGACATCCGGCCCGGCGTGCCGTGGAAGGTCGCGACGCTGCCGATGATCAGCGCGACCCATCAGTACGCGGCACCGTTCGCGAGTGCCGAGGCGCTCGTGATGTCAGCGCGCGCGCACGACAAGGATGGCGCGTTCGCCGTGATGGACTTTCTCACCGGCGACGCCGCCGCGACGACGCGCGCGAAGCTCGCGCACCAGGTCGTGCCGAATCCGGTCGCGTATCGCGATCCAGAAGTCGCCGCCGACACGACGCTCGCGACATTCGTGCGCCAGCTCGAGCACTCGGTGCCGCTGCCGACCGCGCCCGCGATGCGCATGGTGTGGACGCCCTATCGCACCGCGCTCGGCGACGTGTTCGCCGGACGCGCCGAGCCGGGGCCACGCCTGATCGATACCGAGAAAGAGCTCGAAGGTTACCTGCGGCGATGACCGGCGCGTTGCACCGACAGCTCCGCGATTTCGCGATCGCCGGCGCGCTCGCGATCGTGATCGCGAGCGTCGCGTTCATCGCGGTTCGCAACCGCGAGGTGATCGAGCGCCAGTTCGATCTCGCGGATCGCTCCGCGCTCGCGGTCGCCGAGGATCGCGAGCCGCTGCCGACCGTGCACGGCGCGATCGTGGGCCCCTCGACGCCGTCGCCGGCGCACCCGGTCTTGCGCCACCGCGAGGTCCGCGACGGCGGCTGGCGCACGCTCGAGGCCTCGCCGCTCCATCCCGACGACAAGCTGTTCTACGACGCCGCGACCCGCTTCGACCGCGGCCACCAACCGTTCGTCGAGCTGTTGCGCGACGGCAGCGGCCGAGCGGTCGCCGCTCGCGCGCACGGTGCGCACGAGATCGCGGTCGCGGTGACCGTGCCGATCAAGCCCGCTCACTACCCGCTGCTCGTGATCATCGGCGTGCTCGGCCTCGGCGCCGCACTGACCGCCGCGGGGGCGCTCGCCGGCGGCGCCGCGATCCGCGCAGGCGCATTCGCGGGCCTCGCCGCACTCGCGATTCCGACGCTGTTGTGGGGCTCGTGGTTCGCCGCGGTCGCGATCCTCATGATCGCGCTCGCGGTCAGTCAGCTCCAGCGCGCCGGGCTGACCGATCGACTCGCAACCGGCCTGCGCCGGCACCGCACCGCGGTCAGCTTCCTCGCCCCCGCGGGCGTCGCGATGCTCGTGCTCGTCGCGACGCCGTTCCTGCTCGGCCTCGTGCTCGGGTTCTACGACCATCACCAAGGCACGTGGTCGTTCGTCGGCCTCCATAACTTCGTCGAGATCCTGTCGGGCAACGGCCGCGCGCTCGACGATCCGTTGAACTTCTGGTTCACGCTCGGCGTCACCGTGCTGTGGACGACGTGCAACATCGCGCTGCACGTCTCGATCGGCGTCGCGCTCGCCCTGCTGTTGTCGCGCAAGTGGATGCGCGGCAAGGGTCTGTGGCGGATGCTGCTGATCCTGCCGTGGGCGATCCCGAACTACATCACCGCGCTGATGTGGCACGGCATGTTCGATGGCCAGTACAGCGCGATCAACTCGATCCTCGGCCGCCTCGGCATGCACGGCGTGTCGTGGTGGACGTCGTGGCTGCCGTCGTTCGCGTCGAACGTGATCACGAATACGTGGCTCGGCTTCCCGTTCATGATGGTCGTCGCGCTCGGCGCGCTGCAGAACATCC
>JBDUAS010000396.1:0-5491 GCA_040004535.1 Deltaproteobacteria bacterium
TGCCGTTGATGATGTCGGTGACGCCGAGCTCGATCTGATCGACCTGCGCGATCAGCCGGCGATGCGACAGGTAGAGCCCGACCAGCGAGATGCCGAGCGCGCCGAGGCCGAGCAAGATGATGAACAGCTTGATCGTGGCCGCCGTGTTCGCAGGATCGACGATCGGCGATAGCACCATCGCCTGCGCGGCGACCGCCGGATAATCCTTTGGCATCCGTGCCGGGTTCGAGGTCGAGCGCGGCATCGTGATCGATGCAGCGACATACGGCGTGCCGTCGATCGTGACCTTGGCCTGGCCCTTCGATGGCGACACGACCCCGCTCTTCGCGAGATCGGTGAGCGCCGCGGCCTTGCCGGTGTCCTCTTCGGTGCCACCGCCGCGCGTGAAGCTCGTCGCGACGACGCGGGTACCGTCGTAGTACGCGATCTCGGTGCCGAGCAACGCCTTGTCGTGCTGCGCCTGGTTGGCCGTCTGCGCGTACGCGACGACGACCGCACCGATGATCACGACACCCTCGGGATCGTTCGCGGATACCGGCGCATCGGGATCGATGATCGGCGCGACGCCGATCTTCATCATCCGGTTCTGATCGACCCAGATGTCGCTGATGATCGCGCGGTTGCCGAGCACGACGTTGAGCGCCGGGATGATCGTGTCGCCGGGCTTGTCGCCCTCTTTTTTCCACTGCTTCGCGATCACGCTCGGCATGTCATTCATCGCGACCAGGTTGCCCTGCGCGTCGACGAGCGCGATCATGTCGGGCTTGACGTCGCCCTCTTTGTCGTTCGACGTGAACTTGGTGAAGCCGTGCCTAGCCTGGAGGTCGCGGTCCGAGTTGGACTGCGACTTCAGTGCGCCGACAAACGAGCGATCTGCGGCGAGGCGTTCCGCCTTGTTCGCCACGTCGATCGACTCGAGCTGGGCCAAAGCGCCGACGACCTGGTAGGCCCGCCGGAGTTGGTTCTCGGCATCCTTCCGGATCTTGGCGTCAAAGCTCGTCGAGGTGATGAAGAACGCGATCGCTGTGAGCGCTGCGATGACGACAGCGACGACCGCGGCGATAACCGTGCGGGACATGGCCCCTCCGTGGGCGATTATTCGTGTGCTCTCGCTTAGATGTCAATTGCCGGGGGGATGTTCGGGCGGTGCAAACTTCTTCGTTGCCGCGCAGATTGCATCCACTTTATCCGGCGCGAGGTCAGCCGGCTGGAACACGCACACCGCGTTCGCGAGGCCGGACCGCATGGCCGCGCCGAGCGCGTTGGGCTGGTTCGACAGCAGCAAAAGATGCTTGCCGTCCTTGCCGAACGTGACCTCGCTCTTGGCGGTCGCGCAGTCCCGCGGCACGTCGCCGTTCGGGAACAGCCCCGCGCTGCACAACAGATGCTGGGGGAGCACGACCATGTGCTGGACGACCTCGAGCCGGACCGACGCGAGCACCGAGCTCGAATCGAGCAGCGCCTTCTCGGTCTGGATGTAGCTCGAGTACACCGCGTCGGGCGTGACCGAGCCATCGGTCTCGACGAGCAGCGGCCCGAGCTTCTTGCCCTGCGTGAGCGTGACGCCGTCGATCTTCGCGACCGGTTCGTAGGCGTGGTGCCCGTCGTGGAGCGCGAAGAACGACACGGCGCCCGCACCCGCGAGCACGACGAGGCCGAGCGCCGCGTACAGCCAGGTCCGCCGCGGCCGGGATTGGAGCTGTGCGGTCGGGATCGGCGCGGGCTCGAGCTCGTCGGCGAGGCTCGTCGCCGGCCGGGGTTGGCCCGGCGCGCGCGAAGGGGGCGACCGCCGCAGATCCGCGACCGCATCGCCGAGCCGCTGGGTCTCCGAGAGGCCGACATCACCCTCGCGCAACGCGGCCTCGAGCAGGAGCCGGAGATCGCGAGCGGTCTCGAAGCGATCTGCGGCGCGCTTCGCGAGGCTGCGCATCAACGCATCTTCGACCGCCGGCGGCAGGTCGACGCCGAGCGAGCTCGGCCGCTTCGGCGCCTCCGACAGATGCTTCGTCATGATCTCGAAGTGGGTCGAGCCGTCGAACGGCGTGTCACCGACGAGCGACTCGTACAGCGTCGCGCCGAGCGAATAGATGTCGGTCCGGAGATCGACCTCCTGGCCGCGCACTTGTTCAGGCGACATGTAGCGGACCGTGCCCATCGTCTGGCCGGTCGCGGTCAGCTTCGTCGACGTCGTCATCTTCGCGATGCCGAAGTCCATGACGGTCGCCATGTGATCGTGGGCGCGGACGAGCACGTTCGACGGCTTCATGTCGCGGTGGACGACGCCGCGACCGTGCGCGTACTCGAGCGCTTTCAGCACGTCGATCGCGATCTTCACGCCTTCGGCCCAGCCGAGGCGCTTGTTCTCCAGGATCATCCGCTCCCAGGTCTTGCCCTGGACGAACTGCATCGCGAGCACGAAGCTCTGGTTCTCCTGCCCGAAATTGTAGAGGTGGACGATGTTCGGGTGATCGAGCGCGGCAAGTGCCCTCGCCTCCTCGAGGAACCGCGACTTGACCTGGCTGTGCGCGGCGAGCTCGGGCGGCAGGATCTTCAGCGCGACTTCTTGCTCGGTCAGCTTGTGGCGCGCCTTGTAGACGACGCTCATGCCGCCCTGCCCGATCACGTCGACGAGCTCGTACACGCTCAGCACGACCTGACCGAGCATGCGATGCGCACCGGTCGCCGCCAGCGCGATGCCGCAGTGAGGACACTTGACGTCGATGTCGAGGACGTCGGCGTTGCAGCCCGGGCAATTCACGCGGCGACTCCGGTGCGTTGCCAACCGGGGATCCGGTCGAGCCAGCGGTCGAGCTCCTCGACGAGCACGCCGGGAAATTCGACCGGTGTGTAGTGCGTGCCGCCCTGGATCACCACGAGTCGGCTGCCGCGAATCAGGCGGTGCATGTGCTCGGCGGTCGCCGGTGGGGTCATGAGATCGCCGCTCGCGGTCACGATCACGGTCGGGATGTCGATCGTCGCGAGCACGCTCTCCGCGTCGTGCTCGTCGAGGCGCGCGAGCAGATCGGAGTAGATCGCCCAGTCGATATGCTGGAACCCGCCGGCGACGATCCGGAAGATCTCCATGTCGATCGTCGGTGACACGAGGCCGAACCGCTTCATCGCCGAGATCAAAGCGTCGCTGCCGGCGACGATCTTCGTCGCGCGGCCCGCGAGCGCGGCCTGCGCCTTGATCAGCCGCAACAGCGCCGGGATCACCCGGCCGACGATCCGGCTGCCCATCACGGTGCGGAACGTCCGGCCGTACGTGCCGTTGATGATGTAGAGCCCGCGGACGCGCTCGCGGTGGAGGCGGATCGTCTCGAGCGCGACCTGGACGCCCATCGACCAGCCGGCGATCACGAAGTCGCCGACCTGCTCGTGGTCGAGGATCGCGACGAGGTCATCGACCTGATGGACGATCGTATTCGCGAGCGGATCCTTCGGCGCCGCCGACGTGTAGAGGCCGCGGTAGTCCCAGCAGATCACCTTGTAGCCGCCGAGCGCCTCGTACAGGTACTTGAACGCGATGTGGGTACCGCCCAGGCCATTCGCGAGCACGACACAGGGGCCTTCGCCGCAAACCTGGTAGCCGATGCGCGTGCCGTCACGAGCGACGACGTTGCGCTGGTCGACCGAAACCATTCGCCGCTATTCTAACCCGAAAATGCAAACGGCCCCGAAGTCGGAGCCGCCTGCACGCTTGACCAGAGAGCCGCCCGAGATGGAGCCGCGAACAGTTCGCGGCGGGAACGACTAGAAGTAGAGAATCGCAGCGAGCCGAGCGCGCGTGTAGTCCTCGCTCGTATCGGTGCCGCTGCTCGGCGGCGGCGTCACGGTACGCGCGACGCCGGTCACCGGATCCGTGTTGTCGCCCGACACCGAGGAGCGGCTGCCCGCGCGGATGTCGAACGTCACGTGGAAGTTGCGGCTGAGCGCGTAGCGTAGGCCGACACCGATCTCGCCGTAGTCCTGCGTGGTGTTGTAGTTACCGTCGACGTTCGCCTGCTGGACGCCGAGACCGGCGAGGACGTAGGGAGCGAGGCGGTTGTACGCGCCGAATTCATAGATGAGCGAGCCGCCGAGGCGGCGATCGACGCGGACGTTGTCGACGCCGTTGACCGACGTCGAGGTCTTGCCGAGCTCGCCTTCGATCAAGAGGCCCGGCGTCAGCCGGAACCGACCGAGCACGCCGATGTCTTGCTCCGCCGTGTTGGTCTGCGTGTTGTAGTTCGTCGACACGCCACCGGCGAAGAGACCGATGCCGAACTTCGGCAGCTCGGGCTGTGCAGCGACCGCGACCTCCGCACTCGGGCCGGCATACGTCGGCTCCGATTCGACCGGGTAGTACGAGCCGCCGTAGTACGACGGCACCGGGTAGTAGTACGCGTAGTACGGCCGGTAGTACGGGTGATATCCGCCGACCCACACGTGGCCGCGAGTACCCCAGACATGCGGATGGTAATAGCCGCCGCCGCCCCAGTGGACGCTCGCGTGATAGCCGCCACCACCGACGTGGACGCCGCCCGAGAAGTGCGCGCTACCACCAAAGTGAGCGCCACCGCTGAAGTGCACGTGGCCAGCTTCGGCCGATCCGGAGAGGCCGGTCAGCGCGAGGGCTGCGAGCGAAGCACCGATGAAGAGAGGGAGGCGAGTCACGATTTGTTTGCCTTTCTAGTCCGCTATTGGGACGCGCGACGCATCCCATCGGTTTACTCTGCAGCCGTCGGGCCAGTCGATTTTCGTACCGATCCCTGATCCCACATTGCTTAAACGGTCCGCGATTCCCTCGACTTACACGTATGGGAGACCTTTTCTCCCCCGTCGGGTGTGACCGCTTTTTCACGATCTAGCCAGTTGGGTGTCGCGGCGACATCACATCACGCAACCTCCCCAACCCTCGGGCATCCTTGACAGTTACGACCACCGGTTCATAAAGTCCCCCTCCGGAGGAACCATTGAGCGACGCAAAGAAGACGGGTAGCCGCGACATCTCCGAGCTCAAGCAAAGGCTCGGGCTCAAGAAGGGTGCTGCAGCTCCCGCCGCAACCACCAGCCAGACGCGTTCGAACGGAGCGCCATCCGGTGGTGTCGTACCTCCGCCTGGCATGAACTTGCCACCTCCGCCGGGACTCGCACCGCCGACGCCACCAGCGCCGGTGATGCCGGACGCGCATCACGATCCATTCGGCGCGATGAACGCGATGGCCGCGCAGCACATCCCGCAGCGCGCGCCGGAAATCGTCCTCGTGCACGACGGTACACCGGTCGAGCACGTCGGTGCGGAAAGTCACGCTTCGACGCTACTCAAGATCCTGGTGCCCGCAGCGATCGCGCTGATCGTCGGCATCACGATCGGTAAGGTCGGCACGGGCGCGAGCGCGTACAACGACGGCCTCAAGGGCGCGAAGGCGATTCTCGGCGACAAGGGTCAGCCGTCGACGGTCGCGTTCTTGAAGAAGCAGCTGTCGGATCTCGACACCGCGCTCGACGA
>JBDUAS010000397.1:0-5487 GCA_040004535.1 Deltaproteobacteria bacterium
GCACGACGATCATCCCGACCATACCGAACGCGATCTGCGTCATCTCGTCGAAGTGAGGGTGATACATGAACGTGCCCGGCTTCGTGAACGTGAACTCGTACTTGAAGGTCTTGCCGGGTTTGATCGGGTCTTGGGTGAGTCCGCCGACGCCATCCATGCCGTTCGGCACCAAGACACCGTGCCAGTGCACGGTCGTCGGCTCGGGCAGCTTGTTCGTGACGTAGATCCGGACGCGATCACCGACGACCGCTTCGATCAACGGCCCAGGTGTCGAACCGTTGTAACCCCACGCTTCGATGTCGAGCCCGGGGGCGAACTGATGGCGGATCGGCTCTGCGACGAGATGGAAGATCTTCACGCCTCCACGTTTGACGAACGGCAACGTATGCCCGTCCGGGACGATCACGGGCGTATAGCGTTCGCCGGCCGGCGGCTTTGGAATCTCGGCAGTTGCCGCAGGTGGTGGCAACTGCAACGGTGCCACCGCTGGCTTGGCCGTAACCGTTTTCGGTGCGTCCGGCATAGGCATCGGCATGCCGTGATGAGGCTGCGCGTCGGCTTGTTTGCGAGCCACCGCGAGGGCGCCCACCGCGAGCCCTGATCGGAGCCAGCTGCGTCGAGACATCATAGCGACTCTTCTTTCATCATCGCGTGGCCACCGCGGCGCAACGCCTTGACCTCTGCCATCGAGGACCAATATCGGCGAAGCGCTTCGATTCTTTGTCGGCCGATATCGACCATGTCGCGACGTGCCATCAACAACTCGAAGGTGCTCGCGTTCATCGCGTTGTACTGCAGCATCGTTTCGGCAAGCACGCGCTTGCGTAGTGGCATGACGACGTCGACGATCTGTCGGACTTCGGCGAACGCTTGGTCGACGCGCGAGCGGGTCGTGCGCGCGCTCGCCACCAGCTCGGTGCCGGTCGCCGCGATTTCGTTGCGAGCGCGATGCTCCTCCGCGCGCGCACGCGCACGAGGTCCCTGCTGCTGATCGAACAAGGGAATGCCGATGCGGATCGCCGGTCCAGCCTCCCAGACATTTCCGTCTCTGCGCGCGATCGCGACGCCGAGACCGAGCTCCGGCACGAACGAACGAACCATCGCGAAGCTGTGCCGTTCCCCAGCGGCGTCCGCATCTGCACGAAGCGCATCGAGATCGAGGCTCGCGGTCGATGCAGCTTGCTCGAGATCGTCGAGCGGCGGTTTGGTCATCGGCACGTCGCCCAGCGCGCCGGCGACCGTCCACGTCGCGGTCGCCGCGATGCCGAGGAGCGCACCGAGCTTCGCTCTGCTTTCCGCGAGCACCTGATCGGCGCGGCCGACCTCGATTCGCGCACGTTCGCGCTGTTCTTGTTCGCGCACGAGTGCGAGCTCCGAGGTGTTCCCGGCCGCGTGCTGTCGCTCGACGAGATCCGCCGACGCGTTCGCCGCGTCGAACGCGGTCTGAACGAGCTCGCGCTCCTGCATGGCCGCCAGCACCTCGTAGAAGGCCATCTCGACTCGGGCCGCAAGCTCGACCGTCGCGCCGACCGCTCGCGCTCGGGCGCCGCGAAGCTCCGCGTTCGCGATCCCGCGACGCTGCGAGATCTGAACGAGATCGAGCACGTCCTGCACGATGCTCAGCTCGATCTCGCTTCCCGTCCCCGACACCGCGCGCTTGTAGTCAGCGTCCACGGTCGTCGGAGGCAGCACCGTCGCATCGGCGAGCTGGCTCGCCGCAATGCCGAGCTCGTCGAAGCGGCCTTGCAAGCGACGGTTGCGAGCAAACGAGATCTTCACGGCCGCGTCGAGTGTCAGAGGTTTGGCTAGCAACGCGTCGATCGCGTCCGCCGTTGTTTCGTCTTCCGACCAAGCGACGTCGAGCCCCATCCGCCGCTGAACCTCGTGAACGACGGGGTCGAACACGGTCGAACGTGAAGGCACGCAGCTCGTTGCGAGAGCCGCCGCGATCCACAGTCGATGCATCGTGCCCGACGCAGCACGACACGAGCCAAGATCAGGCCAAGTGATTCCAACTGGATGTGCATGGTCACGGCCTCCAACGTGTGACTCTCGCGGTTACACGTGACCGGAGCGATCAGGGCGGGACCGCGGGCACGCGCGAGTCGTTGAACCCGTGCTTCCACGCATGCCGACCGATGCGGATTCATACTCTTCGCGCCCGGCGGCTTGACACGGCGCAACACCCCTTCCGGGGTGTTGCGCCGTACCCCACCGATTCCAAAGCCTTGACCAGGGCGAGCTTCACGCCGTGGTCTGCCGGTGCGTCGCTGCGCTAGCCACGACGCTCAAGCCCGAGTACGCCGACGCACTTCAACGGATCGATGTCGACGGCGCCGCGGTCAAAGACTACGCCGAGCAGGCAGGCATCTCCGCGAGCAACGCCGGTGTTCGCGTATTCCGCGCGCGCGAGGCCTTGCGCAAGCAAGTCGCGCGCGTGTGTGGCACCTGCGCCGAACACGGCTGCTTCGACTGCACGTGTCACGTTCGTTGACCGATCACGTTCGGACTTGAAGCAGCAACCGCAGTCCGCTGAGCGTCACGAGCAACGTACTTCCCTATGTTCTGCTTCACGACGCGCAACGCTCGTCGACCGAGATCGATCGCGTATGGAATGCGAGCGACGTCGTCAGCCATCAACACGACGTCTGCGGTTTCGAGAGCCACGTCGGTGCCGCTCGAGCCCATCGCGATTCCAACGGTCGCTGTCGCGAGTGCCGGTGCGTCGTTCACGCCATCCCCGACGACCGCGACGGAGCCGTACGTGGCGAGCAATTGCTCGACGATTCGCACCTTATCCGCGGGCATGAGCGCGGCATGAACCTCGTCGGCACCGACGGCAGATGCCACCGCCTGTGCGGTCGCGGCGCTATCTCCCGCGATGATCGCGACGTGCTCGACACCCAAACGGCGCAGTGCGCGCACCGCTTCGGCCGCTTTAGGCCGCAACGTATCGCGAAGCGCGACGACGCGGGCGTGCGTTGGATGCCATCGACTTGGCCGCGCAACCGTTTGATTCGGAGAAGCAGCTTTTCGCGTTCGCGACTCGTGTGCCCCACACGATCTCGCATACCCCCCGAGTGTATTTGAGGCGTGTCGAAACGGGATCGCTGTAATCGGCTCGGTTACGGTCATGTCGTAGTGAGCGCGAGCGCACTGTGCGCTCGAACGAATCTGCGTAATGCGCCGAAGCTGCGTGCGTCGAGTGGTCATGCAGCCCAACATGGGAACCATGATGGACCACGGTCACCACGCTCACCCCGAGCCATCAGCGCCGATTCTCGACGCGGTCACAGTCAAGGACCCGGTTTGCGGCATGAACGTGACGCCCGGGATTGCGAAGGGCGGCAGCGCAACGCACGACGGCCACGAATATTGGTTCTGCAATCCGAAGTGCCGCGAGAAGTTCCTCGCGGATCCGGCGAAGTATGTCGCACCCACGACGCCGATCGCCGCCGACGACGCGGGCACGATCTACACGTGCCCGATGCATCCCGAGGTGCGGCAGCAGGGGCCTGGAACCTGTCCCAAGTGCGGTATGGCTCTCGAGCCCGAGATACCCACGGCCGAGGAAGGACCAAATCCCGAGCTCGTCGACATGACCCGGCGGTTCTGGGTCAGCGCGGCGATCACGTTGCCGCTGCTCGTGCTCGCGATGGGCGAGCTTGTCGGCTTCGTCCCGTTCTCGGCACGCACGCGGACGTGGATCGAGCTCGTGCTCGCGACGCCGGTCGTTCTGTGGGCGGGTGCGCCGTTCTTTCGTCGCGGTTGGGACTCGGTCTGGAACCGTAGCCTCAACATGTTCACGTTGATCGCGATCGGTACCGGCACCGCGTTCGGCTACAGCGTGCTCGCGGCGCTCGTGCCTTCGTTCATCCCCGTGACGATGCGCGGCCACGACGGTGCGGTGCCCGTGTACTTCGAAGCTGCAGCGGTCATCACGTGCCTCGTACTCCTCGGGCAAGTCCTCGAGCTCCGCGCACGCAGTGCGACGTCCGGTGCGATTCGAGCGCTACTCGGGTTAGCTCCGAAGACGGCTCGCCGAATCACCGCCGCCGGTGTCGAGGAAGACATCCCACTCGAGCACGTGCAGGTCGACGATCGGTTGCGTGTTCGGCCAGGCGAGCGCGTGCCCGTCGACGGTGTCGTTGCCGAAGGCTCCAGCAGCGTCGACGAGTCGATGATCACCGGCGAGCCGATTCCAGTCGAGAAGGCGGTCGGCGACAAGGTCACCGGCGGCACGTTGAACGGTACAGGCGGTTTCGTCGTCGTCGCGCAACGAGTCGGGCGCGATTCGTTGCTGTCGCAGATCGTCAAGATGGTCGCCGAGGCGCAGCACAGTCGCGCGCCGATCCAGCGACTCGCCGATCGCGTTGCGGCTTGGTTCGTGCCCGCCGTCCTGCTCGTTGCTGTTGCGACTGCAGTCATCTGGGCAGTTGCGGGCCCAGAGCCGCGGCTCGCACATGCGCTCGTCAATGCAGTCGCCGTCCTCATCATCGCGTGTCCGTGCGCGCTCGGGCTCGCGACGCCGATGTCGATCATGGTGGCCACCGGCCGCGGTGCGGGTCTCGGGATCTTGATCCGTAAGGCGGAGGCGCTGGAGACACTCGTCCGCGTCGACACGATCGTCGTCGACAAGACCGGCACGCTCACGGAAGGCAAACCACGCCTCGCGTCGATCGCAACCGCGCCAGGTACCTCTGAAGAGGTCGCGCTCGAGCTGGCCGCCGCACTCGAACGAGGTAGCGAACATCCGCTCGCGGCGGCGATTATCGACGCGGCGAAGGCGCGGGGGACCGTCGTCTCGAAGGCGACCGACTTCAAATCGATCACGGGCGGCGGCGTGCGCGGCACGGTCAACGGCAAGCAGGTCTCCCTGGGAAACGCTCGCTTCATCAGCGGTTCCGGGATCAACCTCGACGCGCTTGCCGCCAACGCCGATCAACAACGGAATGCTGGACAAACGGTCGTCTATCTAGCCGTGGACGGTTCCGCGATCGCCGCGATCGGGGTCGAGGATCCCATCAAGGCGACCACCGCAGAAGCGATCAAGTCACTTCACGCGGAGGGTTTGAAGATCATCATGCTCACCGGCGATAGCAAGCTCACCGCAGCTGCCGTCGCGAAGACTCTCGGTCTCGATGACGTGGTCGCCGAGGTCATTCCCGAGCAGAAGCGCGATGTGGTGGAACGCCTGAGAGGCGAGGGCAAGGTGGTCGCGATGGCTGGCGATGGCGTCAACGACGCGCCTGCACTCGCGAGCGCCGATGTCGGCATCGCGATGGGCACGGGCACCGACGTCGCGATCCAGAGCGCCGGCATCACGCTCGTCAAAGGAGACCTTCGCGGTATCGTGCGAGCTCGGCAACTGAGTCGCGCTACGATTCGAAACGTCCGGCAGAACCTAGCGTTCGCGTTCGCGTACAACCTGCTCGGCGTACCGATCGCTGCCGGTGTCCTCTACCCCGTGTTCGGGCTGCTGCTGAG
>JBDUAS010000613.1:0-1655 GCA_040004535.1 Deltaproteobacteria bacterium
CAGACGTTCCGCCAGGTCGCCGAGGAGAAGGGCCTCGGGTTCTCGGTCGAGCTCGATACCGACTTGCCCGCGTCACTCGAGACCGACGACATGCGGTTGCGGCAGGTGCTCCGTAATATGTTGTCGAACGCGATCAAGTTCACCGAGCGCGGCCGGGTCAACCTCCGGATCGCGCGTCAGAACGACATCATCGCGTTCTCGGTGACCGACACCGGCATCGGCATCCCGCCCGACAAGCAGCGGCTGATCTTCGAGGCCTTCCAGCAAGCGGACGGCTCGACGAGCCGCAAGTACGGCGGCACCGGCCTCGGTCTGGCGATCTCGCGCGAGATCGCGGGTCTCCTCGGTGGCGACCTCAAGGTCGAGTCGGCCGCGGGTCAGGGCTCGACGTTCACGATGTGCCTACCGACCCAGTACAAGAAGCCCGAGATGATCACGCGTGCGCCGATCCAGGCGCCCCAGCGCGCCGCGGTCGAGTACTTGCCCGAGCCGCCCCCCGCGCCGGAGCCGGAGAAGCCGGCGCGCACGATCGCGGACGACTACGAGATCCTCCAGCCAGGCGATCGCGTGCTGCTCGTCGTCGAGGATGACCTCGGTTTCGCGATGACGGTCCTCGAGACCGCGCGCGAGGCCGGCTTCAAGGGCGTCGTCGCGAACACCGGTTCGCAGGCGCTCGAGCTTGCTCGCGTCGTCAAGCCGGACGCGATCACGCTCGACTTGCGGCTGCCCGATGTCGACGGCTGGGTGCTGCTCGACCGGTTGAAGCACGATGCCGCGACCCGGCACATCCCGATCCACGTCGTGTCGGGTCTCGACGCCGAGCGGCGCAGCCTGCAGCAAGGCGCCCTCGCGTTCTCGCAAAAGCCGGTCACCTCGGAGGCGCTGCAGAACGGGCTCGCCGACATCCAGACGTTTGTCGACAAGCGGGTCAAGAACTTGCTCGTCGTCGAGGACGATCCGGTCCAGCGCGACGCGATCAGCGATCTGATCGGTGACACGGATGTCGAGACGACGTCGGTCTCGTCCGGCGAGATCGCGCTGCAGTCGATGGCGGAGAAGGCGTACGACTGCGTCGTGCTCGACCTCCGGCTGCCGGGCATGAGTGGGTTCGAGCTGATCGAACAGATCAAGGCGAACCCCGCGAACAAGCGGATGCCGGTGATCGTCTACACCGGCCGCGACCTGACGCCCGAGGACAAGGAGCGCCTCAAGGGCCTCGCCCAGACCGTGATCGTGAAGGACGTGACCACGCTCGAGCGCTTGCTCGACGAGACCGCTTTGTTCCTGCACCGGGTCGAGGCGAACCTCACCGAGCGCAAGCGCAAGGTCCTCCGCCGGCTCGCAAAGCACGACCCGTCCCTCGCCGAGCGCACGGTGCTCGTCGTCGATGACGACGTCCGCAACATCTTCGCGCTGACGTCGCTGCTCGAGGGCCATCGGATGAACGTGCTGTACGCCGAGAACGGCAAGCGCGCGCTCGCGAAGCTCGAGGAGAACCCGAACGTCGACATCGTGCTGATGGACATCATGATGCCGGAGATGGACGGCTACGAAGCCGTGCGCCGGATCCGGTTGCAGCACAAGTGGCGCGACCTCCCGGTGATCGCGCTCACCGCGAAGGCGATGAAGGGCGACCGCGAGAAGTGCCTCGAAGC
>JBDUAS010000614.1:0-1654 GCA_040004535.1 Deltaproteobacteria bacterium
GCGCCGATGCCGAGCTGGCTGCCGAGCATGACGTCGAACGCGTGCGGCGGCGCGCACCGCGACTCGTAGCCGAGCTGGAGCCCGGTGATCTTCTTCTTGCGCTTGCCGAGCTCGGAGTAGCGCTTCTGGACGAGGCCCGCGACGTGCTTGCCGAAATCGACGCGGCCGAGCGACATGTGACCGTGCTCGTCGCGTGGCAGATCTTTGAGTTTCGCATTCGGCAGCATCTCGGCGAGCCCTTCGGCGAGGACGACCGTGCCGTAGTGTTTGCCGCGCTTCTCGCGTTGCATGATGAGCTCGACGATTCGATCGACGAGCGCATCGAGCGAGAGCTTCGGCCCGGGCTCTTCCTTCGTCGCGGGCGCGACCAGCTTGCCGTGAACATCTTCGACCGCGATCACGAGGTTGGCCTCGCCGGCGATCGCGACGCCGTACGATAGCCAACCGGCCTTGCGGCCCATCGTCTCGATCACGAAGTAGCTCGAGGTCGCGATCGCGTCGGCGCGCAGATTCTGGATCTCCTTCGCCATCACGTCGACGGCGGTGAAGAACCCGAACGTGAAGTCGATGCCCGGATAGTCGTTATCGATCGTCTTCGGTAAGTGGATGATCTGGACCCGCTTGGCGCCCGGCGGCAGCCTGCGCTGAAGCTCGTACAGGAAGTTCGCGGTCTTGAGGGTGTCGTCGCCGCCGATCGAGATCAGCGCGTCGATGTCGAGGTCGACGAGCGCGTTGTAGATGTTGCGCAGCTTCGTCGTCTTCGCGGGATCGTCGAGGTCGGTGGCCTTGACGATGCCGGCACCGGGGTTCGTGCGCGCCGTGCCGATCACGATGCCGCGCGAGTTGCGGAGGCCCGCGAGGTCGCTCTCCTCGAAGATCCGGTAGTGCTCGTCGGGCAGCAGGCGGTGGGTGACCGGATGGTAGTCCTCGAGGTTCGAGTAGCCGTGGAAGAACCCGAGCACCGAGCGATCGTCCGACAGGAACGACATCGCGGCGGACGAGATCACGGCGTTCGCGGCGGGGGCCGGACCACCGGAGAAGATCAGCGCGACCCGCTTGATGTGGTCGCCTTTCGGTACATCCGTCATTGCACTGGACGGTATCGCGCCTGCACGCCTTCGACCATCTGACGCGCGATCGGATGATAGCCAGCGCGATTTCGTGCGAACAGCGCCTCGCCTTGCGCCCGGGTCTGAGGGTCGGCCGCGAGTGCGGTGTAGAGCGGGCGCAGGTACTTCATGCGGCCGACCTCGGCGACGACGCGTTCGACGCGCGGCAGCACCGCGAGATATCCCGACTTCAACGCGAGCGTCAGCCACGGCACGAGCACGTCGTAGTTCGTGCTGTCGGTCAGCTGGAACTGGTGATCGAGCTGGCGCAGCGCATCGTGCGCGGCGGGACGCGGGTAGTTCTCGATGTACAGCGCCCACTCCGTCGCCGACCACTTCACGCCGGCGGGCGGCAGGTGCGCGCCGAGCTCTTCGATCGCGGCGAGGCGCGACGACCGCGCGGTCACGGCGTTCCCGGGCAGACCTTCGCCGTCGAGCCAGGCCTTCGCGTCGACCTTTGCGAGCGCGCCGGGCAGGCCCTTCTCGATATGCGCGATGAAGTCCTCGGTCGTGATCGCACCGAACCGGAACGCGTCGAGGTACGT
>JBDUAS010000398.1:0-5475 GCA_040004535.1 Deltaproteobacteria bacterium
GATCGGCGCGGCCGTCGAGCTGCATGCCCAGGATCTGCTCGGGCGCCATGAAGCCAGGGGTGCCGAGCATGGCGCCGAGCTGGGTGAGCTTCGGCGCCTCGATGATCGGCTTGCTCGCGCGCGTCGGCGGCGCGGCGGGTCGCTCCTCCACTTGTTGGACGATGCCGAAATCGAGCAGCTTGCAGATGTCGACCTCGTCGGCCTCGCGGCACACGAACAGATTCGGCGGCTTGATATCGCGATGCAGCAGTCCTGCATCGTGGGCCTCTGCGAGCGAGCTGCACGCCTGGACGAGCAACTGGATCACGCGCGCCGCCGGCAACGGACCGAACCGCGCGACGAGCGATTCGAGATCGAGCCCGTCGAGGAGCTCCATCACGTAGTAGAAGACGCCGGCTTCGGTGACGCCGTAGTCGTAGATCGCGATCGTGTGGCGCGACTTCATCGACGCGAGCACCTGCGCCTCGCGGCGAAACCGTTCGTTGACCTCCACCGCGGCCTGCGGGTCTCTGATCATTTCGGCGCGGATCAACTTGATCGCCGCTTGGCGCGCGAGCAGCTGATGCTCCGCGCGCCAGACCTCGCCCATACCGCCGTGGCCGAGCCGTGCGACGAGCCGATAGCTGCCGAGCTCCCGTGCACGCGCCTCGGCGGAGCGCGCTTCCTTGCGTGCGGTCGCGACCTGGCGCCGCATCCGCACCACGTTCCACGCGAGCACGAGCGCGACGAGCACCGCGATCGCGAGCGCGAGCATGCTTGCCAGCACGCCGCCGACCTCGAGCCGGTGGGTCGGCCCGAGCAGTGTGCGTGCGGGCACGACCGATGCGATGAACCAGTCGAGTGGCACGGTCACGCCGGCGCGCTTGCCGCCGATCGCGACGACCGATGCGAGGTAGGCACCATCGCGGGTCGCGAGCTCGCGCGTACCCGTGACATCCGGCCGGTCGAACAGGCGATCGATCGCCGGATCGTGAAGGTCGTTGCCGCGGAGCAGCGCGTCGCCCGCCGGTAACGGCAGCGTCGCGGCGAGCGGCGACGCGAGCACCGCACCCGCGCGCGTGTACACGACGGAGCGCGCCTCGTCGAGCGCCGGCCGCGCGATGAAGTCCGACAGCGCGCCGACGTCGAAGTCGACCGTGAGCACGGCGGTCAGCGCGTGATGCGCATCGAACACCGGCTCGGTGCACGTGATGCCGGTCTCGTGGCTCTTGAAGAACGTGTACGGCTGGGTCCACGCGCGCTGGCCTTTCGCGGCGAGCTGATAGAACCCGCGCGTCCGCGGATCGTAGTTCGTCTTCTCGCTGCGTCTCGGTACGAGCAGATCGTCGGTGACGTCGAACCAGGTCGCCATACCGGCATCGGCGTGGCTCTCCTGGACCTCGATCGTCTTTCCCATCGTCTGGTTGGTGAGTTGCGCGCCGCGAAACGTGCCGTCGGGAAAGCTGATGCTGATGAACGCGATGCCCGGCCGGCCGAGCATCAGGTCGTGCAGGCGCACGAGTACTTCGTCGATCGGCTTGTCGTGATCCGCGAGCACGTGGAGGCGCGCGAGCAACGGATCCGCTTGATCGAGTGCGAACGCGACATCGTTCTGGACGGCCTGCGCCTGTTCGGCGAGCTGGTGGCGCGCCATCGACAGCGACGCGTCGCGGGTCGTCGAGCGGCCGAGCAAGATGATCGCGAGCCCGACCAGGATCACGAGCAAGGGGATCGTGAGCAACACGCCGAGGGGCGACGCGAGTGCGGCGGCGAACCGCACGCGCTTGCGAACGTCTGTCCCGCGGCCCGAAGTGACTTCGCGCGGCTCGACGGTCATCCCTATCGTGTCAGCCACGCGACTCGTACACGCGTTGCGCGGGGAGCTCGAACGCGGTGAGGAAGCCGCCCTTGCCGCACGCGGTGTCGAGCCCGACGCACGACGGGCCGGCCCACAGATCGGTCGGGTCGTCGGGCGTGTACGACGACAGCTCGTTCGGCAACGTGCGCGTGGTCGTGTGACCGAACACGACGAGCTTGCCGCGGTAGTGCTCGAAGAAATCGCGGTCGCGCAGCCACAGCAGAGCTCGCGGTGGCTCGACCTCCGACGGGTGCGGAAAGTGATCGCCGTCGCGCTTGATCCCGGCGTGGACGTAGATCGCGTGATCGTCCTCGTAGAACCACTGCAGTCGCTGCATCCACGCGATCACGTCCGCGGGGAAGAAGCTGCCGTCGGACATTTCGTCCATCTCCGCGACGGTCGGCGTGAGCTCGGAGCCCGGAACCGCGAGGCCTTTGAACGAGCGATACGACTCGAGGCAGCCGTTGCCGCGCGGCAGGATGAACTCCGGCCAGCCTTCATCGATGATCTGCAGCCACGCGTCCTCGTGATTGCCGCGCAGGAACACGACCTTCGCCGCGGTCGATTCGGCGAGCTCCCGCAACCACGCCACGACGCCGGCCGAATCGGGACCGCGATCGATGTAGTCGCCGAGGAACACCAGCGTGTCGCCCGCCACGAGCTGTGGCAGACGCGCGAACAGCGTCTGCAACGCCGCGAGATCACCGTGAATGTCGCCGATCGCGAATGTACGTCCCGACACGCCGGAATCATAATGTAGGAAGTCCCCACGATCGGCGCTCCCGATGTGGGTTTGCGCGACGAAGTCGGTATTGAATTTCGCGTGCTTGGCGTGGCACGGACCGTGGAACAATGGCAGCCATGGGTAAGCTGCTCGTTGCCACGCTGTTCCTGGCCGGATCGACCGCAACCGCTCTCGCGCAGACTCCGGGCGATTACTACGGCGATGCTTCGGGGGCACCAAGCATGGTCTCGCCGCAGCCCGTGGTGATCGCTACGACCCCGATGCGTAACGTGATGGCGGATCGCTGGGCGGTCGGCCTGTCGATCGGTGGCGTCTCCATGTCGCCCGATAGCGCGCCCGATCAGCAGACCCAGTTCAACGTCGGCGAGCTCGCCCTACGGTTCCGCGCGACGCCCCACCTCGAGCTCGAGCTCGCGGTCGGTGGCGGCAACGAGAAGCTGAGCGACGGCTCGCAAGGCGAGACCCAGGTCTCGATGGGAGCGCTCGCCCTGCGCTATCGGTTCGCGATCGAGAGCGATTGGAACTGGTGGATCATGGGCGGCCTCGGTCAGGCGACGCTCGATTCGAAGAACGTCACCGACAGCATGCAGCTCGACGCGGACACGCGTCCGATGGTCGAGCTCGGCGTCGGCCTCGAGCATCGCTGGGACCACTTCGCGCTGCAAGCAGAGCTCAAGGCCGTCGGCATGGGCGAGCGCAAGGGTGGCGCGAGCTCGAAGACGATTCCCGTCGATGCGAGCGGCGCGCCCATCGGTGGCACTGCACCGACCGCGCCGCAGGACACGCTCTCCGGCGGCGCGCTGACGCTCGGCGCTTCGTACTATTTCTAACGTAAGCTCGCGCCGTGCGAACGGCGCTCTTCGCGGCCGCGGCGATGCTCGGGTTCGCGGCGAACTCGTTGCTCGGCCGCGCCGCGCTCCGCACCGATCAGATCGATGCCACGAGCTTCACCGCGATTCGGCTCGCAACCGGCGCGCTCGTGCTCGCGCTTCTCGTGGCGGGCCGGCGGGATCGCCTGCGAGGTGCAGGCAGCTGGGGTTCTGCGATCGCACTCGCAGGCTACGCAGTCGCATTCACGTTCGCATATCGCGTGCTCCCGGCCGGCACCGGCGCGCTGGTCCTGTTCGGCGCAGTCCAGCTCACGATGATCGTCGGTGGGCTACTCCGGGGCGAGCGGCCGACTCTCCTGCAATGGATCGGCTGGACGTGTGCACTCGCCGGACTCGTCGTGATCACGGCGCCGGGGCTCGATCCGCCGCCGCTCACCGGCACGCTCCTGATGCTCGCGGCCGGCGCCGCGTGGGGCGTGTACTCGCTACGCGGACGCGGCATCGCGCGGCCACTCGCGACGACGGCCGACAACTTCCTCCGGACGCTACCGATCGCGGCGGTGCTGTTCTTCGTCGGCGCACGCCACATGACCACGATGGGCGTCGTGCTCGCCGCGTGCTCCGGCGGCATTGCATCGGGTCTCGGCTACAGCTTGTGGTACGCCGCCGTGCCGGCGCTCGGCGCGACTCGCTCGGCGGCGGTGCAATTGTCGGTACCCGTGATCACCGCGCTCGCCGCGCTCGCATTGTTTGACGAGCCGCTACGGCCGACGTTGATCGCCGGTGGCGCCGCGATCCTCGTTGGCCTCGCGCTAGCGCTCAGTTCGCGACGGTCGCGTTGATCGCCGTCGCGACGATGTTCGCGAAGCGCGTCTTCGTCGCGGCATCGAAGTCGGTCGTGTAGGGCAGGTGGATGAAGCCGGCGCGGCCGTGGCCTTGCGCGGCGATCGCGCCGAGGTCGGCGAACATGACGTTGTTGCAGATGTAGCGGCCCGGATCGGTCGAGTCTTGCGGCGCTTCACCGGCGGCGACGAGCGCGGCGTTGATCGCGTCGAGCGGTAGCAGGGTCGGGCGCTCGGCGGCGGCGTTCGGATCGATCGCTTGTGCCGCGCGGACGATGCCACGGTTGTCGGGGACGCCACCGGCGACTTCGCCGGTGTCCTGCAGGTTGTACGCGGTGTGCTCGAGCGCGATCACGTCGCCACCCTGGCCGAACGAGATCACGACATCGGGGTGGCAGCGTGCGACCACGTCGCTGACCTCGGCTGCGGCGCGGTCGTATTCGACCGGCAAGATCACGCGCAGCACTTCGACATCGCGCAGCTGCGAGATATCGAGGGTCGTGACCGCGACGCCGGAGACGTTGTCGTGCCAGCCATCGGCGGGGAACGGTTGAAAGCCGGTGACGACGACCTTCGTCGCGCCGCTGCCTTCGTACGCGCACGCCGGCGCGGCCTTGCGGAGCTGCATGCGCGCGGTCTCGGTCGCGGTGTGAACTTTCAATTCGGCGACCTCGCCGCGCGCGGGTGCGAGGTCGGAGACCCCGACGTCGATCAGCTTGCGAAACGCCGTGGTCGTCACGGTCGCCGTGCCGGAAGCGAGCAGCGCTTGATAGGCCTCGGTGATGTCGGCGCCATCGAGCTCGACCTGCGTGATCTTCTTGTCGGCGGGCAGCTCGAACGTCAGGTGATCGGAATCGGCGGCGACGCCGGAGCCAGGTGCGAGCACGAGGCCGAAGCGCTGCGGGAACACCTCGACGTAAGCGAAGTCGAGCTGCGCGCCGGCGGCGGGCGAGATGCGGAGCTGGACCGCGGCACCGGTCGAAGACCATGCGACGGGCCAGTCGATCCACTCGCCGGCCCGGAGGCGCGCGACGGTCAGCGTTTCGCGCGCGAGCTTGGTCCCGCTCGCATCGAGGATCTCGACGGTCGCGATGTTGCCGCTGCTCGCGTGGCCACGTACCGCGAGGCGCGCGCTCGCGACGAGGTCGCCGCTCTGCTCGCCGCCGGCGATCCTCGCCGTGCATGAAGACGACAGTGCGACGACCGAGTCGGTCACGGCAC
>JBDUAS010000615.1:0-1650 GCA_040004535.1 Deltaproteobacteria bacterium
GTCGATCCTCGACGCGGTGCCGGCCGATCAAGACAAGAAGCTCGTGGTCCTCGCGCAGATCCGGACGATGCTCGACTCGCCGGATCTCGACGCACTCGACGACAAGCAGCGCGCCGAGCTCGAAGAGCTGAAGCCACCGGGCGACCTCGCGAAGATCACGTTCGACCAGCTGCCGCCTTCGATCAAGGACAAGCCCGAGGTCACCGAAGCCGACGGCCGGGTCGGCCTTATGATCTCGATCCACTCCGCGAACGGCCTCGACGAGTGGAACGGCCACGATCTGATCCGGTTCTCCAACGCGGTGCGCACGCTCCACCTCCGCGACGGCGAGACCGTGACGACCTCGGGCAGCTCCGTGATCTTCGCCGACATCATCGACGCGATCGAATCCGACGGCCCGCGCGTCACGCTGGTCGCCGCGATCGGGCTCGTCGTGATGGTGCTGCTCACGGTCGGTCGTAACCGCCGCGCGGTCGCGGTGCTGATCGCGACCGTCGCCGGCTCGTTGTTGATGGTCGCCGTGTGTGCGCTGCTCCAGCTCAAGGTCAACTTCCTCGACTTCGTCGCGTTGCCGATCACGCTCGGCCTCGGCATCGACTACGCGATCAACGTCGCGCACCGCCAGGACAGCGACGCGATCAACGATCCGATCAGCACGCTGCGCACCAGCGGCAGCGCCGTGTTCGTGTGCTCGCTGACCACGATGATCGGATATGGCTCGCTACTCGTCAGCGAGAATCTCGCGATCCGCGGCTTCGGCGCGGCGTCGTTGATCGGCGAGGTCGCGTGCGTGTTGACCGCGCTCGTCTTGGTGCCGGCGCTGCTCGTCGTCGGCCAGCGCCGCAAGCCACCGCCGCTCGCGATCGCACGCGAGAAGCAAGCGGCTTGATGTCCCATGCCCAAGCTCACGCGCACGTTCGCTCGTAGCATCGTCACGTCGATCTTCTCGACCGCGGTCGACTTCGGCACGTTGATGGGCCTCGCCGCGCTCGGCGTCGATTACAAGCTCGCGACCGCGCTCGGCACGATCACCGGCTTTCTCACGAACTTCGCGATCAACCGCTACTGGGCGTTCGAGGCTAGCGAGGGCTCGTTCCACTGGCAGTTCGTTCGCGTCCTCCCGGTCCAGGCCGGCTCGACGCTGTGGCAGACGCTCGGTGTGTGGGGCGCGGTCGAGCTCGTCGGCCTGAAGCTGTGGCTCGCGAAGCTCGTCGTCGCCACGCTGGTCTATCTCGGCTGGAACTATCCGATGAACCGACACTTCGTGTTCGGCAAGAAGCCGAGCCCGCCCGGCGACGTCGTTACCGGATGAAGAGCTGGCATCGCATCGCGTTGCTGCTGTTCGCGATCTCGTGTTCGTAATCGCGGACCCGCCGCGTTAGCCGCGCAGGATCGGCAGGTACTGGCCGACCATGCGCTTGACTTCGACCTTCAGCACGTCGGTGCGGTTCGAGAACGGCAGCGACGTGTGGATCACGCAGTCGACGCCGCAGTTCTCCTCGCAGCCCTTCTTGCCGCGATAGCCCGCGATCTCTTCGCGCGTCACGTCCATCAGGTTGCGGTGCGACGGCACGTGGTAGCAGAACTGGAACTTACCCTCGGCCGAGACGTAGAAGCACTTGTTGCCGGCCTGGCAGGTCCAGTCCATCG
>JBDUAS010000399.1:0-5451 GCA_040004535.1 Deltaproteobacteria bacterium
CGAGCGTCTTCGGCGGAATGGTATCGACCGTGTCGGGGCCGATCAGCGCTTCGACATAGAGGACGTCGCTCAGATGTTTGTCTTTCGTGCTGGTGCTGGCCCACAACAAACGCTGCAGCTGCGCGCCGCGTGCCGCGAGCGCCCGCCAGCGCGCGGTGCGCTGGGTTGCCTTCCAGTCGTCGTACGCGAGCTTTGCGTTGGCAATCCCGACGGTCCCCACGAGTCGCTGCAGCGCCGCGCGAGCGGCGGGGGTCGCGGACCGACGCTCGAGCATGTCGCCGACGAGCACGTCGATGCGGCTGACGAACATGCTGGCGACACTGGCGACGCGGTCGATCGCCATACCTCGCGCGAGTCGCGTCTCGAGGCCGGACATGTACGCCTCGAGCACGCGCGCGCACTGGCCGCGGCCGAACAGCAACGTGACGTTGACGTTGACGCCCTCGCCGATCAACTGCTCGATCGCAGGGACGCCCTCGTCGGTGCCGGGCACCTTGATCATCAGATTCACGCGCGCCACCTTCGCCCACAACCTCCGCGCCTCCGCGATCGTGGCGAGCGTATCGTGCGCGAGGTACGGCGAGACCTCCATGGAGACGAAGCCGTCGCGCCCAGCGGTGGCGTCGTAGGTCGGGCGAAGCACCTCGGCCGCCTGCTGGATGTCCTCGATGACCAGGCGCTCGTAGATCGCGGCAGCAACCTCGTCCGTTTGCCGCACGTCGCCGCGCAACGCAGAATCGTAGTCCTTGCTCTCCGCGATCGCCTTCTCGAGGATCGATGGATTCGTCGTGACGCCGCGGATGTCGTCGTCGTGAACGAGCCGCGCGAACTCTCCGCTCACCAGGAGGTCCCGGCGAATGTAGTCGAGCCAGATCGACTGGCCGTGCTCGTGAAGTTCCTTGAGATCCATTTGATCCTCCGGTTACGTAACCAGCGCCAGCGCGCGTTCGACGGTGAACGCGGAAATAGGATCGACACCGATCTGATCTAGATCTCGCGTCACGCGTGGTCCTTCGCTTGCGGCTTGTGCCAGCCGCCCGGGGAGCGACGCCAGCTTGTCGAACGCGGCGCGGTCGCGCAGCTGATCGAGCGTCCACGGCTTCCGTGCGACACCGACGATCGGAACATCGAGACGTCCGGCCTTCACCAACTCGTGTAGCGCCGAGAACACCATCTTGTGCGCGAGGTCTCCGGTCGCACCGAAGAATACGAATGGATCCGAGACCGCGGTTGCTGGCAGTGCCACGCCGAACCAACGATGCAAACACCGGACTCGCCCGCGAGGTCAGCAGCGTGGCAGTGGCACCGGCTCGAGCTCGAGCCGCGAGGTCCGGATCGTGCGCGTAAGTCGTAACGAGCGCGGACGCTCGATCTCCGCGTGCTGAACGAAGCCCACGGCACTCCGGATACGCTGAGCGTTGCCGCTTCGCTGACGATGTGAGCAAGTACAACGAACCATGAGACCGATGACGTTCTGGCGAACAACCATCGGCAAGAAGATGGTCATGGCCGTGACGGGCGTCGCGATGCTCGTGTTCCTCGTGCTCCACGTCGCCGGAAACCTGCTCGTCTTTGTTGGCGCCACCAAGCTCGACGCGTACTCGGCGTTCTTGAAACAGCAGGCTGTCGTGCTCTGGACCGCGCGGCTGGTCTTGCTCGCCGCCGTCGTTACGCACGTCACGGCCGCCTACCAGCTTGCGAGACGAGATCATGCTGCACGACACACCGCCTATGCCGACCTCGATCCGCAGACTGCAACGATCGCGTCCCGGTCGATGCGGGTGGGCGGTATCGTCATCGCGGTATTCGTGATCTTCCACTTGCTCCACCTCAGTACCGGCACGCTCAGGCCGGCGCCATTTGTTGCCACGCATGTCTATGCGAACGTCGTTGGCGGATTTCGGATCTGGTGGGTGTGCGCGATCTACTTTGTCGCGCTCGCCGCGATCGGCCTGCACCTGTATCACGGAGCGTGGAGCTGGTCGCGTACGCTAGGATTGTCGCGGCCGTCGGCAACTCCGCTTCACCGACCGATCGCCACCGTGGTGTCGGTGGCCCTCTGGGCAGCCTTCACGTCCATTCCGCTCGCCATCCTTGTCGGGTTCGTGAGGTAGAGGATGCCGCTCGAAGTGTTCGTCCGCCGATGGAGCTCCGTATGAACCTTTCGCTCGACGTGTGGCGCCAGTCCGATCATCACAGCCCCGGACGCTTCGTTCGTTACGAGGTCGCAGACGTCACGCCGGACATGTCGTTCCTCGAGATGCTCGACGTACTCAACGAACGACTTACCATGGCCGGAGATGAACCGGTCGCGTTCGATAGCGACTGCCGGGAGGGGATCTGTGGCTCGTGCGGAATGATGATCGACGGCGTCGCGCATGGACCGCTTCGTGCCGTGGCGACGTGTCAGCTCCACATGCGGCACTTCCGCGAGGGCGCGAAGATTCGTGTCGAACCGTGGCGCGCCGCTGCGTTCCCGGTGGTCAAGGATCTCGTCGTCGACCGTAGCGCGTTCGACCGCATCATCGCGGCCGGGGGATTCATCTCGACGTCGACCGGCAGCGCGCCCGATGCCAACGACATCCTCGTCCGGAAGGAGGCCGCCGATGCGGCGATGGACGCGGCCATCTGCATCGGGTGCGGCGCGTGCGTCGCCGCCTGTCCGAACGCGTCTGCTGCTCTCTTCACGGCAGCGAAGATCACCCACCTCGGCTTGTTACCGCAAGGACAGCCAGAGCGCACACGACGAGTGCTCGCGATGGTCAAGTCGATGGACGAGGAAGGATTCGGCAACTGCACCTGGCACGGGGAGTGTCAGGCCGCCTGTCCGAAGTCGATCAGTATCGACACCATCGCAAGGATGAACCGCGACTGGGTCCGCGCGTCGTTGTTCGAGCCGCGCGATTGAGACCAGAGCTACGTGACCTACGTGACCGCATCGAGCGGTCCGGTCTGGCCATCCCGAGTGAAACCGCGGACACTGGCTGGAGACCTTCATGAACGCCGCAACCCAACTGCGCAAGGCGGAGGTCTTTCGCAAGCTGCACGACCGCTCCGCCATCTTCGTCTTGCCGAACGCGTGGGACGTCGCGAGTGCACTGATCTTCGCTCGCACCGGATTCGCCGCGGTCGCGACGACCAGCGGCGGTGTCGCCTGGTCGCTCGGCCATGCGGACGGCGAGCGGATACCCCGCGACGAGGCCGTCGCCGCCATCGCCCGCATCGCACACGCGCTCGACGTGCCGGTCAGCGCCGACATCGAAGCCGGCTACGGCACGACGCCTGACCAGGTGAACGAGACCGTACGCCAGGTCATCGCCGCCGGTGCAGTCGGGATCAACCTCGAGGACAGTCTTGCCGACGGCACGCTGCGCGAAACGGGAGCCGCGGTCGACCGTATCCGTGCGGCACGCGCGGCCGCGGACGATGCCGGCATCCCGATCGTCATCAATGCGCGCAGTGACGCCTGGCTGAATGGCTTCGTCGCGAACGAGCGCGAGCGATTCGACGAAACGATCCACCGCGCTCGGCGGTACCTTGAAGCGGGTGCTGATTGCATCTATCCGATCGGGCTCGGCGACGTGGCGACGATCGCGGCGCTGGTGAAGGAGCTCGACGCGCCTGTCAACGTCGGCGCACGTCCGGGTTTGCCGGGTGTTGCCGAGCTCGCGCGGCTCGGCGTGGCGCGCATCAGCACGGCGACCCGCTTCGCGACGCTGGCGTTGTCGGCGATCGAGCGCGTCGCAGTGGAGATTCGCGACAGCGGCCGCTTCGACTGCCTCGGCGCTTCGCTGACCCATCCGGACGTGCAGCACTTGTTCGACCGAGGCTGACGTCCCAGGAGGAGCATTCGATGACACAACGAATGGATTACAAAAGCGCCTCGCCGGGCGCATTCAAGGCGATGCTCGGACTCGAGGCCCATGTGCGCAGTTGCGGCCTCGAACAACCGTTGCTGGAGCTGGTCAAGACCCGCGTCTCGCAGATCAACGGCTGCGCGTTCTGCCTCGACATGCACACCCGCGACGCACGCGCCGGGGGTGAGACCGAGCAACGACTCTACGTGCTGCCCGCGTGGCGTGAATCGTCGCTGTACACCGACCGCGAGCGCGCTGCACTGGCGTGGGCGGAGGCGGTTACCCGCCTATCCACCGATGCGGTTTCGGACGACCTCTATGCGGAGGTGCACCGTCATTTCGACGACCCATCACTGGTCGACCTGACCCTCGCGATCGTTGCCATCAACGGCTGGAACCGGCTCGCGATTCCATTTCGCACCAAACTCGGCGATTGACGCCGCGATCCCGCGGATCATGCGGCATTGGCGAGTTCACCCGCACAAGCCAGAGCTACGTGACCTATGTGACGGCATCGAGCGGACCGCTCTCTTCGATCCGTTTCAAGAGCAAGTGGAAGTAGAGGAAGCCGGCGTAGGGATGCCAGCGCCGCACGAGGTATCGGACACGATCGTAGTCGAGCGGCGTTCGGAGCTTCATCCAGCGCTGGAGATTGGTCCTCGCACCCACGTCGTCGCCCGGGAACAGGTTGATTCGCCCGAGCCCACGCAGGAGGACATACTCCGCCGTCCAGCGGCCGATTCCGCGCAGCGTCAATAATTTCGCGATCGCGTCCTCGTTCTCGAGCTCGCTCAACGATTCCAGATCGAGCCCCGTCTCCACGCTCGTCGCGAGCTCGAGCAGCGCCCGAGCCTTGGCCTCGCTAAATCCGAGCACGCGCAGGTCCGACGACTGGAGCCCGACGATGTCTCGCGCACGAGGAAAGCCATGCACCTCGGTGGCGCCGATCGTGATCGAAGGTCCACAGCGCTGCGCGAGTCGAGCGAGCAAGATGATCCCGACGGTGAGGCTGAGTTGCTGGCATGCGATGCCGTTGACGACGGCCTCGAATACGGTGGGAAACCGCGGCGGCTTGAGCCCGCGAAAGTGCGCGACCAGGAGCGAGAGCAGCGGGTCGGCGTTGGCGAGCCGATAGAATGCGCGAAGATCGATCTGCAAGCCCAGGAGGCGATCGAGTGCGTCGGTCACGGCGACCCGGGTCGTCTGCGCGAGCACCTCGCCGGAAGCGGTCACGCGAAGCGACGGATGCGCGGGCGTTCCCGCGGCGACCACCTCGATGTTGACCGGGCGGTCGTCCACGGTGATCACCCGTTGGTACGTCCGGCCATCCCATCGATCGACGAGGTTGGTGGGGCGGCGGCGGATCGCCCAGACACTGAGGTCGAGCCTGAATGGCGCGTGCGGACGAAGCACGATCGACAGGTGATCGAGCTGATCCGGGTGCGCGTGGAGTGATTTGGTTGCTAGCACGGCGACACCTCGTCAGTAGCCGGTGAATTCCTCGGTCCGGATGTCGTCATCATCAACGGCCGCCGCATTGAGCATCGCGTGCAACCCCTTCACCATCCCCGGCGGCCCGGCGATGTAGTAGATC
>JBDUAS010000022.1:0-51228 GCA_040004535.1 Deltaproteobacteria bacterium
GCCCTGGTGAAGCTTCACGAGCTCGTGAGCGAGGGCGAGGCCGATGCCCGAGCCTTCATGGGTACGCGAGCGCGCGCCCTCGACGCGGTGAAACCGTTCGAACAAGCGCGGCAGCTCGGTAGCGGCGATGCCGATGCCGGTGTCCGTGACGACGAGCTCGACATCTGGACCGCGATCCACCACGCGCACGCTGACCGAGCCTTCGAACGTGAACTTGAGCGCGTTCGACAGGAGATTGAGGACGATCTTCTCCCACATGCTGCGATCGACGTAGACCGGCCCGGTGATCGTCCCGGTCTGGACCTCGAAGTCGAGCCCGGCGCGTTCCATCGCCGAGCGAAACGCACTCGCGAGCTCGCGGGTGTACTGGGCGATGTCGATCGCTTCGTACTGGGCCTCGACGCGGCCGGCCTCGATCCGCGAGAAGTCGAGCAGTGCGTTGACGAGCTTTAACAGGCGCAGCTCGTTGCGGTACACGGCGTCGAGCGACTCGCCGGTCAGCGCGCGCGACTCGGTGCGGAGCGCGTCCTCGGTCGGACCGATCATCAGCGTGAGCGGGGTGCGGAACTCGTGGCTGATGTTCGAGAAGAACGTCGTCTTCGCGCGATCGAGCTCGGCGAGTGCTTCGGCGCGGCGGCGCTCGGCCTCGTACGCCTGCGCCGAAGCGAGCGAGCTGCCGATCTGACCGGCGAGCAGCTCGAGGAACCGCCGGTAGTCGTCGTCGAGCCGGCGGAACGGGTTGCGACCGACGACGAGCACGGCGGCGAGCGAGCGCTCGGAGCTAAAGATCGGGAGCGCGATCGTTTCGGTCGCGGGCTCGTCCCACGGACCCGTCGGAACACGCGCCGCAGCGGCCAGCGGCTGAACCACGAGCCCACGCGTCGCGATCACGTCCTGGATCGGCAGCGTCGCGATCAGCGGGTGTTCGGCGGCGATGCCGGTCGTCGCCGCGACCGACGCGACCGCATTCTCTACGACGTAGAGCACCGCGAACGGCAAGTCGCGCGGATTCGAGTCGAACGCTTCCGCCGCGCGCGTGCAGACCTCGATCGGCGTACGTGCCTCCGCGGTCGCGCTCGACACCGCGCTCAGCAGCGCTTGCTGGCGCTCGCCGAAGATCCGCTGGGTGTCGCTCGAGTTCGCGCACAAGATGCCGCCGGGCCCGCCGCGATCGCCGGGCACCGGGCTGTACGAGAACGTGTAGTAGGTCTCCTCGCGATAACCGCTGCGCTCCATGACGAGCAGCAGCGCTTCGTCGAACGTGCCCTGGTTGTCGCGCATCGCGCGCTGCGCTCTGGGCTCGACGCTCGACCAGATTTCCCCCCACACCGTGGCGGCCGGCTTGCCGAGCGCCCACGGATGTTTGCCGGCGAGGATCGAGATGTACGCGTCGTTGTAGAGGTTGATCAGCTCGTCGCCCCACCACACGAACATCGGCTGGCTCGACGTCAGGATGATGCGGATGCAAGTGCGCAGGCTCTGCGGCCAGGTCTCGACCGGGCCGAGCGACGTCGCCGCCCAATCGATCCCACGCATTCGCTCGCCGAGCTCGCCACCACCGGCGAGGACGTCGAACAGCTCCGTCGCCATGCAACGAGTGTGTAGCCAACTGAGGTCCACCTCACAACTGAAACCACTCGAAGTTAGGTGTGCGCCAGCGCTCGCTCGCGCTCAGAGCTCACGATCGAGGCGACCCAATGGCGGTGCGACCTCGACCGCGCCGTCGGGTGCGACCATGCACGACCCACTCTGGCCAGGGACGCGGACGACGCCGGGCGCCCAGTTCGCATTCGCGATGTGAAGGTCGAACTGGCGGGCGAGCGCGGCGAGGTGGGTCGCGCGGGTGTCGGGGCGTTCGACCCACGCGCTCGGGAACAACAACAGATCCGCGGCAGAGAGCTCGCGAGCGGCGTCGGCGGCGACGAAGTGAATGTCGAAGCAGATCGCGAGCGTGACCTGGACGCCCGCGATCGCGACGACCGGCAGCGGCTCGGTGCCCGCGGTCGCCCAGGTCTCGGGCATCCACGGATGGCGCTTGCGATAGACGAACGCGAGCTCACCGTGCGGGTCGAAGCAAGTCATCGCGTTATAGAGCGCGTCGCCTTCGCGCAGCACGAGCGAGCCGACGAGGTGAACGCCGTGCTTGACGGCGAGTGCGGCGGTCGCGCGCGCGGTCGGCCCGTCGAGCGGTTCCGCGAAGCGCGAGAGATCGAAGTCGCGCTCCCGAGACACGTAGCCGTGGAGCGCGGCCTCGGGGATCACGACGAGGTCGGTCGCCGGGCCGGTGCTCAGGCGCGCGTCGATCTCGGCGAGCACGCGCGTGGGGGCGCCATACGATGCCGCGAGCTCGAGCACGGTGACGCGCACGTCGTCAGCGTACTACGATGTTCGCGTGAGGCCCGCCGTCTTGCTCGTGCTCGCGGCGTGCGGTAGCCCTGCGGTGACGATGCCGGGCTCTGATGCAACCACGGGCGATGCAGCGAAACCGCGCACGTGGTCGCGTACATCAGCGGCTACGGGCCTGCGATCGCCTGGTTCGACGTCGATCTCGCGACCGGCGCGCTGACCGAGAAGGGTTCGCTCGCTGCGCCGCAGCCGTCGTACCTCGCGCTCGCCGCAGGACACGCGTATGCGGTCAGCGAAAACCTGAACCGCGTCGCTGCGTACGCGATCGCGATCGCGAGCGACGGCTCGGTCACGCTCGCCAGCCACACCCCGAGCGGAGGCACGACGCCTCGGATGTTCGCACTCGACCCGACGGGGCGGTGGCTGTTCGCGGCGAACCAGGGCTCGGACACGGTCGTCGCGTTCGCGATCGATGCCACGGCGGTACATTGACCGCGACCGGCGCCGTCACGCAGGCAACGATGCCGGCCTTCGTCGGGTTTGTCGCGCTGCCCTGAGCTATCGTCGCGCCATGCCGATGCCGCAGACGCGCGCCGAAGTCACTTCGTACCAGGAGACGTCGCTGCACGCGGACGTGATGGCGTTCGTCGCCGCGCTGCGGGATCGTAATGATCCACGGTTTCACCTGGCGTCGTTCGGGGCGAGCCCCGGCGGGCGCGAGCTGCCACTCGTCGTGATGTCGGCTGATGGAGTGAAGACACCGGCCGAGGCGCGCGCGAAGCGGCTGCCCGTCGTGCTCGTCATCAACGGCATCCACGCCGGCGAGGTCGAAGGCAAAGAGGCGTCGCAGATGTTGATGCGCGACATCCTCGCGGGCACTCACGCGCACCTGCTCGACAAGGTCGTGCTCGTGATCGTGCCGCTGTTCAACCCCGACGGGAACGACGCGGTCGATCCGGCGAACCGCAAGCTGGACCTGCCGAAGCTCGAAGGACAGATCGGGCCGAAGCTCGTCGGCACGCGGGTCAACGGCATCGGCGTCAACCTCAACCGCGACTACATGCGCCAGCAGGCGCTCGAGATGCAGCTCTTGCAGAGCCGCGTCGTCCAGACATGGTTGCCGGATCTCACGATCGATAACCATGCGACGAACGGCTCGGTCCATCGCTTCGCGATGACCTACGACATCCCGCACACGGTCGACAGCGGCAGGCCCGAGCCGATCGCGTTCATGCGCCAGCGCGTCATGCCCGCGGTGACGAAGGCGCTCGAGGCGAAGCATGGCCTGCTCGCCGGATGGTACGGCAACTTCGTCGAGGACGAGCGCGCGCTCGATGCGCGGCGCGAGGCCGATCCGAAGGCTCCGGTGACTGAAGGCTGGATGACGTATCCGCACAACCCGCGGTTCGGTAGCAACTACCGCGGGCTGTCGAGCCGGTTGGACCTGCTCCTCGAATGCTACTCGTACCTGACGTTCGCGGAGCGCGTCCGCACGACGTACGCGACGATGCTCGAGACGCTGACGTACGTCGCGGTGCACGCCGACGACGTGAAGCAAGTCGTGGCCGCGAGCGCGGCGCCGCGCGAGAGGATCGCGGTGCGCTACAAGCTCGAAGCCTTCGCGGAGCCGATCGAGATCGCGACGTGTACACCGCGCACGCTCGACGGCGCGCCGACGACCGTCAAGGTGAAGTACTTCGCGAACTTCATCGGCACGACCATCATCGATCGCCCGCCCGCGTACATCGTGCCGCCCGAGATGGCCGCGCACCTGGCGCGCCATGGCATCTCGAGTGAACCCGTCGCCGGCGAACGCGACGTCGAGGTTGCGACCGTGACCGGCTTCGCGACCGAGGGCGGTCGCAAGATCCTCGAAGCGTCGGAGGTCGGCGATCTGGAGGTCGCGTGGAAGCAGCAGACGCGTGCCTTGCCGGCGGGCTCGCGTCTGGTAAAGACCGATCACGCATCCGGCGCAGTCGCCGTCTATCTATGCGAGCCCGAGAGCGACGACGGCGCCGTCGAGAACGGCGTCCTGAACGCTCCGAAGGCCGGCGAGGAATTCCCGATCTGGCGCGCTCTTTAGCTGCCCCGGCGATCGCACTGCCGTCGCGCGCGCCACGCGCCAGACCGCAGACCTCACGCCCGCCGGACTACCACAAAGGCACTGGTCGAGAGCACAAAAGCACAAAGCAGACCCGACGGCGGCTGCGCTGCACGCGCGCGTCCGCTTCGTGAGTTCGGCACGTCACAGGTAACGGTGCGTCACTTCATCAGGTCGCCGATCACTTCGATCGGTATCGCCTGAAACTATCGCGCGCACACTGATCGAGCGTCCGATCGCGCACGCTCATCGCAACCGATCGCAGCCGAGTACGCCGATCGAGCACGCGATCACTGGTGTTCCGACGCCGCGTGCACGCGAAGGCGTTGATGTCCGAAGAACGTAACGATCCGACCGTTCAGGGCTCGAGGCGCGAAGTAGCCCCGGAGGTTGGCGGCGCAGCCGCCACCACGGGTCTGCTTTGTGCCTTCGTGCTCTCGACCAGTGCCTTTGTGGTACTCCGACCGGCGCGGCGTCCGCGATCTGCGGGCAGCTCGGGCGACTGCAGGACGCTCGCGCTCCGGAGAACGTGATTCGGTGCACCTAACCGTGGGTGCCGGGCATCGAAGCCGGGTGATGGCGACCGCTGTTTCCCGTTCGCGTTTGTGGTTGGCAGGTGGTGCGGCCGTCGTGGTGTGGTGCATCGCGTGGACCGCGGTGGTCGCGACACGTCATGCGCCGCCGGTCGCGCTGGCGGCGGCGTTCGATTTTGTCGTGACCGCGAATCTCGCCCTGTGGTGGTTCGGCCGGCGAGAAGTGCCGCGGTGGATGTTCGGCGCGACGCTCGCGATCGGTTTGGTGTTCGCGCGCCTGGCGATCGCGGGTGCGCACGACGGCGGCCGCGCGGTGATGGTGGTCGGCGGAGCGCTCGAGCTCGCGCTCGTCGTCGGCGCAGCCATCCGGTTTCGACGGGCGAGGGCAGCGTTTCGCGCGGCGAGAGCGAGCGGTGAGGGCGGGTTTGCGGCGCTGATCGTTGCGCTCGAGGCGACGCGGATGCCGAAGGTGATCGCGACGGTGATCGCGACCGAGGTCTACGTGTTCGCGATGGCGATCGGCGGGTGGCGGCGGCCGGTGCCGAGGTTCACGGTGCATCGCGCGAACGGCTTCACGCTGTATGCAGGCGTGTTCGCGTTCCTGATCGTCGCGGAGACGCCGGCGGTGCACATCGCGCTGTCGATGGTCAGCCCGATCGCGGCGTGGATCGCGACGGCGGCCTCGATCTACAGCTCGTGCTGGCTCGCGGGCTACGTGCATGCGGTGCGCCACGGCGGCCTGCTCGTGGGGCGCGAAGAGCTCGAGCTGCGGATCGGCGTGCGATGGCGCGCGCGGATCTCACGTGATGTGATCGCGACAATCGACGCGGTCACGGAGGCGCCAGCCGGCGTGCTCGACGCATCGATCATGGGCGCGAACACGGTCGTACGGTTTGCGCGGCCGGTGCGAATCTACGGCCTGTTCGGCCGGGTGCGCGAGGTCGATGCGATCGCGCTGTCGATCGACGACCGCGCGGCGTTTCAGTTGGCCTTCGCGGAACCCTTGACGAGCGCATAGACCTGCTTCGCGAGCGCTTCACTGTAGGTCGAGCCGGGAGCCGAGAACGACTCGAGCGGACGCTGGTCGAGGATCGAGTAGATCGCGCCGTCCTTGGTCAAGTAGTACGCGAAGTGCGCCTCGGGCTGGTACGTGTGACCGTTCTCCTCGGTCTTCATCTGCATCGTGTAGATGAAGCCGTTCGGATCCTCGGTCAGCACCTTGCCGTTGATATACGAGCTCGGGTTCGCGACGGTCAGCGACTTGTCGGACTGCTTCGCCTCGTCGATGCTCGACACCGCGATCGCGCCGACCGTGAGCATGTAGGCATCCGCGATCTTGACGTCGACGCCACCGTTGCCGTTCTTCTCGAGCTTCGCGTCCTTCGGCACCTTCATCGAGACGTGGATCAGCGGCGCGACGTCGTGGAGGTCTTTGACCACCCAGTCGGCCTCGTTGATCTTGATCGAGGGCGCGGCAGCGGCAGCGGCGGGCTCGGTGGCCTTGTCGGCCGCCTTGTCGCCGTCCGCGGCTTTCTTGCCGCAAGCGGTGAAGGAGACGAGAAGGACGAAACAGGTTGCGAGTCGGGTCATGCGGGCGGTGAATCCACGCGGCGTGCCAGCCCGCGGACGCTCTGCAGGCAAACAGCGCCGATCGGTGGGTCCGTTGACACCCGGCCCGCGCCCGCGCTGGGTCTGGCCGCGCTACAAAGCGATGGTGGAAGTACCGTCGGGTCGCGCGCTCGCACTTGCCCTCGCGCCCGGCACGCTGCTCGCGGGAATCGCGGGTGGGATCGTGTTTCCGATCTTCCCGATCGTCGGCAAAGAGGTCGGGCTCTCGCTCCTGTTCATCGGCGTCATCCTCGCGGCCAACCGTGCGACGCGCGTCATCACCTCGCCGGCGATCGGCGTGCTCGCCGACCGGATCGGCGGGCGGCGTACGTTGTTGCTCGGGCTCGCGATCCAGATCGTGGTGATGGGCCTCTACACGCTCGGCGTCGTGATCCATCACGAGGGCGCGCTGTTCTTGCTCGGCCGCTTGCTCCACGGGCCGGGCTCCGGGTGCGTGTTCGTGGCAGCGCAGGCACTCGCGCTCGAAGCCGGCGGTCCGATGCACAGTGGTGCGAGCGTCGGGACCGTGCGCGCCGCGATCGTGCTCGGTGTTCCGATTGGCTTCGCGGTCGGCGGCTTGCTCGCCGAGGCGGTGGGTCACGTCTGGACGTTCTTGATCGCAGGCGCGGCGGTGACCGTCGCGCTCGTCGCCGCGTCGATCACGGTCCCCGACCTCCGCGCGAAGTTCCAGCAACGTCCAGATCTGTCCGCGATCGGCGACGCGCTCCGCGATCGCCGGATGCTCGCGCTCGGCGGTCTCAACTTCGCGATCGCGTTTGCGACCGGTGGCATGGTCCTCACCACGCTCGCGCTGATCGTCGATAGCCGTCACCTCGTCGTGTTTGGCCGCGACGCGCAGGGCAGCTCGGGGCTGCTGATGAGCATCCTGTCGATCGTCGACGCGGCGTTCACGCCGTTCGCGGGCCGACTCGGCGATCACCTGCGCGCGCACGCGAAGGTCGCCGCGACCTCACTCGCGGTCGTCGCTGCCGGGCTCCTCACGATCGGGTTCGGCACGGGCACGCTGACGGTGGCTGTCGGCGTCGCGCTCGTCGGCCTCGGCACGGCGGGGCTCGGCCCGTCGGTGCTCGTGATGATGGGGATGGTGGTGCCACGCGATCGGCTCGGCACCGGCGCGGGTGTGCTCCAGCTGTGTGGCGACCTCGGCGGCATGCTCGGACCGCTCGTCGGCACCGCGTTGTTCGTCGGCGCCACCGAGTTGCCTTACGCGCTAACGGCGCTGCTCGTCGCGGCGTTCATTCCGGTCGCGCTGTGGCTGCGACGCGTCGAGGAGCCAGCCACGTGACGACCGCAGCCGTACGCTTCGCGTAACCGGGACCGGCCTTCGCGTAGGTGTCGCGCGCGGCGATCGCGAGCCGAGTCGCGCGGACCTGGTCGGTCGCCGGCAGTGCACGCGCGAGCGCGAAGCGGGACTCGGCGAGATCGGTCGCGTCGGACTCGGTCTTCTCGCGCATCGCGACCGCGCGCTCGAGGATCGGCACGGCCTTGTCGGCGTGGCCTCGCGCGAGCTCGACCTGGCCTTCGCCATTCCACACGTGCGCGAGGATCGGATGGTCCTCGCCGAGCGCCTTGGTGATGGTCGTGCGCGCACGCTCGTAGGCGGCCTGCGCTGCATCGAGGTTGCCCTGCGCGCGGCGCGCCTCGCCGAGGTTGATCATCAGCACGGCGACCTCGATCGATTGCGGGCCGTACGCCTTCTCGAAGATCGCCTGCGCGCGCGGGTAGTTCGCGTCGACGATGCTCCACTTCTCGAGGTTCTTCGCTTCGATCGCGGTGTTGACGAGGCTCTCGCCGACGTCCGCGTGATCGGGGCCGAGCACCTTCTCGCGGATCGCGAGCACGTGGAGCCCGTTGTCGAGCGCCTTCTGGTAGTCGCCGGTGCGGTGATACGTGCCACCGATGTCGTTGTACGCGTCGGCGACTTCGGGCGCTTCGGGGCCGAGCCGCGCGGTGAAGATCTGGATCGCCTGATCGAAGTGGCGCTGCGCGTCCGCACTGCGATCGAGCATGATCTCGACGTTGCCGATCGCTTCGATCGTGTTCGCGGCCTCGACCGAGTCTGGACCGTAAGCGGCGGTGCGGATCGCGAGTGCGGTCTCGAACAGCGGCAGCGAGTCGGCGTACTTGCCCTCGCGATAGACGACGGTTCCGAGATCGTGATCGACGCGGCCGAGCAACGGGTGCTTGTCGCCGAGCTCGGCTCGAGCGAGCTGCTGGGCCCGCTCGAGGTGGGTGCGGGCATCGGGGAGCAGATTCAGCGATGCCTCTGCACGGCCAACATCGACGAGCGCGCGGAGCTCGAGGTCATGGCCGAGCGGCGTGGCCTGCGCGAGCTCTGTTGCATACGCCTCGCGCGCGGTCTTCCACTTGCCGGCGCGCTCCGCGACGTAGCCGGTCTCGCGCGCGATCGCGACGTGCTTCTGCGGCCGCGCGCCGAGGTGCGAGAGCGTGCCGCGTGCGAGCTCGACCCAGCTCGTGCCGAGTGCGAAGTCCGAGGTCAGCCGCGCTTCGAGATCGGCGAGCTCGGTGTACAGCACGACGAGCGTGTCCGTATCACCGGCCGCCGACGACTCCGCCGCTGCCGCGAGCAGCGCACCGCGGGCTTCCTTGCCGTGACCGAGCTGGGTGTCGAGCTCCGCGATATCGCGGCGCACGCGCGCGACGAGCGGCGCCCAGCCGAGCTGCTGCGCGGCGGAGAGCGGCGCGTCGGTGGCGGCGAGCAGCTCCTTCGCGCGATCGACCGACGCGCCACCGGCGATGCCTTGTTCGATCGGCGCGAGCTGCGCCTCGATCCGCGTCCGTTCCTTCGCGTCGCGGGCCGGTGCAAGACCGCCCGCGAGCGCCGCCGGATCGTTGCACGCGTCGAGGTCGGGCAGGGGCAGCGCCGCAGCGCGCTCGACGAGGCCGCGATCGGCGTGATCGAGTGCCGCGAGCGTCGTCGCGAGCTCGTCGCGCTTGCGATCGAGGCACGCGGTGCGGAGGTCGAGCGTGCGCTCGCTCTGCGTGCGTTGGACATGAGTCGCGAGGCAGCTGTCGACGGAGGTCCGCCGCCACCGATCGCTCCACGCATCGAGCGCGCGACTCGCCGCACCGGCGGCATCGTGCGCGAACACGGCGCCGGTCGCGAGGAACGCGTGCTCGAGCTCGGCCTTCGCACCCGGCGTCCAGGCATCGCCGAGTGCAGCTTGCGCGCACGCGTTGCCGGCGCGGTGCTCGCCGCTGCTCTGACCGAGTGCGAAGACGACGGCGCCCGCGGTGACCGCGCCGAGTGCGGCGGCACCGACCACGACCTTGCGCGACGACAGCGCGCGCTCGAGCACCGCGAGGAGCTCGGTCATGCTCGGCCAGCGCGCGCTCGCATCGGGCAACAGGCCGCGCTGCAACGCACGGTGCACGGCGCGTGGCACGGGGGACTTCGCCGGCGGTTTCGGCGTCGTGGAGCGCATCGCGGTCTTACGCGCGTCGAAGCTACCGGTCACGAACGGCTGTTCGCCGTAGATGCCTTCCCACGCTGCGATGCACCACGAGCACTGATCGCTCCGCTCGTCGACGGGCTTGCCGTCGATCTGCTCGACCGCCATGTACGCGAGCGTGCCCATCACGGTGCCGGCGGCGGTGAGGTCGCTCGAGAACGCAGAAGCCGACCCGATCGGCGATTGGTTTGGCGCCGCCTCACCCGCGGCGTCGCCGGCGCGCCGCGCGAGGCCGAAGTCGGTGACGCGGACGCGGCCGTCGGTGCCGACCAGCACGTTGTCGGGCTTGAAGTCGCGGTGAACGATACCGGCCGCGTGGGCCGCGGCGAGCCCTCGGGCGGCGGCGAGGTACGCGCCAAGGACCTCGCGCCACGGCTTGCCCTTCTCCCACTCGCGCAGCGTCGCGCCATCGACGAGCTCCATCGCGAGGTACATGTGACCGTCGCGCTCGCCGACATCGTGGACCGTGATCACGTTCGCGTGGGAGAGCCGGGCGAGTGCCTGGGCTTCGCGCGCCATCCGGGCCCGGCCCGCGCTTGCTTCGGCGTCGCCACCGCGCAGGAGCTTCACCGCGATCCGGCGGTCGAGGACGGGGTCGTACGCCGCGTAGACGACGCCCATGCCGCCCCGGCCGATCCGGTCGAGCACGAGATAACGCCCGAGCTTGCCACCGAAATCGAGGTCGGCGTCGTCGCGAGGCTCGGCCGGGAGCGTCTCCAGGAGGTCGAGCTTCGCTAACGGACGTGTACTGGCTTCGTCGCTCACCCCGGTCCGGCAGCATACACCGTGTCCACCGGTCGCGGCGGTCGCGCATCTACGGGACATGCGCACGATTCTGATGATCTGCCTGGCCGTCACGGCCTGCTCGTACGCCCACGCCGATCCCGATCGCGCCGACGCGAACGAGCTTCGCGGCGTTGCCGCGTTTCACGGCCTCGACATCCGCGCCGCGATCGACGTCGACGTCACGATCGGCTCGCCCGGCAAGGTCGAGCTGCGCGGCCCGAAGGAGTGGCTCGCGAAGCTCGAGACCCGGGTCGAGAACGGCATGCTGACGATCGCGATGCCCGGCAACCAGACCAACGTGCCGCACCTGCGCGCCGTGATCACGGTGCCGACGCTCGACGCGGTGTTCGTGTCGGGCGTGTCGCACATGCATGTCGCGACGCTCGCGGAGAAGGTGCTCGAGGTCGGCGTGTCGGGCGTGGCGACGCTCGATCTCAGCGGCCGCGCCGATACGCTGGTCGTCAAGCTGTCGGGGACCGGTGAGGTCAAGGCGCGGGACCTCGCGACCCACGACGCGACGGTCGGAGTCAGCGGCAGCGGCAAAGCCACCGTTCGCGCGAGCGAAGATGTCGACGTCTCGGTGTCGGGCGTTGGCAACGTGACCGTGGTCGGCAAGCCGGCGAACGTGAAGAAGCACGTCAGCGGCATCGGTCACGTCCGGTTTGAGAGTCAAGCGGGCTCGTAAGGCGCTTCGGTTGCGATGTACGGCACGTAGCGGAAGTCGCGGATCGAATCGACTTTCCCGTCGACGAACTCGACGAGGATGAAGTAGCTCGGTGCGGTCGCGCCGGGGCGCGGTGCCAGCGTGAACGTGCGGACGCCGCGGAACATCGGCGCGGCGCCTTCCACCCAGACCATCTTCTTGTTGGCCTCGAGCTCGACGACTTTCGGCTTGAACACCCGCTTCGGCGCGGCCGGGACCCGGAGCGCGAGCTTGTGGCCCGCGGCGATCGTGCCGTCGATGCTGGTCACGGTCGAGTTCCAGCTCGGGAACTTCTACGGATGTACGGCCACTTCCGGCAGCGTGCGGGCGTACGCGGAGCTCTCTCGCACCATCAGATCGGCTGGCCGAGCATGATTCGATGACCGTCGGCGGTCCTTAGCGCGAGCTCGCGCATGCCCCACGGCTCCGCACGCGGCGCCTTCAGCACCTCGGCATGGTTCTCCAAGAGACGTGCGTGCATCGCATCGAGATCGTCGACCACGAAGTAGGCAAAGTAGGAGTGGTCTCCGAGCTCGCGCGGCAGCAGCGCATCGCTGCATTCGCCCGCCATGATCGAGACTCCGTCGCGCTCGTAGCGCAACCAGCCGGGCGCGAGGTCATGAATCGCGAAGCCGAGCACGTTGCGGTAGAACGTCGAGGACTTCTCGAGATCTGGCACGGCCAGCACGAACTGCGTCCGCGTGATCATGCGGACACCATAAATTGTCCGGACTCGGCTGGCTCGCACGTCGGAGGGTATATGAGCGAATTCATCTTCTTGTTCCGGTCCGATCCAGTGCAGGCGACCGAGGCCATGGGCACTCCCGAGCGCGCGCAACAAGCGCTGGAGACCTGGATGCAGTGGGTCGCCTCGCTCGAGCAGGCCGGCCACATCGCGAATCGCGGTCTGCCGCTCGAGCACACCGGCGCGGTCGTCAAGCGCGACAAGGTCGTCACCGACGGTCCGTTCGTCGAAGGTAAGGACCTCGTGCTCGGTTTCATGGTCGTGCGAGCGCGTGACCTCGCAGAGGCGAGCACGCTCGCGGCTGGCTGTCCGATGGTGAACGGCGGCGGCTCGGTCGAAGTCCGCCCGGTCGCCGGGTTCGCGGCGGAGATGTGAGCATGCGGCGCATCCAGATGTTCCAGCGCGTGGCAGCGAACGGGTTCTTCGCCGCGCCCGACGGCGATCTCGATTGGGCGTCGCTGCTCACGCGGCACGGTCTGATCGACGACTACACGTTCGTATCGAGCCCGATCATCCTGGGTAGCGGGATGCTGCCGATCCGTGACATCAGCGCGAAGCTCCCGCTGAAGCTGGTCGACGTGAAGCAGTTCGAGCACGGCAACGTGCGACTGCGTTACGCGAAGGCCTGATGCCGAAGTCCGGCCTCGAAGATCACCTGTTCCGTCGCGAGCACGCGCGGATCGTCGCGGCGCTGACGCGGCGATTCGGGCTCGCGCTCGCCGAGGATGTCGCGCAAGACGCGTACTGCCGCGCCCTCGAGGTCTGGCGCGTCCACGGCCTCCCCGACAAGCCCGCGGCGTGGCTGACCACGACCGCGAAGCGCCGCGCCATCGACCTCGTGCGGCGCGACGCGACGGCGCAGCGGCTCGCACCGGAGCTCGCGAGCGAGACCGAGCACGACCTCGAGCGCGAGCTCGCCGAAGCGTTCGAACCCACCGCGATCCGGGACGAGCAGCTCCGGATGATGTTCGCATGCTGCCAGCCGGGGCTCGCCCAGGAGGTCCAGGTCGCGCTCGTGCTGCACATCCTGTGCGGTTTCGGCGCCGCGGAGATCGCCGGCGCGTTCCTCGCGAGCCGCGCCGCGATCGAGAAACGAATCTCACGGGGCAAGCACGAGCTCGCGAACCATCGCGAGGCGCTCGAGCTGGCGGCCGCCGAGGTCCCCGAGCGGGTCGCCACCGTGCAGCGCGCGCTCTACCTCTTGTTCAGCGAGGGCTACCACGGGACGTCTGCGGTCCGCGCCGAGCTGTGCGCCGAGGCGATCCGCTTGGTCGTGCTGCTCGCCGAGCTCCCGGCCGCAGCGACCTCGACGACCCACGCGCTCGCCGCGCTGATGTGCCTCCACGCTGCTCGGTTGCCCGCGCGTGTCGATGCCGACGGCGAGCTCAACGCGTTTGCCGATCAAGATCGCGCGCGCTGGGATCAGGCTCTCGTCGCCGGCGGGCTCGCGCATTTCGAGCGCTCCGCGACCGGCACGACGCTCACCGCGTATCACGTCGAGGCGGCGATCGCGGCGGTCCACGCGAGCGCCGCCTCGACCGATGCCACTGATTGGGCAGCCATCGTCGCGCTCTACGATCGGCTCGCGCAGATCTCGCCGTCGCCGGTCGTAGCGCTCAACCGCGCGATCGCGATCGGCAAGCGCGATGGCGCGGCCCGCGGGCTCGCCGAGCTCCACGCGATCACCGATCGGGACCGGCTCGCGCACTATCCGTTCTACGCGGCCGCGCTCGGCGAGCTGGAGCACGAGCTTGGCCATAGCGAGGCCGCGCGCGGGTATTTCGCAGCCGCTCATGCGCTCGCCCGCAACGATGCCGAACGCCGGTTTCTCGCGAAGCGGATGTAACTCCGCGCGCTCCCATGCGATGTTTTTTCGCAGCGCGATGTCGAGAACCCGCGGCCGGCTCCGACTCCTACGCGAAAGGACGAACCCAGATGAAGTTCATGTTGATGATGCACGCCCCCGGCAACGGGCCGTACCAGATCGCGAAGTGGCCGCTCGAGGACATCAAGGCCCATATCGGCTTCATGAAGGACTTCAACAAGCAGCTCCAGAAGTCCGGCGAGCTCGTGGGGTGCGAGGGCCTGTCGGGACCTGATCAGGCCAAGCTCGTGAAGGCCGACAAGAACGGCGCGCCGATCACCGACGGCGTGTTTCCGGAATCCAAAGAGTTCCTCGCCGGCTACTGGATCGTCGACGTCGACAGTGCCGCGCGCGCGTACGCGATCGCGGCAGCCGCATCGATGGCACCGGGCCCCGGTGGCAAGCCGGTGCACCTCGAGATCGAAGTCCGCGAGGTGATGAGCGGGCCGCCGACCGACTACCTGCCGTGATGGATCCGGCCGTGCTCGCGTTGCGGAATCTCGCGCCGCAGGTGCTGAGCGCGGTCGTGCGGCGCTATCGCGACTTCGCTGCGTCGGAAGACGCGGTCCAAGAAGCGTTGCTCGCCGCGGTGCAGCAGTGGCCTGCGACCGGCGTGCCGGAACATCCGCGCGCGTGGCTGATCCAGGTCGCGTCGCGGCGGATGGTCGATCACGTGCGGAGTGAAGCAGCGCGCCGAAACCGCGAGGAGATCGTCGTGAGCCTCGTGCCGCCCGAGGATCAGCTCGCGCTGCAAGCCGATGCCGAGGCGCACGACGACACGCTCGAGCTGCTGGTCACGTGCTGTCATCCAGCGTTGTCGCCAAGCTCGGCGATCGCGTTGACGCTGCGCGCGGTCGGGGGCCTGACGACGCTCGAGATCGCGAAGGCGTATCTCGTGCCGGAAGCGACGATGGCGCAGCGGATCAGTCGCGCGAAGGCGACGATCAAGGACTCTCGGGTCGGGTTCGAGGCGCCGACCGACGCGGACATCGCGCCGCGGCTGCGCGCGGTGACCCACGTGCTGTACCTGATGTTCAACGAGGGCTACACGGCGAGCTCGGGCGCGGAGCTCGTCCGCGCCGACCTCGCGTTCGAAGCGATCCGCGTGACCCGGATGTTGCTGCGCAAGCTCCCCGACGAGCCCGAGGTCGCGGGTCTGCTCGCGCTGATGCTGTTGACCGATGCGCGCCGGACCGCGCGCACCGGACCGGGTGGCGAGCTCGTGCCGCTCGACGAGCAGGATCGGTCGCGCTGGGATCGTGCACAGATCGCAGAGGGCACCGCGCTCGTCACGGCCGCGTTCACGCGCGGCGCGGTCGGGCCGTATCAGCTGCAGGCGGCGATCGCCGCGTGCCATGACGAAGCCGCGAGCACGGTCGAGACCGACTGGCCGCAGATCGTCGCGCTCTACAGCGTCTTGCTCGCGATCGATGACAACCCGATGGTCGCGCTCAACCTCGCGATCGCCGAGGCGATGGTGGACGGTCCGGCCGCCGGACTCTCGCGGCTCACGACGATCGAAGCGCGACTCGCGGGCCACTATCGGGTCGACGCCGTCCGCGCGCACCTCCTCGAACGCGCCGGCGATCGGGCCGGTGCGCGGGTCCACTACGAGCGTGCGGCCGCGCGGACGACCAGCCTCGCGGAGCGCGACTACCTGCTCGCACGCGCCGGCCGGCTCGTCGGCTGACCCGTCAAATCGGGCAGGGGCTGGTAAGTCCCGTCGGTTCCGCTGGAAGCGATCCGCGTCGAGGAGTACGAATCGATGCATGAAGCTCCACGTCAATGGCGCCGATCGTGAGGTCGATGCCGACGGCGAGATGCCGTTGCTCTGGGCGTTGCGAGATGTCCTCCAGCTAACGGGGACGAAGTACGGATGTGGTGTCGCCCAATGTGGCGCGTGCACCGTGCACCTCGATGGCAAGCCGGTGCGCGCATGCGTGACACCGGTCGCGAGTGTCGGTGACCGCAAGATCACGACGATCGAGGCGATCGGGACGCCCGACGCGCTGCACGTAGTCCAGGAGGCGTGGAAGCAAGCGGACGTGGTGCAATGCGGCTACTGCCAGTCCGGTCAGATCATGACGGCAGTCGCGCTACTCGATCGGATCCCCGAGCCGAACGACGCGCAGATCGACGCTGCGATGGCGGGCAACATCTGCCGCTGCGGCACGTACCCGCGCGTACGCGAGGCGATCCATTTGGCCTCGCGGCTGAAGCGAGGTGGCAAGTGAACGTCTCGCGTCGCGGGTTCTTGCAAGGCTCTGCCGCCGGCCTCGTGATCTCGTTCGCGGTGCCGAACATGGTGAAGGCGGCGCCGGCCGCCGCGCAGCTACCACCGGTCAACGCGTTCTTGCGGATCGCGCCCGACAACTCGGTGACCGTCGTGCTCGCGCACGTCGAGATGGGGCAGGGCATCTGGACCGGCCTGCCGATGTTGATCGCCGAGGAGCTCGAGTGCGACTGGTCGAAGATCAGGGCCGAGCACGCGCCGGCGGCGCAGGTCTACGGCATCCCGGGCATGGGCATCCAGATGACGGGCGGCTCGTCATCGACGAACGGCGAGTTCGAGCGCTATCGCCAGGTCGGCGCGATCGCGAAGGACATGCTGCTGCGCGCCGCGGCCGCGCGCTGGAAAGCGCCGGTCGGTAAGCTCGTCGCCGCGAACGGCGTCATCACCTGGAGCGGCAAGTCCGCGACGTACGGCGAGCTCGCGACCGACGCGATGAAGCTCAAGCCGCCGGCGAAGGTGACGCTCAAGCCGCAGTCACAGTGGAAGTTGATCGGCACCCGCGTGCGTCGGATCGATTCGCCCGAGAAGATCACCGGCACGGCGCAGTTCGGCATGGACGTGCAGTTCCCCGGGTTGCGCACGGCCGTCGTGCGGCGCGCCCCGGCGTTCGGCGCGAAGCTCGTCAAGTTCGACGCGACCGACGCGTTGAAAGTTCCCGGCGTCGAGAAGGTGGTCCAGGTCCCGAGTGGTGTCGCCGTGATCGCGAAACACTTCTGGGCCGCAAAAGTCGGCCGCGATGCACTGAAGATCGAATGGACGCAGCCCGACGGTGGCGGCGTGACGACGAAGGAGCAGTTCGCCGAATATCGCAAGCTGTCCGAGAAGCCCGGCGCGCTCGCCGCGGACGTCGGCAAGGTCGACACCGTGCTCGCCGCGGCGAAGCACAAGCTCGAGTCGTACTACGAGGTGCCGTATCTGGCGCACTCGGCGATGGAGCCGCTCAACGCGACCGTGAAGATCGACGGCGACAAGGTCGAGGTCTGGACCGGAACCCAGTTCCCGGGTGGCGACGCGATGGCCGCGGCGAAGATCGCGGGCACGACACCCGACAAGGTCACGCTTCACACGCCGTTCCTCGGCGGTGGCTTCGGTCGACGCGGCAATCCGGCTGCGGACTTCGTGTCCGAAGCGACGTTCGTCGCGAAGGCCGCGGGCGTGCCGGTGAAGACCGTGTGGACGCGCGAGGACGACACGCATGGCGGTTACTACCGACCGGCGTACTTGCATCGCGTGGTTGTCGCGACCGACGACAAGGGCCAGCCGACCGCGTGGGATCACACGGTGGTCGGGCAATCGATCATGGCCGGCACGCCGTTCGAGGCGTTCGGCATCAAGAACGGCGTCGACAACAGCTCGATCGAAGGGATCGCCGATTCGCCGTACATCGAGCGCGTCCCCGCACGGCGCGTGTCGCTGCATTCGCCGAAGAATGCGGTGCCGGTGCTGTGGCTACGTTCGGTTGGCAACACGCACACCGCGTTCGCGATGGAGAGCATGGTCGACGAGCTCGCCCACGCCGCGAAACAAGATCCGCTCGCGTATCGGCTCGCGCTACTAAGCGACAAGCCGCGGTTCGCGAAGGCACTCCAGCTCGCCGCCGAGAAGGCCGGTTACGGCTCACCGGCGCCGGCGGGCCGCGCGCGCGGCCTCGCGGTCCACGAGTCGTTCGGCTCGATCATCGCGCAGGTCGCCGAGGTCTCGATCGAAAACGGCCAGATCCGCGTCCATCAAGTCACCGCGGCCGTCGATTGCGGGACCGCGGTCAACCCGCAGGGGCTCGAGGCGCAGATCGCGAGTGCGATCGCGTTCGGGCTCACCGCGGCGCTATACGGCAAGCTCACGCTCGAGCACGGTCGCGTCGAGCAGAGCAACTTCAACGACTATCCGATCCTGCGGATCCACGAGATGCCGAAGGTCGCCGTTCACGTGATCGAGAGCGGCGCACCGATGGGCGGCATCGGCGAGCCGGCGACTGCGCCGATCGCGCCGGCCGTCGCGAACGCGGTGTTCGCGCTCACCGGCAAGCGGCTCCGCACGCTGCCGTTCGACGTCAAGGAGATGGCGTGAAGGCCGCTGCGTTGATCTTCCTCGCCGCCTGCGGTGGCTCGCAAGCGAGCACGCCATCCGGCCCGGCTGCGCCGACGCGCGATCAAGGCCTCGTCGCGTTCGAGACGGTGCGCTCGGTGCTGCAGCACCCACGCTGCCAGAACTGTCATCCATCGGGTGATGCACCGCTGCAAGGCGACGATAGTCATCCGCACCAGCAGAACGTGCAGCGCGGTCCGGACGGTCGCGGCATGGTCGGCATGGAGTGCACGACGTGCCACGGCCCGGCGAATCCGCCGAGCAAGTACGGCGAGCGCATCCCGCCGGGCAGCCCGGATGGCTGGCACATGCCCGGCGCGGACATGAAGCTCGTGTTCGTCGGCAAGGCGCCGCGCGAGCTGTGCGAGCAAGTCAAAGATCCGGCCCGTAACGGCGGCAAGGATCTTCGCGCGCTGCGCGCCCACCTCGATAGCCCACTCGTGACGTGGGGTTGGGACCCGGGCTTCGGCCGCGCCCCCGTGCCGGTTCCGCGCCAGGCGTTCCTCGACGCGTGGGAGACCTGGGCGCGCGCCGGCACGCCCTGTCCCTGATCGACGATCGGCGCGTTTGCACGAATTGGTCTTTCATCGATACAGCGAGCTGGGGCGTAGTGGTCGCATGGACGCCAAGCTTCAAGACGATGTCGAGAAGGCGCTGCGCGGTGGTAATCCCGACGACGCTGCGCGCGTGATCATGGCCGCGCGCAGCTGTTCGCTCGAAGAGGCGCGCAAAGAAGTCTCGCAGCTGCTCGCGAAACGCGCGAAGCGCTAGCTCAGGCGGTTGATCCAACCGGTAAACGCGGCGCCGAACTTCTCGAACAGCTTCTTCGTCGCGTCCTGTTTCGGCGCGCCCTCGTCGTCGAGCAGCTCGAGCGCCTTGTTGACGTACATCTCGGGCTGCTGGAGGACCGCGACGTCGAGGAACACGAGCGCTTGGCGCAGGTGATGGTTCGCACCGAAGCCGCCCAACAGGAACGGCGACACGCTGACGACCGCGCCCGGCTTGCTACCGGCGAACGAGCTCTTGCCTCCCGGCCGCGAGCCGACGTCGAGCGCGTTCTTGAGCGCGCCGGGAATCGTCCGGTTGTATTCCGGCGTCACGAACAGGTAGCCATTGGCGGCGCGCATGCGCTCGCGAAATGCCGTCCACTCGGGTGGAGGCGTCGTGTCGTCGAGGTCCTGGTTGTAGAGCGGGAGGTTCCCGATCTCGACATGCTCGAACTGGAGCGACGGCATGAACGGCTCGAGCGCGCGCGCGATCTTGCGAGTGATCGAATCCGTGCGAAGGCTGCCGACGAGCACTGCGATGGCCATGCGGCCACCTTAGCGCGGGAGTCGTACCGTCGCGACGAAGCGGCCGTCGTTTACCTCGACGGCGATCGTGCCGCCGAGCAGCTCGACGAGTTTTTGGGTCAGCGGCATGCCAATACCCGAATGACCCTCGGAAGAGCGTGCGGCATCCGCACGCCAGAACCGCTCGAAGACGTGGCCGACCTCTTCCGAGCTCAGCGCGCAACCGGTGTTCGATACGCGCAACATGTTGCCGGTCAGCGTGACGCGAACCTCGCCGCCTTCGTCGGCGTACGTCGTCGCGTTGTCGAGCAGGTTCGCGATCACGATCCGTAGCTTGTCGCGATCCGAGGTCAGCGTCACAGCTTCGAGCTCGGTGACGACCGCGAGCTTGCGTTCCGCGGCGCACGCGTGGACCTTGTCGAGCCCGTCGCGCACGAGCTGATCGAGATCGATCGGAGTCGCGTGGAGCCCGGTCTGGCCGGCATCGAGCCGTGCGAGAGACAGGAGTGACTCGACGAGCCGCTCCGTATCGCGCGTGATCGCGAGCGATTGCTCGAGTGCGCTGCGATAGCGCTCCGCCGGCCGTTCGCGATCGAGTGCGAGCTCGATCGTCGCCCGCAACCCGGCGAGCGGCGTACGCAGCTCGTGCGCGACCTCCGCCGTGAGCTCGCGTTCGCGTGCGAACGCGGCGCCGAGCCGGCCGAGCAGCTCGTCGAGGCGGTTCGTGACCGCCACCAGCTCGACCGCGGTGGTCTGGGGTGCGAGCCGGACCGCGAGGTCGGTCGCGCGGATCGCCGCGATCGCGCTCGCGAGGTCGCGCATCGGTGCGAGCGCGACGCGCACGACCAGCAGCACGAACACCACGCACAGGAGCAGGCCTGCGAGCCCGATCGCAATGACGACCAGCGTGACGTGGTGCGCAGCCGCATCGACGCCCGAGGTCGTGCGTGCGAGCACGAACACGATCGGCATCGCGCCGTTGGGATCTTCGCCCTCGACCCGGGCTTCGCTGCGCAGCGTGTACTGGCGCGCGGCGTGACCGTCGAGCGTGACTTCGGTCAGTGCCGAGCCGGGCGGAGCGGCGACCAGCTCGAGATGATCGGCGGACTTCGCGAGCGGCTTGCCGCGGACCCACAGCTCGTAGGCCTCGCCGGTCGCGAGCGTGCGTGGATCGATCTCGTTCTCGACCTCGCCCTCGTGATCTTCGATCTGGGCCGCGAGCTCGAGTGCCTTCGCACGAAGGCCGTCGTCGAACTGATCGCGGAGCGCGCCGCGCACGAGCGCTCCGACGAACACCGTGATCGCGACAAACGCGAGCGCGACGCCGAGGAGCGTTCCGGCGAGCAGCCGCGTGCGGATCGAGTGTTTCATGCGTCGTCGCCGAGTACGTAACCGTACCCACGTCGAGTATGGATCAACGCCGGCTGGCCGAGCTTCTTGCGCAGGTAACTGACGTAAACATCGACGACATTTGACTGGGCGTCCGACCGAAAGTCGTAGACGTGCTCCCAGATCTCGGTCCGCGTCACCACCTCGCCGGCGCGAATCGCGAGGTACTCGAGCAGCGCGTACTCGCGGGGCGACAACGCGACCACGGCCTCGCCGCGCTTGACCGCGCGCTTGACCGTATCGATCACGAGATCCGAAACGCGGATCACCGGATCCTTCGCCGCGTAACCGCGCCGCACCAGCGCGCGGACGCGCGCGAACAGCTCGCTGAGCTCGAACGGCTTGACCAGGTAATCGTCGGCTCCGTGATCGAGCCCGGTCACGCGATCGGCGACCGTGTCGCGTGCGGTCAACATCAACACGCCGACCTGCGAGCCCTTCGCGCGCAACCGCTTCACGATCTCGAGCCCGTCGACCTTCGGCAACATCACGTCGAGCACGATCACGTCGTACGGGTTTTGTTCGGCGAGCCACAGGCCGTCTTCACCGTTGCTCGCGACGTCCACGGCGTAGCCCTGTTCGGCGAGACCGTCTCGAACCGCGAGACGGATAGGCGAGTAATCTTCGACGACGAGCACGCGCATGCTTGGGACGGGAGCTTCACTAATTGGAGATGAGAGCTTTGTGAGAGTAGGCCACGCATTGTGCCCCGCCGCGAGACCCGGCGCGCCGGCTGCAGTGCTGCGCCGCCATGCGCATTGCTCTCGCGTTGGTGTTCGCAGGTTGCACGTCTTCATCGCAACCCGCTCTCGATCTCGATCCCGGTAAGGCCCCCGATGGTGGCGTGGGGGCGATTCCCGATGTTCGGTGCGCCGGTGCACCGAGCGCACAGGCGGGAGGTTTTCGACACCTGTCGAGCGAGGTCATCGCCGAGCTGGGCGATCCTCGACATCGCGGCTTCGATCTGATCACGGCGGCAAGTGCCGGCACGCAGACGCTCGAGGGCTGGATGACGTACACGCTCGCCGACAAGGCGATCGAAGATGAGGATGTCGATCTCTACGCGTGCCGAGACAGCGCGTGGGCAAAGCTCGGCACGACGCGGACCGATGGCGAAGGTCACTTCGCGTTCGCGCTCGCGGCTGCGAACCGATTGCCGATCGGCATCCGCGATATCTACGCGTCGGTGGTCGGCGACCGCACCGGCACCGCGTTCCTCGCGTACGTCGCGCCGGATGATTCGCCGCTCGTCGTGTCCGACGTCGACGGGACCCTGACCGACTCCGAGAACGCGTTCATCGAGACCGTCGTCAATGGCGAGCAGCCGGGCCAACAAGCCGGCGCCGCCGCAGCGTTCACGGCGGCCGCGGCACGGGGCTATCAGCTCGTCTACGTCACCGCGCGCGGTAACCAGTACACCGGTGCCACCCGGCAATGGCTCGCCGCGCAAGGCTTCCCGCGCGGCCCGCTACGGCTCGCGGCATCGTTCGTGACGCTGCCCGGTGGCGACACGACCGACTTCAAGACCAAGGCGATCATGGACCTGATCGGGCAGGGCCTGCGCGTCGAGAGCGGCGTCGGCAACCGCGCGACCGACATCACCGCGTACGCGAATGCCGGCGTCGCCGCCGCGCAGACCTTCATCAAGCTGCCGGAGTATCAGGGCGAGGTCCAGAGTGCGCTCGACGCGGGACGGGCGATCGGGTTCGCGACGTACGCAGCGCTAGACTTCGGCCCGTAGGGCTTCGATCGGATCGAGGCGCGATGCACGCAGCGCCGGGTAGAACCCGAAGAACACGCCGACCGCGACCGCGGACACGAACGCGATCACGCTCGCGCGCGGCGACATCGTGATCTCCCAGCCGAGCATGCGCGCGATCGCGGGCGAGGTCGTCGCGCCGAGCAGCACGCCGAGACCACCGCCGATCGCGGTCAGCATCATCGCTTCGCCGAGGAACTGCAGCCGGATCGCACTGGGGCGTGCACCGATCGCGACGCGAATCCCGATCTCGGTCGTACGCTGTGCGACGGACGCGAGCATCACGTTCATGATGCCGACACCGCCGACCATCATCGCGAGCGAGCCGATCACGAGCAGCAGCCGCTCGAGCGTCTCGGCCGACTTGATCTTCGCCTTCGCGAGATCCTCGGGGTGGCGGATGTTGAAGTCATCCGCGCCGGTGGCGATCCGATGACGGTCGCGCAGCAGCTCACCGACCTGGATTCCGGCCGTCTTGATCGCGCTGCTGTCGACCGCGGAGCACAAGATGTCGTCGAGCCAGGTCTGGAACTTGCCGACGATCCGCGCGCGCGTCGTCGTCCACGGCATCATGATCGTGTCGTCCTGATCCTGGCCGGTCGCCGATTGGCCCTTCGCGGCGAGCACGCCGACGACCGTGAACTGGGACTTGTTGATCCGGATCCGGCCGCCGATCGGATCTTCGTCGCCGAACAGCTTCGAGGCGACGGTCGCGCCGATCACGAGCACCGGCGTCGCGTGGACGACGTCGTCGTCGGTGAAGAACTCGCCGCGTGCGACGTCCCAGCGCCGGACCGACAGATACTCCGGCGACACGCCGCGAAACTGGGTCAGCCAGTTACCTGCCTCCCCGATCACCTGGATCCGGCCGTCGATGTTCTCGGAGCAGCGAGCGATCAGCGGGCACTCGTCGCGGATCGCCTGGGCATCCCCGGGCACGAGCGTCTCCATGCCGTGACTGCCTGTCCGCACGCCATTCGCGTTGCGCGAGCCCGCCTCGATCCATACGAGGTTCTCGCCAAGCGCATCGAGCGCCGACAGTGCCTGGGACGTCCCCGCATGGCCGATCGCGATCACCGCGATCACCGTCGCCACACCGATCATGATGCCGAGGATCGCGAGCAGCGCGCGGACCTTATTGCGAGCGAGCGCGCGGAGTGGCTCGATCGTGAGCAAGCGGAGGACGAGCCTCACAGCCAGCTCTTGCCGAGATTGAACACCGCCCACTGGCGGAACCGCGTCCACGTCGAGTCGTGCTCCAGCATGCCGCGCGTGACCCGGGTCGCGCGATCCGCACCCAAGTCCTGATCGAACATCGCGTCGAACTTCACGCGCAGGCTCGGATCCTCGATCACGAGCACCGCCTCGCTGTTGTGCTCGCCGGATTGGGCGTCGAGGTTCGCCGAACCGATCACGACCGGACCACGGGTCCCGAACGACGCCACCTTGCAATGGATCATGACCTCGCCGAGGTCGGGTCGCGCGACCCGTTGGTAGAGCGCCGCGCTCGAATCGACGTCGAGCAACGCGTGATAGACGAACCAGGTGGCCTCGGCGACCGGCGCGGTGTCGTTGGTCTCGAGGTTCGAGATCACGGCGAGCCGGGTGCCCCGGCGAAGCGCCGCGTGGAGCCGGTCGCGTAACTGATCCGAAGGTGCGAAGTACGCGGTCTCGATCCGGACCACCCCGGTCGGCGGCGTCGCATCGACGAGCGTGGCGTACATCTCGTCGATCGCGTGCGTGTTGTGGAACCGCGGGTGGTTGAACACGAACCGGACGCGCGCGTCGCCGGCGGGCGGTTGTGGCGGGTTCCAGCGCGCGTGATCGGCCTGGGTGCCGCGATGCGTGTCGAGCACGGCGAAGTATCGCGCGACCACGTCGTTGACGACCGGGCCCGCGACTTCGACATCGACATCGTGCCAGCCGCGCGCGCCGGTGACGGCATCGACCCGGTCGGCGCCACCGAACGCGTACTCGCTGCCGATGTTCATGCCGCCGATGATCGCGGTGACCTGGCCGTGGTGGCCGGTGATCCAGTACTTCTCGTGATCGTGAAACTCGAGGCGGTGGGTACGATCGAGGACGATGCCGAGGTGCTCGAACGGATGGAGCACGGTGCGCGTGAGGCCGCCGGCGATCTGATCGAGCTCGACCTTGCCAGCCGGCGCGTTCGTCGCCTGGACGTCGATCCCCGCAGCGCGCAACCGGGAGATGATCGGCTTCTCGTTGCCGTTCGCGAGCATCGGGCCGACATCGCCGGGGTCGTGGATCGAACCGATCGCGTCGTACTGGACGACGACATACGCGCCGGCCTTCGCACGCTCGATCAGGAGATCCGCGACCGCGCGCCCGGTCTCGTCATCCGTGAACGCGAATGTCTTGACCAGGATCACGTCGGCGTCGCGTGCGTTCGCGAGCCGGCGCGCGAAGCTCGTCGTGCCATCGATCAGGAGCTCGACGCGATTGCCGATCCGTGCGGTCGTGCCGGTGACTCGATCGAGCTTCGCATCGGCCGCGACGAACGCTGCGCGATCATCGGCCGCCGCGAGCACCGGGTCGCGAGGTGAGGGCGCACGCCCGGCGGGAGTCGCGTGATTGCACGCGACGCCTGCCAAACCGGCGAACCACACCGCGCGGAGGACCACACACGGACGATAGCGCCAAAAGATGAGCTCGAGATTAGAGCGACTGCACGAGTTGTTCGAGATTGTCGTAGCTCTCTGCGGCGCCGCCCTCCATGCCGGTTCCGATCACGAAGTCGCGGGTTTGTTGCGAGTCGTAGGCCTGGACGCTGCGCATCCGGGTCTTGCCGGTGATTTCCGCCAGCGTCATCGTGACGACCGCCTCGTTCGGCATGTCGTTGAAGCGCTGGGTGAACACCGTGCGCTGCGGGCTCACTTCGCGAAAGACGCCGCTGAACGTGAACTCTCCACCGTCGTCCGTCCTGCGAAATACCTGGCGATACGTGCCGCCGACGCGGAGGTCACTCTCGGCTGCGATCATGGGCGAGCACGAGTTGCCCATCCAGCGCTTCAATAGCTCCGGACTCGTCATCGCCTTGTGGACGAGGTGAAGCGGAGCGTCGAAGTCGCGCTCCATGATGATCTCGTTCGGTGCACCAAGAGTCAGCTGCAATTTGTTCTTCACGGGGTCCTCCGGCGTTTGGATTTCGAGCGCTCGGTCCGTTTGAGGTCGTCGAGCACGTCGTCGAGGGCGTTGAAGCGATGTTCCCAGTACTCGCGGTAGCGTTCGAGATACGCATCGGCGTCGCGCAAAGGCGCGGCTTCGAGCTTGCACGGACGGCGCTGGGCATCGCGGCCGCGCGAGATCAGCCCGGCGCGCTCGAGCACCTTCAAGTGCTTCGAGATCGCGGGCTGGCTCATCGCGAACGGCTCGGCGAGCTCGGTGACGGACGCTTCGCCCTTGGCGAGGCGCGCGAGGATCGCGCGGCGAGTCGGATCGGCGAGTGCTGCGAACGTGACGTCGAGGTTGGTCATGTTCAAAACCTGCGGGTTGTATAACCTATCAGTTATGTAAAGTCGAGCGACCGCGCACGTGCGCACCGGACGACATCGCAGGCGCGCGCGTGCGTCACAGCCGATCACCCACCGCTACCTGAATCGAGGCGGTTACGGCCTGGCACGCGTAGCGCAAGGTGAGGTTCACGAAAGAAAGGAAACTTCCATGCATCTCCTCTGGGCTCTCATCATCGGTCTCGTTATTGGTGCTCTCGCGAAGCTCGTCATGCCCGGTCGGGACGGCGGCGGCATGCTGATCACGATGCTGCTCGGCGTCGCGGGTTCGGTTGTCGCAAACCTGATCGGCCACGCCGCGGGCTGGTACGGCACCAACCAAAGCGCGGGGTTCCTGGCGTCGATCTTGGGCGCGGTTGTGCTGCTCGCGATTTATCGCTTCGCGACGAGTCGCCGCGCACTCCCCTAGAGCTTCGCGGCTCGGTCTAACAAGAGTTGTTGTTCACGCGCGTTGCTGGTCAGCCCGGCAGCGCGCGTGAGCTCGTTTCGGGCTTCGGCCGTCCTGCCGAGCTTCGCCAGGAAATCAGCGCGGACGCTCGGGAACAGGTAGTACAAGTCCAGCGCGTCGCCGAGGCGATCCACGATCGCCAAACCCGCTGCGGGACCTTCGGCGAAACCGACCGCGACGGCGCGGTTGAGCTCGACGACCGGCGACGGCGCGATGCGTGCGAGCTGTTCGTAGAGAGCGGCGATCGCGCGCCAGTCGGTGTCGCCGGGCTTGTCGGCCCGCGCGTGACACGCGGCGATCGCGGCCTGCAACGTGTACACGCCGCCGCCGGTCGCCTGGGCGTGCGCGAGTGATTCGAGCCCGCGCCGGATCAGCAGGCGATCCCAACGCGCGCGATTCTGATCGAGCAGCAGGATCGGCTCGCCGTTCGGGCCGACCCGCGCGTGCAGCCGCGACGCCTGGATCTCCATGAGCGCGACGAGGCCGTGGACCTCGGCGAGGGCCGGTGCGAGGCGCGCGAGCACGCGTCCGAGCCGTAACGCGTCTTCGCACAGCTCCGGTCGAACCCAATCGTCGCCGCTGGTCGCGGCATAGCCCTCGTTGAACACGAGGTAGATCACTTCGAGCACGGACGCGAGGCGCGGCGCGAGGTCGTCCCCACGCGGGACCTCGAACGGGACGTGGGCCTCGGCGAGCTGCTTCTTCGCGCGCACGATCCGCTGCTGGATCGTCTGGACCGGAACGAGGAACGCCCGCGCGATCTCTTCGGTCGATAGGCCGCCGACGAGCCGTAGCGTCAGCGCGACGCGCGCCTCCGGCGACAGCACGGGGTGACAGGACGTGAAGATCAGGCGAAGCAGGTCATCGCCGAGCTCGTCATCGAGCGCCTCGGCGAGCGCTTCGGTCGGATCGGCGGACGTGCCGAGCTCGTGGCCGAGCTGGGCGTGCTTGCGCTCGAGGAGCTGGCCGCGCCGCACGAAGTCGATCGCGCGGTGCTTCGCAGCCTGCATCAGCCACGCGCCCGGCCGATCCGGGATCCCCGAGCGCGGCCACTGCTCGAGCGCGGTGACCATCGCGTCCTGGGCGAGCTCCTCGGCGACGCCGACATCGCGCGTGATCCGAGCGAGCCCCGCGATCAGCTTCGGCGACTCCATCCGGAACACGGTTTCGATTGCCTGATGGGCCTCGCTCGGCACTGGGCCGGCGATGATACCCGCTACTGCCTGGAAGCTTTGAAGCTCTGCTCCATCTTCTTGACGTCGTCGGGGACGTCCGGGAAATCGGAGAGCTCGTAGATCGGGCGGATCTCGATCTCGCTGTCCTCGCCCGGCATCGGATCCGGGCAACGCTTGACCCACTCGACGGCCTCCGCGAGCGACTTGCACTGCCAGATCCAGTAGCCGGCGACGAGCTCCTTCGCCTCCGCGAACGGGCCATCGACGACCGTGCGCTTGCCGCCGCTGAACTGGACGCGCGCGGCCTTGCTGCTCGGCTGCAGCCCGTTCGCGTCGAGCATGATGCCCGCGTCGATCAGCTGCTGGTTGAACTTGCCCATCTCGCTCAGCATCTTTGGCGAGGGCGGGGCACCCGTTTCAGACAGCTTGGTTGCCTTGACGAAGACCATGAAACGCATTGCTCTGCTCCTATCTCGGGTTTCACAGGGACGTCGATCGAGCGGGGACCCGATCGACAAGCGATGCGATGTTTTTTCGGGTAGAGATAAGTCGGTGCCACGCTTCGTGAACTGGGCGCGCACGGTCGCGACGCGGCCGGGCGAACGGCACGCACCCGGCTCGGAGGCGCACCTGTGCGAGCTGCTCGCGCGCGCGCAGGGTCGCCGAGTGCGGGTCGTGGGCGGCGCCCACTCGTGGTCGCGGATCAACGCTCCGGAGGACGTCTGGGTCACGCTCGATCGGATGAGCGGGGTGATCGCACGAACCGCGACCGAGGTGACCGTGCACGCGGGGACGCGGTTGGCGACGCTCCTCGCCGTGCTCGGCGATGCGACGCTGGCGATCGTCGGCTCGATCAGCGCACAGTCGATCGGTGGCTTGATCGCGACCGGGACCCACGGGTCATCTCTGGTCCACGGCAATCTCGCGAGCCTGGTCACGCGGGTGCGCATGGCGAAGGCGGACGGCACCGTGATCGAGCTCGACGCGAGCGATCCGCGGTTCGAGGGCGTGCGCGTCCATCTCGGGGCGCTCGGCGTGGTGACCGCGGTGACGCTCGCGATCGAGCCGCGGTTCCAGCTCGCGGAGACAGTCGAGCACGTCGCGATCGAAGAGCTCCCCGCGATGCTCGAGGCGATCGCCGCGAGCGCCGAATACGTCAAGGTCTGGTGGATGCCGCACTACAGTCGCGCGCAGGTGTTTCGCTACGCGCGCACGACGGATGCGACGACCGGCAACCCGGTGCGCCGGCGCTGGGTCGACGATCACGTGATGCATCGGTTTGCGTTTCCGGTCGTGGCGCGGCTCGCGCGCGTGCCGGGGATGGCGCCGCGGATCAGCCGGTATGTCGCGAAGTCGTTTGCCGGACCGCGCCGGGTCGGGCCGAGCGCGTTGATGCTATCGACGCCGATGCCGTTTCGCCACCGCGAGACCGAGGCCGCGCTACCGATGGCGAAGGCCGGCGAGGCGATCGAACGGCTCGCGCGTGCGGTGGCGAACGGTGGTTTCTCGGTCAACTTCCCGATGGAGATCCGATTCGTGAAAGGCGATCGCGCATGGCTCAGCCCGGCGTATGGCGGTGACACGTGCCAGATCGGCGCGTACTGCCAGGGCCCGGCGGCGACGCCGTACTTCGCGGCGTTCTGGCGCGAGATGCGCGCGCTCGCCGCGCGGCCGCACTGGGGCAAGGAGCTCGATCATCACAGCGACGACGTGCGTGTGCTGTGGCCCGAGGCGCGCAAGTTCATCGCACTGCGCGACGAGCTCGATCCCGAACGGCGGTTCGCGAGTGACTTCCATACGAGGGTGCTCGGGCCATGAAGCGCTACGTGCAATGGGTCATTCGCTGGCGGTGGGCGATCGTGATCGCGTCGATCGTGCTCGCGGTCGGGGCGGGACTGGTCGCATCGCGGATCTCGGTGCTCGCCGATTTCTCGTACCTCTTGCCTCAGTCATCGCGCTCGGTCCAGGACCTGCGGGCGATCGAGAAGCGGGCGCGGGTCGTCGGGACGTCGTTGTTCGTCGTGCGCTCGGAGCATCCCGAGAGCCGGCACGAGGCCGCGGTGCTCGCGCGTGACAAGATCGCCGCGCTCGGCCCGGAGTGGACCGCGGACATCACGTTCGATCATCGAATCGAGCACCAGTTCGCGTGGACGAATCGCTGGATCGGCGCGGAGCTCGAAGACCTGGTCGCGGCGCGCGATGCGCTGAAACGCGAGCTCGCGGCGGCGAAGCTGCGGGCAAATCCGCTGTTCGTGACGCTCGACGACGACAAGCCCGATACGAAGGCGTCCGAGGATCTGAAGAAGAAGCTGAACGACGCCCAGAAGGAACGCGACGATCCGGGCGAGTACATCTCGAAGGATGGCCGGGTCCAGACGATGATCCTCCACATCGCGTTCTCGACCGGCGATGTCGACAAGGATCGCGAGCTACTCGCGCGACTCGAGGCAATCGGCGCGGAGATTCATCGCGAGCTGCCGGATGTCGACGCGGGCGTCGCCGGCGACGTGCCGGTCTCGATCGCGGAGCACGACGCGATCCTGAACGGCATGCTGCGCGCGACGGTGGTCACGGTCGTGCTCGTGATGCTCGCGCTGATCTGGTATTTCCGGTCGGCGCTCGCGATCGGGGCGCTGTCGTGGTCGCTGACGGTCGGCACGATCGTGACGTTCGCGTTCGCGAAGCTGACGCTGGGCTACTTGAATGCGGCGACGGCGTTCTTGTCGTCGATCGTGATCGGCAACGGGATCAATGTCGGGATCCTGGTGACCGCGCGCTACCTCGAGGAGCTGCGCGCGGGGCGGACGACGACCGAGGCGCTCGAAGCGGCGGTGTCGCGGACGATCGCGGGCACGTTCACGGCAGCGCTGACCGCGGCGGTCGCGTACGCGTCGCTAGTGATCACGGTGTTCCGCGGGTTCCGGCACTTCGGGATCATCGGCGGCGTCGGGATCCTGGTGTGCTGGATCAGCGGTTACATCGTGTTGCCGGCGGCGCTCGCGGTGGCGGGCAAGCACATCAAGCCACACGCGGCGCCGGGCCAATGGCTCGGGAAGTTGTTGCCGAAGCGGTTGGACATCGTCGCGATCGTGACGCTCGTGGTGACCGTGGTCGCAGGTGTGCTCGCTGCGCGGTTCTTGTTGACCGATCCGTTCGAGACGAACTTTCGCAATCTGCGATCGCACAGCGAGGGTATCGTCGAGGCGCAGAAGTGGATGACGGTTGTCGATCAATCGTTCGGGCAGGGGCTCGACGGTGGGTTCGCGATCGTGGTGCCGAGACAAGAGGACGTCGCGGCGATCGAGGCGAAGCTGCGCGCGGTCGATGCCGGCAAGCCGGTGAACCAACGCCTGTTCGACAGCGTGGTGTCGCTCGACGACATCGTGCCGAAGGATCAGCCGGCCAAGATCGCGGTGCTCGCGGAGATTCGGGCGTTGCTGACGAGCAAGGATATCGACCAGCTCGACGACGACGAGCGAGCCGAGCTCGAAGAGTTGACCCCGCCCGAGGTCGTGCCGCTGTTGCGCGACACCGATATCCCCGATGCGATCGCGTGGCCGTTCATCGAGTCCGACCTGTCGCGCGGCAAGATCCTGCTCGCGACGATCGGCAAGGGCTACGAGGTGTGGGACACGCGCGATACGACGCGGTGGGTGGACCAAGTCCGAGCGCTCGGGCTGCCCGACGACGTCCATCTCGGCGGTGCGTCGTTCGTGTTCGCAGACGTGATCGCGGGCGTGCTGTCGGACGGACCGCGCGCGACCCTGGCGGCGGCGCTCGGCGCGATCCTGATCGTGCTGCTCGTGATCGGGCCAAACCGATTCGGCGCGGTGACGATCGCGTGCGGGCTATCGGGGACGATCCTGATGCTCGGGATTTCCGCAGTGCTCGGCTTGAAGGTGAACTTCCTCGACTTCGTCGCGCTGCCGATCACGATCGGGATCGGGATCGAGTACGCCGTGAACATCGTGACGCGTGCGCGCCAGGAGGGCCTCGATCACGGGCGCGAAGTGGTCGGCTCGACGGGGGGCGCGGTCGTGTTGTGCTCGTACACGACGACGGTCGGCTACGGCTCGCTGTTGCTCTCGCAGAACCTCGGGATCCGATCGTTCGGGATCGCGGCGATGCTCGGCGAGATCACGTGCCTGGTGGTGGCGCTGTTCTTGGCGCCGGCACTGCTCTCGTTGCTGAAGCCGAAGCAATGAGGCCGCGGAGATAGTCGCGCAGTCGCAGTGGAAGCGCGACGAGCGCGAACGCGAGGAGCAGTGCGAACGCGATCGGATAGCCGAACGCCCACGCCCACGCGACGGCGGTGAAGTCGCTGCCGACGTGAGCCGCGAGCACGAACGCGAGAGGCAGCACGACCGCGGCGACGGCGTTGTACGCGAGCACGCGCGACGCGTGACCGAGTGCCGCGAGGAGCGGCGGGATCACGAACCCGAGTGAACGCAGCGCGCCAACGACGCACAGGATGCGCGCGGCGACCGCAGCCTCGGGTGGTAGCGGCCCGTACAGCAAGTGGAGCAGCCAGCCGCCGCCGACCGCGACGAAGCCGAGGAACGGCACGAGCACGTACATGTTCTGGCGCGAGAATCTGAGGAACTGTGCGGCGAGCGCGTCGCGCGGCGTCTGGACAAACACGGGGTAAGCGACCTCGGCGGTGATCATCGAGATCAGGCGGACGACATCGAGCACGAGCTCGTATGCGAGTCGATACACGCCGACGGCGGCGGTGCCGAACGCCGCGCCGATCACGAGATAATCTGCGCTCGTGTACGCGTAGTAGAGGAGCTCTCCGCCCGACAGCGCGGCGGTGAACCCCATCGCCTGGCGCGCGAACGCGCGGTCGAACGTGAGGCGAGGGCGCCACGCGCAACGCAACTGGAGCGCGATCGTCGTGATCGCCGTGTTGACGACGGGGCCGAGCGCGAAGCACCACACGCGCAGCTCCGGCCGGCCGTGCGCACCGAGATACGCGAGGGTGAGCTTCGTCGCGGTCTCCGCGACCCCGGCGATCACGCGGATCGCCGACAGCTCGCCGAACCGCAGCGCGCGTCGCAGGCGCGCCTCCGGCACGACCGAGCTCGCCTGGATCACGAGCCGCACCGCGTACGCGACGATCAAGGCGACGACGAGCGCGCGGGTAGCGGCATACGCGCCCGCAGCGAGCACGAGCACGCCGCCGGCCGCGCTCGCATTCAGCCAGAACAGCGTGTGCTCCTGCCGCGCCTTCGCACCGCCGCCCGGCTCGCGCACGAGTACGGCGCCGAACCCCATCCCGCCCAGCCGATCGAGGATCGGAAACAGCGCGATCGCCAGCGTGGCCTCGCCGAAATCTGCGGTGGTGACCCACAGCCGGATGCACAGGAGCGTCGACACCAGATCGAGGACGCCGAGCATGCCGCTCGCGGCCGCGACCCAAGCCGTGCTGCGGCGAACGCGATCCACTCCCCGTTATACTGGCTCCTCCGCCCTCCGATCAGGGACGGTAACCAAGTACACAACTTCCGATCTGGAACCGCGCGAGATCGCTAGACCGAAAGGGGACGGTTACAAATCCAGCCAGAATTTCGGCGTCAGATCGCGGCGCAATTCCGGAACGGACGGCAACTGACAGCTAGATTTGTAACCGTCCCCTTTCGGTTCATTAGTTCTGCGTGGTTCCAGATCGGAAGTTGCGTACTTGGTTACCGTCCCCGTGTTAGACAGCCGAGGAATGCGGCGCGTTTCGGAGTCGACCATGCTCGCCATCGGGCTGGTGCTGGTCTTCGGCGCGGTCTACGCGGTGCTGGCTCGGTACGCACTCGATGCGTTTCCGTTCTCGGGCGACGAGTACTCGCTCGCGCTCCAGGGCGAGCTGCTCGCGAAGGGCATGTTGAAGGCGCCGGCGCCGCAGCACCTCGAGTGGTTGCGCGTCGATCACGTGGTGATCGACACGTGGGTGCGGTCGAAGTATCCACCCGGCGGACCGGCGCTCCTCGCGATCGGGGCGCGCTATGGCGTCGCGTGGCTGGCGACGCCGATCGAGGGCACGATCACGCTCGCGATCGTGTGGCATACGGTGCGCCGGTTGCTCGGTGCTCGCGGCGCGTTGATCGCGCTGGTCACGCTCGGCGCGGCGCCGCTGTTCATGTTCGATGCGGCGTCGTTCTACATGCACACGCCGACGTTGCTGTTCCTCGCGATCGCGTTCGCGGCGATCGCGCAGTGGACGAAGTGCGGCTGCTGGCCATTCCTCGTGATCACCGGTGGGACGCTCGGCTGCGCGTTCCTGGTCCGTCCGATCGACGCGCTGCTGTTCGGCGCAGCCTTGCTCGTGTTCCGATCGTGGCGCGCAGTGATCATCCCGGCGCTCTGCGCGGTGCCGTTCGTGATCTTCAACTTCTGGTACCAGAAGCAGCTGTTCGGCAGCTGGCTCACCGACGGCTACCACGCGTATCACGACACGTTCGTCGCGCTGTACGGCCCGAGCGCCGGCGAGAATCCGATCGGCTTCCAGCACCTGATCAGCCCGATCCAGTGGTGGAACCACATCGATCAGTTCGGCCAGATCTGCCTGCAGTGGACTCTGCCGGGCACGGTGATCGCGGCGCTGTTCGGCGCGTACGCCATCGACAAGGCCCACCCCGCGCGCAAGATGCGGACGTTCTCGCTCGCGCTGCTCGTCGTGTTCTGTGGCGCGCTGATGTTCATGGTCTCGAACCCCGACGACGGTCCGCACCCGCGCTACCTGTCGCCGCTGTTGATCCCGCTCGCGCTCCTCGCCGCGGCCGGATTCGATCCGCTGTGCAAGGCGATCGCGGGGCGGTTCGGCCGCCGCATGCAGCTCGTGTTCGTGACGTGCGCGGTGGTCTTCGGGTTGGCCCAGTTCGGCTCGTTCATGCAGGACCGGATCCCGAAGGTGTGGAAGCGCGAGGGCCTGTACCAGGCCGCGCATGACCTGCCGTACGGCGCCGTCGTGATCGTGCGCGCGCAGTATCCGTCGCGGTTCGCGCGCAACGGCCCGTTCTTCGAGGGCGTGCTGTATCTGTCGGCGCCAGCGACGACGACCGCGATCGACGTGGCGGCCGCGTATCCGGATCGCCCGATCTACGAGGCGCATGAAGGCGTGCCGTGGACGATCGAGCGCGTGCGATGATCCGCAAGCACGCGATGGCGCTGCTCGTGCTGTGCACGGCGCTGCGCGTGATCTCGCTCGTGCGGCCGTGCCTGTCCGACGACGAAGCCACGTACTGCGTCGTCGGCCGCGAGATGCTGAGCGGCCACGCCTTGTACCGCGATGTCGTCGATCACAAGCCGCCGCTGATCTACGTCACCAACGAGGTGTGCCAGGCGATCGGCGGGCCGATCGGCGGCATGGTCCTACTCCACGCGCTGTTGATCCTCGTCGTGTGGGGCACCGGGCTGTTGCTCGCCCGGATCGCCGCTCGGGTGGAGCCGCGCAGTGCGATCTACGCGGCGCTGCTGTGGATCGTGTTCACGACCACGTTGATCGATACCGACTCGCTCGCCGCGAATTGCGAGCTGTTCATGATGTTGCCACTCGTCGCCTCGGTCGAAGCGTTCCTCGCCGGGCGGATGGTGTCGACCGGCGCGCTCGTCGGCGCGGCGATCCTGTTCAAGTACCAGGCGGGGATTCAACTGCCGCTCTACGGGCTCGCGGTGATCCTCGCGAACCGCAAGCAACCGGTGAAGCTCGTCGTGCGTGGCCTCGCGATCGTGGTCGGCTGCGCACTACCGATCGCGGCGGCGGTCGCCTGGCTCTACGCCCGCGGTGCGTGGGATGCCGCGTGGTTCTGGTTCAAGTTCAACTTCGCCTATATCGACACCGGCTCGAGCACCGCGAAGCTCGCGCAGATGGCGGCGCGGATCGGCCTCGTCATCGTCGCGGCGGCCCCGCTGTACTACCTCGCGGTCCGCTCGCTCCGCGATCCGCGGCCGCATCGCGCGGTGCTGCTCGGCTGGCTGGCCGCGAGCGCGCTCGCGATCCTCGTCGGCGGTCGGTTCTTCGGGCACTACTTCCACCAGATCACCGCGCCGCTCGCCGTCCTCGCCGCGCCACGCGCCGCCGCGTTCGCGGAACGCCATCGCCGCGCGTTCATGACCTCGCTCGCCGTGCCCGCCGCGATCTTTTTCACGCTCGCCGCCGCACACGACTGGATGATGACCGCCGCGGGGGAGCCCGATCCGGACTACGGGGCGGTCACCGCCTGGCTCGACGCGCACGGTGCACCGAACGACGGCCTGTGCGTGTGGGGCAACTCGCCGGTCCTCTACTTCGACGCCGCGCGCCCGCTCGGCTGCCGGTTCGTGTTCTCGAACTACATCACCGGGGCATCCCCTGCGACGCCGAGTCAAAAAGATCCACTCGTCGACTCATCGAAGAACGCCGTCCCCGTCGCGACCGACATGATGATCCGCGACCTGGCCGAGCGCCGCCCGCGGTTCATCGTCGACGGCTCCGTCGGCAACATCTCGTTCTACGGGAAGTACCCGCCTGAGAAGTTCCCGTGGCTCGCGAAGATTCTACGCTGTGACTACGTACCAGCTGCCGATGTCGCAGGGATGCGGATCTACCAGCGCCTCGTCACGCCTCGGTGCAGCTAGACTCTCCGCAGTCATGGATCGCAATCCCCAGGGCCAGCAGATGGCCGACGAATCGATGGTCCGCAACCTCGCCGCGCAGGCCGAAGCCATCTGGCCGCAAGAGAAGCCGCTGTTCGAGCGCTACGCACCGCGCGCGATCCTCGATATCGGTTGCGGCACCGGCGAGATCACGTCGCGGCTCGCCGCGTTGTATCCGACTGCAACTGCCATCGGCATCGACCTGATCGACGCGCACCTCGCACTCGCCCGCGATCGCTACGCGAGCCTTGGCGACCGCGTGCAGTTCACACACGGCGACGGGTTCGAGCTCGCGTACCCCGCGGCGTCGTTCGATCTCACGGTGTGTCGCCACGTGCTCCAGGCGGTACCCGAGCCGGAGCGGATCCTCGCCGAGATGGTCCGCGTCACCAGGCCCGGCGGATATATCCACGTGCTCGCAGAGGACTACGGGATGATCATCGCGCCGTCGGCGAAGGTCGATACCGCGAAGTTCTGGTTCGAGGTCCCCCTTGCGGTCGGCCGCTCCATGAACTGCGATAACCATATCGGCCGCCACACCTACGGCCATTTGAAGAAGCTGCCCGTCGACGACATCAAGATCGACTACCTCCACATCGATACGCTGCGCGCGTCGCCAGAGACGATCGCGCAGATCTTCACGGCGTGGCGCGATGGCTACGTGCCCGTGATCGTCGAGGTCACCGGCATGTCCGAAGCGAAGGTCCGCGAGATCTTCGACGCGACGATCGAAGCCGCGCGCACCGGCTATGCGCTTTGGACGATTCCGGTCGCCTCCGCCCGCGTCCGCTAACCGGGACGCAGCGCGAGCTCGAGCCCCTCGGCCGCGACCACGCTCGCGAGCCCGTTCGCGCGCGCCCACGTGTCCGCGCGTGCCGCGATCGCATCGAGCGCGGCGTCGTCCCGATCCGGATCGTGATGATGCAGCGCGATCGTCTCGACCGACGCGAGCTTCGCGAGCTCGAGCACTTCATCGACCACGGAGTGCCCCCAGCCGCGCTTCGCCGGCATGTCCTCGGCTACGTACTGCGCGTCGTGCACGAGCAAGGTCGCGCCGCTGCAAAACCGCGCGAGCTCGTCGACCGTGCTCTTCGCTCCATTCGGCGGCGAGAGCTCGTTGTCGGTGAGATACACGATCGAGGTGCCATCGGCATCGTCGATCCGGAACCCCGTCGCGCCACCGGGGTGATTGAGCTCTATGTGTCCCACGCTCGCCGAGCCGATCCGATGCACGCCTAGGTTCTCGACGCGTTCGATCGTCGCCGGCAGATCCGCGAACGCGACCGGGAAGTGCGCGGTGTCGAACATGATCTGATTGCGCGTGCCGCTGATCCCGCGCTCGGTCGCCGGATGGATCACGATGCGTGTGTCCTTCTGATAGACCGGCCCGAAGAACGGGAGCCCGAGGATGTGGTCCCAGTGGCCGTGGGTGATGAACAGATGAATGGGCTGGTGGTAGTTCTCCGCCGCGAGCGACTTGCCGAGCTCGCGCAATCCGGTCCCCGCATCGAGCACGATGCACGTGCCGTCGCCGAGCCGGACCTCGACGCACACCGTGTTGCCGCCGTAGCGGACCGTCGACGGCCCGGGAGTAGGGATCGAACCGCGCACACCCCAGAACCGAACGCGCATGGTGTGACGGTACCGCAAGCGGTAAGGTCGCAGCATGCGAGTTCTCGTCACAGGAGCGAATCGAGGGATCGGGCTCGAGCTCGTGCGCCAGCTGGTGGCGCGCGGGGACGAGGTCGACGCCGTCGCACGAAGTCAGGCCGAGGTCATCTACGACGGCGGCAGCAACGCCAAGCCTGATCCGATCACTGGCTCGATCGGTAACGTCCGCGTCTATCGCTGCGATGTCACCGACGACGCGGCCGTGCGCGCGCTCGCGAGCGAGCTCGGTGATGCCGCGCTCGACCTGGTGATCAACAACGCCGGTGTCGGTGGTGGCGATCGCCAGAGCCAGAACAGCATGGACTTCGCGGAGGCGCTGAAGACCTTCGACGTCGACGCGCTCGGCCCATTGCGCGTGTCGCTCGCGCTGTTGCCGCACCTGCGCCGCGGCCGGGTCAAGAAGCTCGTCCATCTGACCTCGGGGCTCGGCTCGATCGGCGACAACCGCAGCGGCGGGTTCTACGCGTATCGGATGGCGAAGGCCGCGCTCAACATGATGTCGAAGAACCTCGCGGTCGAGCTGCGCGGCGAAGGCATCGCGTCGTACGTGATCAACCCGGGCTGGGTGCAGACCGACATGGGCGGCGCGCATGCCGCGATCACGCCGGCCGAGTCGGTGAAGGGGATCCTCTCCCGGATCGATACTGCGACGCTCGATCAAACCGGCGAGTTCCTCGACTGGAAGGGCGGGCGCTACCCGTATTAGCCTCGCGCCATGTCGCGCCTGAAATCGTACGAGGTGTTCACTCCGAGTGGATACCCGCCTCACACGTACGTGCGGCGCGACGAGCGCCATCAAGAGCGGCTGCTCGAGGATTGGGCGCAGCAGTCGACCCAGATCGCGTCGGTGACCGGGCCGTCGAAGGCGGGCAAGACCGTGCTCGTGCAGCGCGTGATCGGCGAGCAGAACCTCGTGACGGTGAGCGGCGCGACGGTCCGGACGGCGGACCAATTATGGGAGCGCGTGCTCGACTGGTACGGCGAGCCGCACGCGACGGTCGCGAGCACGGTGATGACGCACACCGATACGTCGAGCCGCGAGCACGGCGGTCAGATCGGCATCTCGGGCACGACCGCTGCGCACCGCCGCAACAACGCGGAGGCCGACGCCGAGGCGCGCACGATCCAGGCGACCGTGAACCGCCGCGGCATGCCGCAGGTCGTCGCCGAGCTCGCGAATACGAAGACGACGATCCTGCTCGACGACTTTCATTACGTGCCGGCGGCGATCCAGAGCGACGTCGCCCAGCAACTCAAAGATGCGGCAAGCCGCGGCGTGCGGATCTGCGTCGCGTCGGTGCCGCATCGCGCCGACGATGTCGTGCGCGCGTTGCCGGAGCTGCGCGGCCGCGTGCTGTCTATCGACCTCGACTACTGGTCGCGCAAGGATCTCCTCGAGATCCCGGCGCTCGGCTTGCCGCTGTTGAATCTCGAGATCGATCACAGCTCGCTCGCGACCTTCGCGATCGAAGCGGCGGGCTCGCCGCAGCTGATGCAGATGATCTGCCAGCAGACCTCGAACCACCTCGGCGTGCGCGAGACCGGCGAGCCGAAAGCAGTGGCGCTCGACGAGACGGCGCGCAAAGAGATCCTGTTCTTGTCGTCGTGCGTTGTCGATTTTCGCTCGCTCGTGCGCGCGTTGATCTCTGGCCCGAAGGTGAAGACCGGCGAGCGCCGCAACTACGTCCATCAGGACGGCCGCACCGGTGACGTCTACCTGACCATCATGCGCGCGATCGCCATGGATCCGCCCAAGCTCGCGATCCCGTACGCCGAGCTCCAGGAGCGGCTCGACAAGATGACCAAGGGCGCGTCGCCCGACGGTGCGAGCACGGTCAACGCGTGCACCCGGATCTCCCAGATCGCACAGGGCTTCGCGCCGCCGACCGGGCCCGCGCTCGAGTGGGACGAGCATGCGCAGGCGCTCGTGATCCACGATCCATACTTGCTGTTCTACCTGCGCTGGAGCGTGATCCTCGAGCGCGAAGCCGACGCCCTCGGGTAGGCATCATGAAGTGACAACCCCCGATCGCACTGGTCGTGGGTTACGCCTCGATCGCTAAACCGTGGTGCACGGCCACATGATGTCATCGGCGCATCGGTCGCGAGCTCCTCGGTTCTATCTGGGCGATTGCGGTCCAGGTAGATCGACCTCGACCGGTTCCTCATCACCTCTTCACTTCGTACAGGGACGGTAACCACTTACTCAACTTGCGATCGCCAACGGCCTGAATTCGTTGTGCGCGCGAGGGACGGTTACAACTTTACCCCGCGTTAGGGCTCCATCGACCGGCGGCCGGCCGAGCTCGGACGGAAGCGAAGGACGTTGCGGGCTAAAGTTGTAACCGTCCCTCGGCGCGAGAATGATTTCGCGAAGTTCGCGGTCGGAAGTTGAGTAAGTGGTTACCGTCCCCCCTAGGAGACGATCATCACGAGCATCTGGTGGTTTTGCTTCGCCGCATCCTTGTAGAGCGCGATGACTCGCTTCGCGATGATCTCGAGACCCTCGCGCTCTTCGTCGTCAGGATTCGCACCGAGCTTGCCGTGGACCTTCGCCGCGGCGAGCGACGGATAGCGATCCTTCACGTGCGTCGCGCCGAGCGCCTCGAGCTTCTTCGCGATCTCGGCGACGCGCTTGGCGTCGAGCACGCGAGCGCTCTGGAACGACGCTTCGACCTCGAGCGGGCGTCCGCTGCGGCCGAGCACGGCATCGCCGAGCAGTGCGTCCTTACCGCGATCCGAGAGGATCACGTCGAGCGCGTCCCACGTGACGCCGAGATCGAGGAGACCAGGAATCTCGGTCTCGTGACGCGCTTCGAGCACGTCCTCGAGCGTCTCTGGGTCGCCTTCGATCTGCGCCAAACGCTTTGGCGACAGGGTGATCATGACTCCGTACATGCCCATCAGAAGTTCGGTGTTTCTTGGTAGTGTTTGTCGACGAGCTTACGCAGGTAGGTACCGATCGCGATCACGTCGTCGTCTTCCGTATCGCGCGACACGTATACCGTGAAGATCTTGTGCCTGTCGCCCTCATCGTCGCCCGGCTCGCGCAGGCGGAGGGTGACGGTGCCGTTATCGTCGTCTTTCTTACCGCCCTTGCGAGACGGGATGTCGACCTCGTCGACCAGCTTCCAGAGCTTGTCGCTCTCGGCCTGGGTCAGCGCTTTGGTCCCGCGGTTGTCGGCCTTGCCGTTCTTGTCGGTATAGGACACCCAGATCGACGTGCCCCGCACGCGGATCTGCCAGTCGTCGCCCTCGGGCTTGTCGCTGACGAAGTCGAACATCCGGCCGTTGGTCTCGCCCTTGTCGACGTCGCCGCTGACGATCGAGTTGCCGGCGCCGGCGTATTCGCCGCCGGGATGGCAAGCGGCGCCAGAAAATGAAAAGACGAGCGCGCACAGGAACAGCGTCCGCACGCGGAGATGATAGCACTGGGTCCGCCTTGCTGCGGTTCTACGACCAGGTGCTCGACGCGCCCTCACGGTTGCGCGACGGCACGCACCGCGCGGCGTCACTCGCGACGACGTGGAAGCGGTTCGCACCGGCGATGCGGCGCGCCGGCATCACGCGGATCGCGGATCTGACGGGGCTCGATGACCTCGGGATTCCGGTCGCCGCGGCGATCCGGCCACTCGGCAAGTCGCTCGCGACCCAGCAGGGCAAGGGCCTGACGTTCGAGGCCGCGCGGGTGTCGGCGCTGATGGAATCGCTCGAGACCTGGACCGCCGAAGAGCTCTGCGTTCCGCGCGTCCACGGCTCGGCGAGAGCCCTCGCGAAGCAGCACAACGTCGTCGATGTCGACGCGTTGCCACGGCCGCGCGGTGGCAAGCTCGATCATGCGGCGCGGTGGGAGTGGGTCGAAGGTTTCGATCTCGTCGCGGCGGAGCCCGTGCTCGTGCCCGCACAGGCGGTGACGCTCGACACGACGTTCACGACGCCGCCGGTGTTCGATATCTCGTCGAACGGGCTCGCATCGGGCAACGTGCTCGTCGAAGCGATCGTCCACGGCTTGTGCGAGGTGATCGAGCGCGACGCAGAAGCCGCGTGGCGGCGCAGCGGTGGCGATCGCCGGCTCGTGCTCGATACGATTCCGGATCCGGCATGCCAGGCGTTGATCACGCGGATCACCCAGCGCGGCTCGCGCGTGTTCGTGTGGGACCTCGCGAGCGACATCGGGCTAAGCGCGATCGGTTGCGCGATCGTCGAGGATCCGCGCGAGCCCGCATGGCGGCCGCTTGGCTGTTACCAGGGCTTCGGCGCGCACCTGCGGCCGGAGATCGCGATCGCGCGCGCACTCACCGAAGCGGCGCAGACCCGCCTCACGTACATCGCGGGTGGGCGCGATGACTTCTTCCCGGCTGACTACGCGCGCGCGACCGATCCGGACGTGTTGCGCGATCTGTGGGATCAGCTCGCGCGGCCGTGCGACGACCCGGCGACGTTCGACGATCTGCCGGCGCACGCGCCGCGCGGCCTCGGCGAAGCGCTCGAGATGGTCGTCGAGCTCGCGTGCACGGCGGGCTGCGAGCAGATCATCGCCGTCGACCTGACGCACCCGAAGCTGCGCGTGCCGGTCGCGAAGGTGATCGTGCCGGGCCGCGCGACCGACGTGGAGGCGCTCGGATGACGCGAGCCACGATCGTGTTCGTCGGGCCGACGCTTGCCGCCGACGAGGTTCGCGCCGGTCTTCCTGACGCGATCGTGCGCCCGCCGGCCGCGGTCGGCGACATCCTCGATCTCGCGTTCGCGCGCAAGCGACCCGCGCGGATCGCGCTGATCGACGGCTACTTCGAGCGGATGGCCGCGGTCTGGCACAAGGAGCTGCTCCTCGCGCTCGAGCACGGCATCGCAATCTATGGCGCCGCGAGCATGGGTGCCTTGCGCGCCGCCGAGCTCGCGCGGTTCGGGATGATCGGCGTCGGTGCGATCTATCGCGCGTTCGCGCGCGGCGAGCTCGTCGCCGATGACGAGGTCGCGGTCGCGCACCTGCCAGCGGCGCAGGGCTACCGCGCGGTGTCCGACGCGCTCGTCAACATCCGGTTCGGCCTCGCGCGCACGCGGATCCCAGCCGCGCGCTATGTCGAGCTCGCGCGCGCTCGGTTCTATCGCGAGCGCAGCTGGGCGCGACTCGTCGACGATGCGCGCGCCGCGGGCCTGTCGACGGCGAAGCTCGAGGCCTGGCTCCGGACCCCGCCGCCCGATCAGAAAGCAACGGATGCGCGTGCACTTCTCGCGCGGCTCGCGCGCGATTCTCACGTCGTGCGCTCGAAGATCCGCGTGCCGCGGACGTGGGCGCTGCGCCAGCTGATCGCGATCCGGTGATACCTTCTGCGAGGATGACCGCCGCGACAGCTCCGCTATTCGGAGCCGGCCGGTTCGAGGTGCGCGGCACGCTCGGAGCGGGTGGAGCGGGCACGGTGTATCGAGTCTACGATCACACGTTGCAGCGCGAGGTTGCGCTCAAGCAGCTGCGCACCGCCTCGGGCCGCGATCTCTATCGGTTCAAACGCGAGTTCCGCGCGCTGGCCGACATCGTCCATCCGAACCTCGTCGCGCTGCACGAGCTCCACGCCGCGGAGGGCACGTGGTTCTTCACGATGGAGCTCGTCGAGGGCGAGTCATTCATCGATTGGGTCCGACCGCCGCGTGGTGAAGCTGGACCCAAGCGCACGCGCCAGGACATCCGCGATGCCAGAGTCCACGAGGTCCGTCTGCGCGGCGCATTGATCCAGCTCGTCGACGCGCTGCTCGCGCTGCACAAGGCAGCAAAGCTGCATCGCGATCTCAAGCCGTCGAACGTGCTCGTCACGTCGCAGGGTCGGCTCGCGCTCCTCGATTTCGGGCTCGTCGCGAGCGTCGCCGAGGACAACCCCGAGAAGATCGCGGTTGGCACGCCGGTTTACATGTCGCCGGAGCAAGCCTCCGATCAGACCCTGACCGAAGCGAGCGATTGGTACTCGGTCGGCGCGATGCTGTACGAGGCGCTCACCGGCCTGCGCCCGTTCGAGGGCGACGCCGAGCAGGTGATGACGCGCAAGCAGACCGAGTCGCCGATCGATCCGCGCCAGCTCGCGAGCATCCCCCTCGATCTGGCGAAGCTCTGCATGCAGCTCTTGTCGCCGACGCCGCTCGCGCGTCCGAGTGGGCTCGGCATCCTCGAGCAGCTGGGCGCGACGCCTTCGCAGAAGACGCGCGACCTGGTTCGCAGCTCGACGCCGGCGTCGTTCGTCGGCCGCAACCACGAGCTCGACGAGCTCCGCCGGGCGCTCGCCGACACCCGCACGCGGGGCGTCACGATGCTCGTGCGCGGCAAGTCGGGCATCGGCAAGTCGACGCTGATCCGCAAGTTCCTGCGCGACCTCGGCGAGCAAGTGTTCGTGCTCGAGGGTCGCTGCTTCGAGCGCGAGCAAGTGCCTTTCAAGATGCTCGACGGCATCGTCGACATGCTGACCGGCGTGATCGTCGCGCTGCCGCCATCGACGATCGAAGGCCTCGCGCCGAAAGATCTCGGCTCGCTGATCCGGTTGTTCCCGGTGATGCGGCGGGTAAAGAAGTTCAGCGACCTCGCCGCGCAAGCGACCGTGCCGGCCGATCCGGGCGAGCTGCGCCGCCGCGGCTTCCACGCGCTACGCGCGTTGCTCGTACGGCTCGCGCGCTACCGACCCCTCGTGATCTTCGTCGACGATGCGCATTGGGGCGATGCCGACTCGCTCGCGTTCTTCACCGAGCTCGTGCATCAGCCGGATCCCGCGATGCTCGTGGTGATCGCGCACCGCCCCGAGGACTACCTCGGTGTGATCTCGAAGCTGAAGGCGCCGACGCCGCGCCGCGGCGATCTGCGAGACCTCGAGCTCCAGGGACTGCCCGAGCAAGATGCGATCGCCCTGGTCTCGCAGCTCGCGGATGCGACCCGCACCGACGCGCTCGTCCGTGCCGGTGCCGGTAACCCGCTCGTGCTGACCGAGTTGGCGGTCGCGGCAGATCTGGTATTCGGCGAGCAAGCACCGTCGATCGACGAGCTCGTGCGCGCGCGCGTCGGCCGGGTGACGGCCGAGGCACAGGCGATGCTCGCGGTGTCGAGCATCGCGGCGCGGCCGCTGTCGGTAGAGATCGCTGCGCGCGCGGCCGGGGTTGTCGGCGGTCACGACCAGGCGAGTCAGCTCGCGGCCGAGCGGCTCGTGACGTTGCGGCGCGTCGACGGTCACATGATCTTGCAACCCGCCCACGATCACGTGCGCCAGGCGGTGCTCGCGAGCCTCGATCTAGAATCGCGCGCTGGCTGGCACGAGGCACTCGCGCGCGCGTTCGAGGACGTCCAGGGCGAGGTCGATCTCGACGCGCAGGCCGTCGTCGAGCACTGGCTCGCCGCGGGGCATCCGGTCAACGCCGCGCACCACGCCGTCAACGCCGGGCTGCGTGCCGAGGAGGCGCTCGCGTTTCGCCGCGCCGCCGAGCTCTACGAGATCGCGCTCGCGTTCGGCCCGTGGGATGCGACGGGTCAACGCGATCTGTTGCGGAAGAAGGCGAACGCGCTCGCGTGTGCAGGTCTGCTCGACGAAGCGGCGGCGGTCTATGGCCACGCGGCGGAGCTGTTGCCCGACGAGGAATCGATCGATCTGCAACGGCTCCACATCGAAGCGTTGCTCCGCCGCGGCCGGCTCGACGAAGCGGTGCCGGCGGCCGCGCAGCTGCTAGCGCACATCGGCGTGCGCAGCTCGCTCGCGAAGTCGAGCTCGAAGACGCGGCTCGCGGCGCAGTGGTTCAGCTCGAAGCTGCGCGGCCTCGACTATGTCGAGAAGGTGGCGCAGGACTGCCGGCCCAGCGATCTGTTGCGGATCGACGTGCTGTACTCGATCGTGAGCGGGCTCGCGTTCGCAGATCCATCGCTCGGGCGCACGCTGCAGGCGGAGTTGTTACGCGCGGCGCTCGAGTGCGGCGAGCCGGTGCGGGTGTGTCTCGCACTCGCGCAGGAGGTCTGTTACGCGTCGAGTGCGGGCAGTCGAAACGCGACCGCGGTCGAAGCGGTTGGCGCGCGGCTGGATGCCCTCGTGGAGCGGATCGGGCATCCGCACGTCGAGGGTCTCGCGCGTGCGGCGCGCGGCATCGCGGCGGTGATGAACGGGCGGTGGCGTGAAGCGCGAAACTTCCTCGAGTCCGGGCTCACGACGTTGCGCGAGCACGGCGCCGGCGCGCGCTGGGAGATCGATATCGCCGAGAGCTACTGGTTGCAGGCGCTGTTCTACCTCGGCGACTGGCGCGAGCTCGCGCGACAGGGGCAGGGCCTGTTGCGCGAAGCACTCGATCGCGGCGACATCGTCGCGCAGCTCGCGTTTCGCACCGGCACCTGCAACATGATGTGGTTGTTCGGGGGCCGTGCGGACGAGAGTCACGCGCAGCTCGCTGCCGCGACCGCATGCTTGCCGTCGGGGTTCGCGTTGCCACACGTGTTCGCGATGGTCGCGGCGTGTAACGTGGCGCTGTACACGCACGATGCGGCGGAAGCGTCGCGGGTGGTCGCCGCGACCTGGCCCGACATCGAGCGGCTCGGCGTGTTGCGGTTCCAGTACCTGCGCGTCGAGCTCGAGCACCTGCGCGGCCGGGTCGCGCTCGCCGATCGATCGCGGCCGCGTGAGGACCGCGCGCAGATCGCGCTCGAGATCAGCGAGACGTTGGCCGCAGAAGGCGCACCGTGGGCGGTCGGCCTGGGCCTCCTGTTGCGTGCGGCGGCCCTCGCGTTGCGCGCGACGCCGCAGCCCGCGCTCGCGGCGTTGCACGCGGCCGAAGAACAATTCGTAGCGACTCACATGGCCGGCTATCTCCAGCTCGCGCGGATGCGCCGTGGAGTGCTCGAAGGTAGTCAAGGTAGTCACGCTCGCGCCGCCGCAGCGCGTGACGCGCTCCGAGATTCAGGGGTGCTCGATCCGGACCGCTTGGTCGACGTTCTCGTGCCCTGGGACGCATGACCCGCGGGGGCGAGTTGGGATAGATTGGGTTTTGGGGTCGATCCGCACGGGTCGACGCCTCGTAGTGGAAGCACCGGCACCCGCCGGGACGAGGGCATAGCGTGTCAGACATCGCTCAGCACATCGCCGTTTCTCAGCGCGTCCAGATCGAGGACCTCGATTGGGACCTCGCACGCAAGCATGGACTCAGCCCGACCGAGGTCGAGAGCCTGCAGTTCTTCGCCGATATCGAGAGCCAGACCGTCTACTACTTCCTCGAGGTCGCGAAGCTCCAGGTCGTGCGCGACCCCGAGCTGCTGACGTTCCTCACGATGTGGAACTACGAGGAGTACTTCCACTCGCACGCGATCACGCGAATCATGCAGGAGTGCGGCGTCAAGGTGGAGAACGCGACCGAGCGGTCGACCAAGGTCCGTGCCGGTGCGCGGTTCAAGGCGAAGTTCGAGGACTGGGCGCAGTCGATGATGGCGAAGTTCATGCCGAAGCGTTTCGTCTCGCTGTGGATGTTCTGGGGTGCGCTGCAGGAGTGCCTGACGATGCAGGCGTACGAAGAGGTGATTCGCAACACGAGCAACCCGGTGCTCGCCGAGATGTTCAAGCGGATCGCGAAGCAGGAGCGCCGCCACTTCGCCTACTACTTCAACCAAGCGCGCGAGCGGTTGGCCGATAACCCGAAGAACCAGCGGTTCTGCCGCTACATCGTCAACAAGTTCTACGCGCCGGTCGGTGGTGGCGTGAAGACCGACGCGGAAGGCGCGGCGCTCGTGGCGCGGCTGTTCCCGGGCGAGCGGATCTACGAGGTGATGTCGTACATCGAAAGGCGCATGGCGCAGCTGCCGGGCATGCAGGGCCTCACCGCGTGCTCGGATTGGGCGGAGAGGATCCAGCCGATCTTGCCGGAGGACATTCGCTGCGTCCGCCCCGGATCGATCCGCGAGACGATCGGCGCGTCTGAAGAAAACGCGGCCGCGGCTTAGAACGCGTAGCCGACGCGGAAGTAGCCGACCGGCACCGGGTCATCGCTCGAGTACCCGCTCGACTGCGAGTCCATCCGCTTCGCGGCGCCGAACGCGGCCGACATGTTGAGGCCCGAGTCGAACATCCATGACCAGCCGAACATCACCTCGGGGCCGACCCAGTCGCTGCTCGTCGAAGTCGACGAGCAGTCGTAGCAATCGTAGGCGTAACCGTTGTTGTCGTCGTGATGGATCACGAGACCGCCCTCGAGAAACGGGCCCGAGAACGTGCGCTTGAAGTAGAGCTGGAGCGTCGGCGCGATCTGATAGCCCGACTCGTTGCCGTGATCCGTCGACCAGCCGCTGACCTCGAGGCTCGCGGCGATGTTCTCCGACAGCGCGTGCGAGCCGGCGATCTGGTAGTAGCCGAACATCCACGCGATCGGGTTCGACTGCAGGTTGTTCTTCCGGTAGGCGTACAGGTACTGGTTGCGCTCGCCGACCGGAACGACCGTGCCGTTGATGTGCGAGACATTGTTCCAGTTCTCGTTCTGCGGCGCGGCCGGCGGCGTCGGCGGCATTTCGGCGGCGCCCGGAGGTGCGATCGCGGCGGTCACCGAGATCGGCGCGGTGGCGGCGGTACCGACGACTTGCCCGTTTGTCACGACGATCGGCGCGTTCGGCGTCACGACGACGAGCGTGCCCGCGGTCGTGGTCGTCACCGGAGCAACCGCGCCCGGCGCCTGGTCGTCGTCGGCGAAAGCAGAGGTGGCGGCGAGGGACAGGAGCGCGGTCGTCAGCGAGGCCAGGGCGGCACGGTTCATCATGGATTCCCCCTAGAGCAGCTCTGGTGCCAGGTCGGACCATGATGTGGAAGTTCGCGTCCTGCATGCCATTGCCAGCGAATGCCCGGGGAAGTGCGCGAAGGGACGCGATTGGCGAACTGATGGAACCCGCGAGATTCCTGACATGGTTGTCGCGATGTTTGCCGGTCTGACGGACTGGCGTGGATGTCGCGACGGTCGCGACAAGGCGGCGCTCGCGGCGCGATCGGTCGCGCCCACGTCCCTTGATGGTTGGCGCCGATCGTGGGGCCGATCGTGGGCGCCGATCGTCAGCGCAGGACGGTGAGGGTACGCATCGTGCCGCGGGTCACGCCGAACTGTTCGTGAACGGCCGCGGTTCGGACCGCGTCGTTGGGCGAGAGCTGGCCGGCCGCGAGTCGGACGTACGCGTCATAGACGCGGGCGGTTTCGGCGGCCGATTCGCGGACGAGCTCGATGCGGAGGCGGGTGACGCCGGCGGCAAGGAGGTCGGGGACGAGGGAGGCGGCGGATTGGGCCTGGGCGTTGAAGACGGTGTTGCGGCAGCCGACGTCGACGTTGACTGGATGGACGAGGCCGACGCGATCGCGGAGCGCGATCTGGTGGCGCTCGCACGGGCGACCGCAGGTCCGGTAGTCGCGGCCGTGGGAGAGGAGATGGGCGTAGACGCAGTGCTCCGTGTGGAAGGTCGGGATGTGGTGGTGGACGGTGACCGCGACCCGACCGCGCGGTGCGGTGGCGAGGAGCGCGAACAGTTGATCGCGATCGAGATCGTGCGCGGCGGTGACGGTGGCGAGGCCGTGCTGGAGGACCCAGGCGGCGGTGATCGAGTTCGTGACGTTGAGCGAGAAGTCGCCGTGGAGCACGGGTGGGCGCGCGATCGCGTCGGCGATCGCCGTGTCTGCGCCGGATGCAGGGCGGCTCGCGTTGGGCGAGGCGCCGTGCGCGATGGCGGCGCCCTCGAAATAGGCGAGCGAGCCCCAGCTACGGACGAGGACGCTGTCCGGCTCGAGGCGGGCGAGGTGAGCATCGATCTTGTCCTCGCCGGGTTTCTGGACGCGTACGGTCGCGACACCGACCTTCGCGCCACGGCCTCGTGCGCGCGTGACGGCGCGCTGGAGCCCGACGAGCTCCATCCAGTCGAGCTCGACCTCGCGCGCGCCGGCGTCGAGCACCGCGTCGAGCTGCTCGTCGTTGCGACACAGGGGAACCACGAGCGTCGCAGAGGCAGATGCGGCGTTCGCGAGTCGCGGAGCTGGCGGCGACGAAGTGGCTCGGCCGGTCGCTGCAGGCGCAGAACCTTCCGGTCCGTGCGTCGGCGAGCCCGCGCCGGTCCGCGCGAATGCATCCGCGCGGACGGCCTCGATGACGGATTCGGTGGTGACGACGCGATCGACGCGATCGAGCTGCGTATCGAGCTCGGCGACGAGTGCGCGGCGGATCTCCTTGAGCTCGGAGACCGGAAGGTGCATCGCGGGCGCGAGGCTCGAGATATCCAGCTCGCCGAGATGGAACGGCGTGCCACCGAAGCTGCCGAGCTTGTCCGCGAGGAGGTCGCGCGTGATGCCGGCTCCGCGCGCGGGCGCGAGCATGGTCGTACTGGTCGCGGTGGCCGTGAAAGGACGCGTCGTGCGGGTGGCCGGATCTAGGTCGGCCGGCGCTCGGGCTCGGCCGGCCGAGGCGCGGACGGACAGCGGTTGTCCGGCGGTACCGGACACGACGAGGTCGACCGGAATTCGGCCGAGGGCGCCGCGGCCGGCTTCCGATGCCCGAAGGCCGGCCGACGTGACACGCGGGTCGGAGCTGATCCAGACCAAGTCGCCGACGTGGACTTGATCGAGATCCGGGCCAGGGTCGCCGAAGCGGAGGCGATACCCCGTCGGCGTCTTCGCGGCGGCGAAGATCGGGCCGCCTTGTTCGTGTTGGTCCGGGGTGCCGGCGTCGAACACGACGCCCATGCCGGCGATCACCTCGAACGAACCCGATGCCGATGCCGATGCCGATGCCGATGCCGATGCCGATGCCGATGCCGATG
>JBDUAS010000131.1:0-18319 GCA_040004535.1 Deltaproteobacteria bacterium
TGCGGCTCGCGCGGATCGCGAACGGCGTCGCCGAGCTCCACGGCGAGACCGCGCGTGAGATGTGGAAGGACGTCGAAGGCGCCGCGCCGATCATCGCGATCACGAACGGCGTGCACGTGCCGACCTGGCAGGATGCGCGGATCCGCGCCGCGCTCGTCTTGGAGAAGCCGAAGGCCGTGCAAGACGACGCGCTGTGGACCGCGCATCAGGCGATGAAGCGCGAGCTCGCTGACGAGATCGAGAAGCGAACCGGCGTCGCGTTGCATCTCGACAAGCTCGTGATCGGGTTTGCGCGGCGCGCGGCGTCGTACAAGCGCGCGGACTTGATCCTCGGCGACGACAAGGGCCTGAAGTCGCTGTTCGACCGCGGGATCCAGCTCGTGTACTCGGGCAAGGCGCACCCGCGCGACACCGCCGGCAAGGCGCTCGTGACGAAGCTCGTCGCGGCCGCGAAGGCGCACCCGAAGCACGTCATCTTCCTCGAGAACTACGACATGCACCTCGGCGCGCTGCTCACCCGCGGCGTCGACATCTGGCTCAACAACCCGCGCCGGCCGCTCGAAGCGTCGGGCACGAGCGGCATGAAGGCCGCGATGAACGGCGTGCCGAACCTGTCGATCCTCGACGGCTGGTGGCCCGAAGGCTGCGAGCACAAAGTCACCGGCTGGAAGATCGGCGACGCGAATCCCGACGACGACGCGTTCGACGATGCGGCCGCGGCGAAGATCGACAAGCGCGACCGCGAGCTGCTCTACAAGGCGCTCGACCGCGACGTGCTGCCGGCATACGCGGATCGCGCGAAGTGGGTCGCGATCATGCGCGCGAGCATCACGATGTCGCAGTGGCGGTTCTCGAGCGACCGCATGATCGAGGACTACCTCGCGAAGGTCTACCGCGTGCCGGCCGCCGCGGGCGCCGAGGCTGCGGTGGGTCGTGCCGGGTCGGGCCGCGCCGCGTCGGTCCGCGCTTCCGGTCGATAGAGCGTCTGGTGGCGCTTGCCGCGCCATTCGAGCACCAGGTAATCGCCGATCTGCTCCGCGGTCGCTTCGTCGAGCGTGCGCTTCGGCGTCGCGCGCAGACACGGATGATCGCCCGGCTCGACCGCGAGCTCGTGGAAGTGCCAGTGGTCTTCTTCCTTCTGGCCGTCGAGCACGTACGCGTCGTCGAACGTCCAGCTCGGCGCATTCGCGCACGCGATCGGCTGACCGTCCGGCGAGCGGACCGTCACCCGGCGGCGATACGTCGCGTCGAGTGCGGTATCGGTGCGCTTCGAGATCTCCCACCACTCGAGCTCGTCGTGGATGTTGCCGGCCGCGTCGACCGAGGTCGCGCTCCACCGCCACGGGCCGGTCGGTGCGAACGTCGTCGGCCACGGCGCGTCGGGCAGGGTAGGCGTGGTCTTGCCGACGTGCCACAACGTCTCGGTCCCGGCCGCTTCGCCCTGTCCCCACGTCAACGCGAGCCGGTTCGGATCCGGCGTCGCGCGATACTCGGCGAGGTGGCGAAATCCGTGATCGCAGGGCGACGGCTCGGTCTGATAGCCGGTCTCCTTGATCACGAGCTCGTTCCCGACGAGCTCCGCGGTCACGTCGAACAGGGCCCGCTGGCGATACGCCGAGCGCTCGTTGCACTGGAACACCGCATGATCGATCGACGCGACCTCGACGGTGCGGACGTAACGGCCGGTCAGCTTGAACGGCTGCTGCGGATCCGCGCGGAACCGCCAGGTCTCTTCCTCGACGCGCGACGTGCCGCGCTCCTCGGTGCGATACAGCCACCGCCAGTCGCCGGCGAGCTCGGAGAGCGCGAGCTGCTCGGGTGGCGGCACGGTCTGCTCGCGCGTCGCACCGTGCTGCGAGCAGGCCGCCACCAGGACGAGCGCGAGGCGCTTCACGCTAGCCGCCGGGCCGGCGCGCATACGTCGCGGCGACGATCTTCGCGATCGCCGCATCCGAGAGCGAGTCGGGCCGCACGTGGTACTTCGACGGCGGGTCGTACTCCCACGCGATCCGCTGCGCCAGTCGCTCGGTCGCCTGCGCCTGCGTGAAGCCCAGCCGGTACAACGTCCCGGCGCGGTCCGCGAGCTCGCTGGCAGCGACCTGGGCGCGCAGCTTCGGGCCGTGCTCGTGCATGGGACTACGCTCCAGCCAATCGAAGGACGACATGGCGCGAGTATACTCGTAACCATGAAGGGACCGCGGGTCGCGCTGACGATCGCATGCTTGGCGATCGCACATGCCGTGGTCGCCCATGCCGGCGGCGCCGGGCTCCTCGTCGTCGCGCCGCGCGATCAGCGACCGGCGGTGACCGCGGCGATGGCGGCGGCGCTGCGCGATCGCGGTGCGATCCGGATCGCCGCCGACGCACTCGCCGAGGCGCGCGAGGCCGCGCTCGCCGGTGCGGTGCCGATCGAAACGATGGTCCGGTTTCGCCGCGTCCGCGAACAGATCGACGAGGGCTGGCGGGCGTATCACAACGTCCAGCTCGAGCTGTCGCGGTCGCACCTCGCGAACGCACGGACCGACGCGGAGAGCTTGCTCGCGTTGCCCGGGATGCCGGCGTTGTACGCGGATGCGTCGTTGCGCCTCGGCGCCGTGCTCGCGCAGCTCGGGCGCGGCGGCGAAGCCGCTGACGCGATCGCGCTGGCGCTCGCGCTCGATCCGGATCGCCCGATCACACCGCTCGAGTTCTCGCCCGAGGTGATTGCGGCCGTCGACAGCGTGCGCGGACAGCGCCGGCCAACGCATCCCGTGCACGTGACGAGCGAACCGCCGGGCGCGACTGTCAGCATCGACGGTCACGACGCCGGCCGCACGCCGCTCGTCGCGGAGCTCGCGACCGGCCAGCACGTAGTCGTCGCGCGGACCGCGCAGTTTCATCCGTACGAGCGTGCGTTCGCACTCGACGATAAGACAACGGAGCTTCCGATCGCGCTCGAGCACGACGACGAAGCGGCGGAGCTCGCCGCCGGCCTCGACGCGGGGACGGCGCAGCGCGTCCAGCAGCTCGTGGTCGATCGCGTGCTCGAGCTCGCGGATCTCGACGAGGTCGTGCTCGTCGCTTCGACCGAGCGGCGCGGCGGGCCGACACTATTGGTCCAGCGCTGCGCGGGAGCACCGGCGCGGTGCAGCGCCGTCGTGGAGCTCGGCTACGCCGATCGTTCGGGCGTCGCCGCTGCGGCCCTCGAAGCGTGGCACGCAGCGCGGACCGCAGAGCTGCGCTATCCGCCGAGCGTGCTCGATGATCCGCGGCTGGTCGGCAACATCGAGGATCACAAATGCAAGCTGTGCCGGAATCCGATCGTCTGGGCCGGCGTCGGCGTCGCTGCGGTCGCCGCCACGATCGCGATCATCGCGGTCGCGAGCAGCTCGCGGCCGCCGCCGATCCTCACGGTCGGGCCCGGGTTCACGCGCTAGCGCGTGAAGTCTGCCTGATACGACTGGATCTCGCCGGTCTTGATCTCGATCGAGTACGCCTTCTCCGACGGTGGCGTCTCGGCATCGAACACGAGCTTGATGTCGTGATGGCCGGGCGACACCTGGATCGTCATCGGGGTCTGGCCCTTCTGCGGCCTGCCGTCGATGAACACTTTCGCCCACGGATTCGCGCCGAGGTTGAGCGTCGCTTTGCCGGTGACGGTGCCAGCGTCGGGACCCGCGAGCAGCGTGCCACCATCATGGGCGGCGTGTGGAATCGCGGCGTCGTGGAGCGGCAGCGCGAACGCGGCGTCGCGCGTGTGGTGCTTGCCGGCGTCGCTCGGGACCGCGGCGTCGGGCGCGAGCGTCGCATCGAGGTCGGGCGCATCGAGGTCCGGCGCGTCGGCGCTCGCGGGAAACACGAACGCGTCGGCTGGCCCGGCATCGGGCCTGCCGCGGAGCACCGCCTCGCGACCATCGTAGAACGTGTAGATCGCCGCACCGGTCAGCGCGATCCCACCAATCCCGATCAGCACGAGCAAGCCATGGCTCGGTGGCCGCGTCACATCGATCGGTGGCCGCTCGGGCCGGTCGATCGGACGATCGCTGTCGAACGGACTCTCCGTCGACGGACGCCGCGGCATCTTGCTCGGCAGCGGCGTCGGATCGTAGCGCTCGTCCGTGATCATCGACCCGATCATTCCGGACGGCCGATCGACCGGACCTTCGCTCGGCTGCGTGGCGTCGTGGATCGCGTCCTGGGGGCCGGTGCGGCCGAGCATGTCGCGCAGCTCGACGTGGGTCGCGAACGTCTGCGCGCGCTTCGGCCGCTTCCCCGCAGCAGCAGCCTCGCGCGGGATCACGGCGGTGCTCGGTCCGTCTTTCTTCGCCGGCGGCACATCGCCACCGTCCATCAGCTGCGAGGTCGGTAGCCGCCGCGTTTCGGGCGCGCAGAACTGCGCGACCAGCGCCGCGACCTCGCGCGGCCCCGGCGTCGCGTCGAGCGAGTACAGATACTTGTTGAGCGCCGCGAGCATCTCGCCGGCGTTCGCCCATCGCGCGCCCTCGTCGCGCTCGAGCGCGCGCATCACGATGTCGTCCAGCCGGCTCGGGACCTGGCGCCGCCGCGAAGACGGCTTCGCGATTGGCTCCTTCAAGACCGCCGAGAGCGTCGCGTCGGGATCGGGCCGCGCGAACAACCGCTCGCCGGTCAGCATCTCCCAGAACAGCACGCCGACCGTGAATAGATCGGTCTTCGGCGACAGCGCCTCGCGGCGGACCTGCTCCGGCGACATGTACGGGAACGAGCCGGTCGGGGCCGATTGATGCGACTCGTCGCTGCCATCGTCGCCGAGCGTGACCGCGATGCCGAAATCGACGAGCTTGACCTCACCGTCGCGCGAGAGCATCACGTTGCGCGGCGACAGATCGCGGTGGATCACGCCTTCGCCCTTGCGATGCGCGTAGTCGAGCCCGTCGAGGATCCGCGCGGTGATCCACGCGGCGACCGCCGGTGCCATCCGCTCTTCGCGCCGCGCCATCGCCTCGGTGAGCCGGTACAGGGTCGGCCCGTCGATGTAGTCCATCGCGATGAAGTACGTGTCGTCGACGACGCCGAGCTCGTAGACCGGCACGATGTTGCCGTGCGCGAGCGTGACGAGCGTCTTGGCCTCGGCGACGAACAGGTCGACGAAGTGCCGCTGGCCCGACAGCTTCGGCAAGATCTGCTTGATGACGACGTGCTTCTCGAACCCGCCCGGACCGATCAGCTTCGCCAGGTAGATCTCGGCCATGCCGCCGGTGGCCAGCTTCTCGGTCAGGTAGTACTTGCCGAACGTCGTCGGCAACTCCGGCATCGCCGCGAGAGTATCATGTGGGAGGTGACGTCTCGGGCGGTGCTCGTCCTCCTTGCAGCGTGTAGCGATCCGGCCGCGCACGTCTCGCTCGTGCCGATCGACTTCGGCCGCGGCGATCCCGCTTGTGGTCAGCCCGACACATCGAAGACGCCGGTCAGCGAGGTCCGCGTCACCGCCTATGGCCCGACCGGCGATACCCGCCGGATCGACGGTGTGATCGACGACTTCCCCGCGAGCACCGAACAACTCGGCGTCGAGGTGTTCGGTGGTGCGGTCGTGCTCGCCGCGGGCAAGACGGCGCCGCTCGACTACAACGATCTCGCGAACAAGGCCGAGATCCCGATCGCGATGGTCCCACTCGACGGGTTCTGCCCGCTGCGCGACATGACCGCGCCGCGGGTCCAGCCGCTCGTCGCGCATTCCGGCGCGGGCGTGTTGATCGTCGGCGGTAACGTCGCGCCGATCGCGAGCCAGATCGTGCCTTCGGCCGAGTACTACGACCCGGCAACCGCGACGTTCACTCAGATTCCGCTACCGATGGCGCTCGCCGAAACGGCGACGTCGCTCGTCGGTGCGGCGGTCGGCGAGCTCGGCGATGGCCGGGTCGTCGTGTGGAGCGGCGCGGCGCTCACGGTGTTCGATCCGACGAAGATGGCGTTCACGAACCCGGTGTTCGTCGAGGCCCGCAACGAGCAGGCGATGTTCGGGCTCGATAACTCGCACCTGCTCGTCACCGGCGGCTGTCAGTACGGCAGCGTACTCGACTGCACGGGCGACGCGACGGTGCGGCGCTCGACCGTCGAGTATCAGATCGATGCCGAAGGTGCGCTCGTCGGCAATGGCGTCGCGAAGCCGCCGCTCCCCGCGACGAGCGTGCGGTTCGGCGGCCGGCTGTTCGATATCGGCGTCACCGCCGATGGCAAGCGCCGGTTGACGCTCGCCGGCGCGGTCTCCGATCCGAGTAGCGCCGATCAAATACCCATCTCGGATCCGGGCGACGATGGCACCGTGACCGTCGCGCAGCATCTGTTCTCGCAGGTCACCGAGCTCGACGGCGGAGCGTTGCTGACCGCCTTCGATCCCGACGGCACGGCGATGCCGGGCGACTCGGCGTCGATCGTGCCGGCCGAAGGTGGCGATGCGATCGATGTCGCACGCGCGCCGAGGCTTTCCGGTGCGCGACTCGTGACGCTCGAGGACGGCACCGCCGTCGCGATCGGCGGCGATGCCGGGATCTGGCGTTACCAGCCGACGACGAACACGTGGATGTCGCTCGCGCCGACCACCGATCAGGTCGCGCAGTGGCCCGGCGCGATCAGTGGGGCGTCGCTGATCCGGCTCGCCGATGGCACGGTGCTCGTGCTCGGCGGTGGCAGCGCGGCGACGCCGACCGCGTCGGCCTGGTTGTATCGGCCGTCGCTCGTCGGGCCGCGGATCGGCACGGTGACCGCGTTCCCGAATGGCTCGGGCGCCGTGTTGACGGCAACGTCGCCGGCAACCGTCACGCATGGCCCGAATCAGTTCACGCTCGTCGCGCCCGACGACAACCTGACGGCGCGCGCGCTGGTCGGTGGCCCGCGGCTTACGGTCGGCACGCTCGACGCATCGCTCGGGAACGTTACCGCAGGCGTCGCGTTGATCGCGCAGGAGACCGGCCCGAGCCGAGCCCTCGTCGCGCGCCTCGTGATCGGCCAGCCAGCGCGGATCGATCGCTACGTGGGCTCGACGCTGGTGACGCTATGCAGCGGTGCCACGGTGACCGCGGATGACTTCACGGCGCTACACTACGTCGTCACGAGCGACAGCGTCACGGCGTCGGCGGGCATGGTGACGCTCGTCAGCTGTGACTTCTCCCGGGACCCGATCGCCCCGGAGGCGGGGTCCTGGGGCCTCGCGGCCATCGCGAACGGCAGCCTCGACGTCGTGACGGTCGCGGTGAGCCGGTGATACCGTCCTCGTGATGTCACGCGGCGCGTGCTTGACGATCGCGCTTGCGGTCACGCTCGCGCCGATGCCCGCGCATGCGTACGAGTTCTGGCTGCGCGCGCAGACGATCGGTCAGGCCTATCAGCTGCGCGATTATCAGCTCGTCGGGCCCGACTTGTTCCTCGGCCGCCGCCGGGTCACCCAGACGCTCGCGCTGCGGATCACCGATGTCGGCGACTTCGCGGCGGCGCGCCGGCTCGCGCGGCTCCCGGAGCACGGGCTGCGGATCTCGTGGCAGAGCTATCTGCGCGTCGATCACGACTTCGGCGACTTCACGAGCGGCTCGCTCACGCTCGCCGGGCCGATCCGGCGCGACGCGATCGATGCCATCCCGGAGCTCGCGGATTCGGTCGCGGGTCTCGATCTGATGTACGGCTATCTGCAGCTCGACGGCCTCGTCGACGATCGCTTGATGATCCAGCTCGGCCGGGTGCTCGCCGACGATGGTTGGGGCACGACCGGCATCGACGGCGGCACGGCGCGGTATCAGCTGCCAGAATCGGTCCTGCCGATCTCGGTCGCCGCGTCGGCGGGACTACGCGTACGGGCGAGCTCGCCGCTCGGCGTGACGTCGTACGAGCTCGACGGTACGTCGGGCGCGGGATGCCAGGAGTACGTCGAGGGCCCGACGCCGGGCACCGGCTCGTGGAAGTTGATCGATCGGAACCGGATGATCACGGGCACGGCGCTCGCTAGCGACTACGAGTACTGCCCGCAGCGCGATGTCAATCAGCCGACGGTCGGGTTCATGCTCGCGACGACGCACACGAAGCACTTCGCTGCCGAGGTCGGCTACCGGCGGACCTGGAGCGACACGGTCGGCTTGATCGGTCCGGTGGATCGGCTGAGCACGCCGGATCTCGGGCTGTACCCGAACGAATTCGGCCAGGCGCCGGCGACCGGGGTCGACGAGGAACGCTTGTACGCGCGCGCGCACGCCGACTTCAAGGCGGGCGGGCTCGCGATCGAACCCTACGGTGATGCGCGCTATTCGATCCTGCACGCCGTGCTCGATCGCGCGGATGCGGGCGTGCGGTTGCGCAGTGGTGCCCACGTGCTGGAGCCCGCGGTCGAGTACTACTACCCGACGTTCGACGGTGATTCGATCTTCAATGCGTTCTCGCTCGAGCCGACGACGGACGTCCGGCTCGGCTATCGCTACGGCGATAAGGGCCCGTGGCGCGCGACCGCCGATGCGTGGCTGCGCCGCTACGCGCACGAGGACGCGACCACGTCGTTTTCGGGCGGTGGCGAAGCGGGCGTCCAGCGCATGCTCGGCGCCGGCTGGCGCGGTGGCCTCGACGCGCTCGCCGACACCGGTTACGGCGGCCGCCGGATCGGCGGCACCGCGCAGGCGCAGTGGCGCGGCACCGAAACGGTGTGGGTGCGGGGTCGGATGATCGTGCTCGCGGTCGCCGAGGATCCGACGTCGACCGTGCTCGCCGCGCATTACGTGACGACGTCCGCGAATTTCTCGACGACGTGGCGCGTCGCCGACACCGTCGCGCTGCACTTCATCGGCGAAGCCGATCACGACGCGATCCATGCCCTCCAAACCCGCGCGATCGCCGTCGTCGATCTCGCATACTTACCGGAGCCCTGATGAAGGCCCGGATCATTCTCCTGCTGTTGCTCGCGCTGTGCGTCGTCGTCGCGGCGCAGCCGGCACAGCCCGAAGAGCTCGACTGGTCGCCCGTGGTGTACCCGCTGCAGCGGCTGCCGCTGATCTTCTCGCACCAGAAGCACCTCGCGCGGGGCACGACGTGCGTCGCGTGTCATCCGAACGCGACGTCGTCGCAGTCGGCGGTCGACAACCTGATCCCGACCGAAGCGCAGTGCCGCGCATGTCACGCGATCGATCGCGCCGACCCCGCGAAGCAGGCGACGCCGACCGCGGCGTGCGGCGCGTGCCACCCCAACTGGACCGCGGGCTCGGTCGTTCAACAAGTCTACCTGACGCCGCCGCCGCTCAAGTTCGCGCACGCGCAGCACGCATCCACCACATGCGAGACGTGTCACCCCGTCCGCAACGTAGACCTCGCGACGACGAAGCAGCTGCCGACGATGGCGTCGTGCATCACGTGCCACAAGGATGGCGAAGAAGAGCGCCACTGCACCGACTGTCACCTCGCGAAGCTCGGCGGCCTGGTGGAGACCCAGTTCGAGCACGGCCGCCTCGTGCCCGGCCGCGACGGCCTCGGCGATCAACACGGCCCCGGGTTCACCAACAACCACACCCAAGAAGCGCGGCAAGCCGGCAACACGTGCAACGCGTGTCACGACAAGTCGGAGTGCGTCGAGTGCCACCAGGGCGTGGTGAAGCCCGCCGACTTCCATCCCGGAAATTATCTCGCGCTCCACGTGATCGACGCGAAGCGCGGCAAGGACTGCTCCGCGTGCCACCGCTCCGAGTCGTTCTGCGTCGCGTGCCACGAGCGCTCTGGCGTCGGCACGCGCGCCGCATCGAAGTTCAACGAGATCGACCCGAGTACGCGGTTCCATCCGATCGGCTGGGCGTCGCCGAACGCCGGGCCGAACCTCCACGCCCAGGAAGCGCGCCGCAACATCACGACGTGCGCGTCGTGTCACCGCGAAGAGGACTGCCTGACGTGTCACAGCGCGCAGCCCGGCGCCGCGCACGCATCGCCGCACCCCATCGGCTGGCGCGGCTCGTCGCGCTGCCGCGCGCTAGACCGCGGCAATCGCCGGATGTGCTTGCGGTGTCACATCACGCAAGACGAGCTCGGCTGCGATTGGTCGAAGCACTGACGGTTGGCGCGAGGGTGAACCTCGCGCAATCGATCATGCTCTGCCTCGACCGTGAGGCGTCGCTCGCGCTCGACCTCGAGGATCACTTGCTGCGCGGCCACTTCTGCTTCGAACTCCACGAGTCGCGCCCTGATCGTCGCGTCGGTCGTGCTCGACGAGCCACTCACGACGCGCATCATGATCTCGCGATCCGATCGCGCAAGAGCTCGCGCCGATCGCCCGAGTCGCTCGACCGCCAGATGTTGCAATCCCTCGGGAGCAGACCGCCCGCGTGCTCGCGTGCACTCCGACGGCCACCGCCTGATCATCGAAGAGACGGTTCCAGGATCGCGAGCACCAGCGAGGTCGCGGACGCGGAACCATATCTGTGGCGATGTGCTTCTGTTGCCTCGCAGCACCAGGCATCGCTCGATGGCTATGTGGGCGGCGGCAGGGTCGGATCGCGCGACCACGCACCGCTCGCGAGCAGGCGGTCGCCACGCACACGCGTCGGCTCGTCGAGGGACGACGAGAAGGCCGTTGCGAGCGCGTCGGCCAGATCGGCCGCCGTCGCGAAGCGATCGGTCGGATTTTTGGCAAGCCCGATCGCGAGGACGAGATCGACAGCGCGCGGAAGCCTCGCCAGCGTTCCCGGACGCCGTGGTGCGGTGTGGGCTACGCGGTACAGCACGTCGGCTGGTTCCCCGCCGGTGTGTGGCGCTTGCCCGGTGAGTGATCGATAGGCGATCGCCGCGAGCGCGTAAAGATCTGTGCGGTGCGTGACCGCCTCGCCGCGCGCCTGCTCGGGAGCCATGTACGCCGGCGTGCCGACGATATGTCCCGACGTCAGCGTGTCGCCGGCGTCGATGAGGCGCGCGACGCCGAAGTCGAGCACCTTCCACGTCTTGCCGTCGAGCATCAGGTTCTGCGGCTTGAGGTCACGATGGATGATGCCGGCCGCGCCCGCGGCGGCGATCCCCGCGCCGACCTGGCGCACGAGATCGATGACGTCGTCGTGCGGCAGCACGCGACCGGCACGCAACATGGCCGCGAGGTCGCTGCCCGTGAGTCGCTCCATGACGAGGAACGGCAGAGGTTCCTCGCCGACCTCGAAGACGCGCACGACGTTCGGCGAGGCGATCGCCGTCGAGGTGCGCAGCTCGCGGAGAAATCGCTGCACGTGCTGCGGGTTGCCGAGCGACGCGTGCGCGAGCATCTTCACCGCGACGGGCTCACCCGCTGGATCGACGGACGCGTAGACCTCGCCCATCGCGCCGCGGCCGATGACCTCGCCGAGATGATACCGTCCGATCTGCTGACCGGTGAAACGACCACGACCGGTGCCGAGCGCGCGGCGCAGCTCCTCGCGCGCCTCCTCGAGCAACGTCTGGCGCTGCGCGACGCTGCGGACCGCCCGCTCGAGCTCGCCGAGCGAGCTCAACGCTGACTGCCGAGCTCCACGTGCGGTCAAGAAGCTGCCGAGCAACACCACCTGCACGAGCACCTGGCAGATCACCCGGACATCGAGCGGCAGCGACGCTGCCTTGATGAACCCCGGATCGGCGATGCCGAAGATCGCCAGGCTCCCGGTCACGCCCTGCACGAGCGCGCACGTCAGGTAGATCGCGAGCGCGAGCTCGAAGCGCTGGCCCATCGAGGTGATGTAGACGCCGAACACGAGCAGGGCAGCCACCGGCGTATAAGGACCGTAGTACGGCACCGCGCTGCACACGGCGACCGTCGTCACGTACCACGCGAGCGTCAGCCCGAAGTCCATCTTGTAGACCGACGGATCGCGCGTCCGGTAGATGAAGTACGCCAGCCCGGCCATCGCGAGGATCACTGCCGACAGCATCATGATCGTCGGGATGCGTTCGCCCGGCAGAAACGCGAGCGAGATCAGCCCGGCCATCGCGAGCGGAAAGCTCAACCGCGCGAACCGACGCGTTCGTAGGAGCTCGGCGTGCGCGAGGGCGTCGAGCGGGCTGTTGATGGAGGTCGCGGTCGCCCCCGCGACATGCGGTCGCGCAGGGCGATCGATGACGGTCGCGACGTCGTCGTCGGCCAGCTCCGGTTTCCTGCTCGGCGCCCGGGTCATTCCTCCCAGGTTACCATCGCACCGCGCGACGGTCCTGGATGCTGATCGACAATTGGATCGCTTCGACGCGCTGCTTGATCTAGCGCATGCCTCCAAGGTCGCAGCACTTGCCGATGTTGCGTTCTGTTCTAGGCGAGTCAACGCGGGTTTCGGCGCGCGGTGCTAGAACCGGCGACTACGCCAACGTCGACGCGATCAGCTCTTCGGGAACTCGACGCGGCCGGTGCGTGTTGACACCGCAAGCCGCGAGTTGCGGGTCAGCATCTCGATCGCCTCGGTGTCACCGACGGCGAGCGCTTCGCCGAGGAGCCACGTGAAGATCGCGTGGGAGAGCGCGTACTCGCTGCGCGTGTTCCACAACCACGCGGACATGCTGTTGCCCATCTTGTAGGCGTGCGGGAACGCGAGGCGGCGGAGATCCAGGCCACCGGCGGTGACGGCGGCGTCGTACTGGGTGCGCAGCGCGATCCATTCGCGCCACTCGTCGATCGGCGGCAGGACCTGACCGGTGCTGCTACGCGCTTCCCAGCGCGAGAAGCCTTGCTCGAGCGCGTCGAGCCGGCCGTGGCGCAAGCGGCGAGCGAGCTCGCCGCCGACGAGGCCGCGGCCGCTCGGGGCGCCGAGCTTCGCGCTGTCGGCGATCCGGGCGAGCTCGTCGGTGACGGCGTGGGTGACGTCCTTCAGCGCGCGCTCGGCGGAACCGAGCGGAGCGTCGAGCTCGAGCGCGCGGCGCGCGATCCAGGCGCGAGTCGCGGGGTCGGCGAGCGCGGCGTCCCAGGCGCCGACGGCGTCGGCGAGCTCGCTCGGCGAGGCCTTGTGGGCGAGCTCGAGGTGCGCGGCGACGGCGCGCGGAAGCGGCGCACGCTCGGGGGCAGGCTCGGTTGCTTCGATCACGGTCTCGACGTTCTGCGCGCTCGCCGAGGGCACCAGCGGCGCGGTCAGCCACTGCGAGGTCGCGCGGCGGTGCGGCGCGAACAACCAGCGTGCGTACAACACGCTCGCGTTCGGTGGGTTGGCGGCGCCGATCCGTTGCGCCGCGACACCTTCGAGGAAGTAGGTCAGCGCGGTCGCGGGGAACCGCGCGGCGTTCGCATCGGCGGCGAGCTCTTGCCACGCGCCGCGCTCGGCGGCGTCGCACGCGAGCCACTCACCGGCGAGCTCGCGCACGGCGGGGTGGACCTCGACGAGATCGAGCGTCGAGCGCATCAGGTGGCGCGCTCCGCCGGCATCACCACGTGCGGAGGCGAGCAGGGCGGTGGTGACGACCTCGGCGTCGCCGAGCGGACGGCGGCGATCGCGGCGCGCCGCGATCCAGACCTCGCCGGCGGTCGACGGTTTGTGCGACAACGCCCACGCGCTGAATACGAGCGCCATCGCGTCGCTGTCCTCGACGGATGTGAAGTGACCGACCCAGAACGCGGTCTTGTACATGCCGAGTGGCACGAGCGCGTGCCGCGTGATCAACGAGCCGGCGACGGGAATCGCGAACAGCGCGAGGAGCGGGATGCCGAGCCACCACAATCCGGCGGCGAACAGGATCACGGTCGCGAACAACAGGAACCCGATCAGGACCGCGGCGAGCAGGCCCGATACGGCGGACCAGCCGAGGAACTTCCACGTGCGGTCCTTGCGGCGCGCGTTCAGCGCCGCGCGGTGCAGCCGCATGAACAAGATGAAGGGCAGGGCATACATGGCTTACGGCCTCCAGCCCAGCGCGCGGCGCGCGCCGTCGCTCGTGATCTCGGTCGGCGCCTCGGGCTCGACCGCGATCACCTTGGATGCCGGCGCGTGGCGTGCCCACACCTCGGCGACCAAGCGCTGATACGGATCGCGCAATGCGGCGACCGCGGCGCGCACGGACTCGGACGTCCGCGGGCGCGGCCCGAGCGGCGTCAGGTACGTCTTCGCGCCGGCGAAGTCGAGCTCGAGCATGCCGAGCAGCTTGTTCGCCTCGCGCTCGATCTCGATCCGGCTCGCATCGACGGCGATGCCGAGGACGAAGAACGGATTCTCCGCGATCTGGTTCATCGCACCCCCGAGTCGAAGCCACGCTTGCGCGACTCGCTGTCTTCGGGGAGCAGGTTCCACAGCGCCTTGACGACCTTGCGCAGCGACTCGGTATCGCCACGATCGACGGCTTGCTTGCCCTCGGTCACGAGCTTGTGTGCGCGCGGCAGATCCGTCGCACGCGACACCTCCGACGCGGCACTCTCGAAGTACCACTCCCACGCCTCCGCGGTCCGGTTGTACGCCGCCGACGACAGCCGCTGGGCGAGCCGCATCTGGCGTTCGAGCTCGGCCGCGTCTTTCTCGCGCCGCGCCTTGTCCATCGACGCGAGCACCTCTTGGAGCAGCGCACGCTCGGCATCGCTGCCATGCAAGCCGACCGTCGACGACGCCGCGATCGCGAGCGACCGGGCCTCGCCCTCGAGCTCCGGCCACTTGCGCGCGAGATCCGCCTCCGCCATCGTCGCATCGACATCGAGCAACGCGCGTCGCGCACGCTGCGCCGCATCGGCATCGCCGCCGTGCGCCGCATCGATATCGCGCTCGGCCTCCGACAACCGCGACTCGAGATGATCGAGCTTCTCGATCACCTGCGTGAGGCCGTGCCGGAAGGCATCCGTGCGGAGGTCCATCAGCTGCCGGCGGAGCTCGCGGATCGACGCATCGAGCGCCTCGGGCGCCGCATCCGGCACGAGCAAGTGGGCGACGTGCTCGAACACTTGATTGATCACGGGTACGAGCGCGCGCGCCGCCAGGCGGCCGCCGCGATCGAGCTCGATCGTGACCTCGACCGCGGATCCCGTCGGCACGGTCTCGGTCACCGCGTCGCCACCGATATCGAGCGTGCCGACGAGCCGGCACAGATGCGCCTGGCTCATCTCGCCTTGCACGATCGGAATCCGCAGCACGCTCTCCTTCGAGCCGCGCGCGACAGTCTCGACGGTGTGATGCGTGAACGTCCGCCGCGCCGGCAGCGGCGCCCCACGCTCGAGATACGTCTGGACGTGACCATTCGCGAGCGCGACGCCGAGCGTGCGCGACAGCGGCGGATCGCCGATCGTCAGGCCCTGCACGATCGTGATCGCCGGCGGCGAGACCGCGATCCGCTCGTTGCCGTTCGTCGCGACCAGCTCGAACGTGCACGCGCGCCGCGGCAGCAACGTGACGCTCATCAAGAACGTGCCATCGGGCGCGACGGTCGCTTCCGGAGAGGTCCACGCACCATCGGTGCGCACCAGCCTGATCCGCGACGGTGGCTCCGCACCGATGAACTTGCCGACGACGTGCGGCGTGAGATCCGACGACACCGCCGGATATTGCAGCCACACCTGGCGGCCCACCGTCGGGGCTGCTGTCGCCGCACGGCCGTCGAGCGACGCGGTCGCCGCGTACAGCGCTGCGCCTTGCGCGACGAGCGTCATCGGATCGTGACCCTCGGCGATCGTCGCCTCCAGCTTCGCCGCGACGCGCTGGCGCACGATCGGCATCACCGTCGGTCCACCGACGAGTACGAGCTTCGCCAGCTTCCCCGGTCCGAGGCCATTGGCCTGCATCAGCCGCACGCAGACCTCGAGCGCGCGATCGACGAGCGGCGTGCACAGCCGCTCCACCGTCGCCCGCGTGAGCTCGAGATCGACCTCGACCTCCTGTCCATCGATCGAGAGCGGCTGGGCGAGCGTGACCTGTGCGCGATCGTTGCGCGACAGCTCGATCTTCGCGTCCTCGGCCGCGAGCCGCAGCCCGCGAAGTGCCGCCGCGTGCTCGGGATTCTTGCGGCTCGGCACGACCGACAGTTGCGACGCCAGGTGCTCCGTGATCACCCAGTCGAAGTCACGGCCGCCGAGGAAGTTATCGCCGTCGTGACCGACGACGCGCAGCAAGCCATCGCGGGTCTCGAGCAGCGACGCGTCGAACGTGCCGCCGCCGAGATCGAAGACCAGCCACGTCCCGCCGCCGTCATCATCCGCGCGCCAGCCAGCCGCGAGTGCGGAAGCGATCGGCTCTTGCAACAGCTCGACCCGCTGGAATCCGGCCAACCGGGCCGCCTCCGAGGTCGCCGAGCTCTGCGGCAGCTCGAACAGCGCGGGTACCGAGATCACCGCGCGCTCGACGGCGACGCCGAGTTGGTCCTGGATGTCCTGGCGCAGCGCCTTCAGGACCTCGGCCGAAAGCTCTTCAGGCTTTTTCTGGGTCGCCGCGGCCGGGAACTCGATCGCCCGCCCGGTGCCCATCAGCCGCTTGAACTCGGCGGCCGTATTCGCGGGATCCTGTTCGATGAAGCGCCGCGCGCGGGTGCCGACCGTCGTGCGGCCTTGCTTGTCGATGCGCACGACCGACGGCGTGACCGTCGCACCCTGCGCGTTGCGAACGACCGACACGCGCTCGCCGTCGAACACGGCGGCGGCAGAGTTCGTCGTTCCGAGATCGATCCCGACGTAGAGCGGCCCGAGCGGGGGAGTCGCCATCTACCCGGAAGCTTAGCAGCTAGCGCTGGCGGTACACGATGAACCCGCGGGTCGGGTCGTAGGGCGACACGGCGACGGTGACGCGGTCGCCGAGGACGACGCGGATGCGGTGGCGACGGACCTTACCGGCGAGCTTCGCCAGCACCTCGTGGCCGTTGTCGAGCTTGACCCGAAAGTTGCCGCCTTTCGCGATCAAGATGACCTCGCCGTCGAGATGGACTAGCTCTTCCTTGCTCAAATGGACCTCTTTAGGGCCCCTTGATTAGCATCAACCGGGCGCCACGAGAAGCACTCCCGGTCGATAGGTGATCTACTGTTGGGCCGTGGACCGCCAGCCGCCTCGCGCTACCAGCGACGAGATCGACCTCTATATCCGCACCTATTACTCGCTGCTGCGGGCGTCGGGAGACGTCCGCGTGCGCGCGTTCGAAGAGGCGCACCTTTACTCTCGCTCGAGCCTGCACCTCGGGGCCGAAGAGCCCGAGCCCGACCTCGCGGCGTTCGCTTACTCCGCGGGTCGGCTCCCGGACTGTATGCCGAGCATCCGCCGGATCGTGCTCGGCCAGAGCCTCGCGCAGTTCACCGAGGCCGGGTATCCGATCGAGTCGTGGCAGGTCGTGCGGACGCGCGGCCGGCGCCGGCCGCTGCGCTGGGACGGCAAGCAAACGCTCGCGGTGTTCATCGCGTCGGGCTCCGACATCGATGACCTCGTGCCGATCGTCACCGCCTACCAGATCGAGTGGAACAAGCTCCGCGACCGGTTGCTGATCAACCGGACCAAGGACGTCACCGACGACAACGGGCTCGCCGCCGCCCTCGGCACCGACGAGGCGGGGATCGCGCGGTTGCGCGGCGCACTCGGCCCGAGCTCGAGCGCGACGCTCGAGAACATCATCAGTCACGACTGCGACCTGTTCGTGCGCCTGCTCGATGGCTCGCAGCGCGAGTACCAGAAGCAAGCCGCGCGCTGGTGGCAGGCGATCGCGCCGCAGGTCCCGGCCGGCCGGCCGATCTATTTCGTGTCGTCGAACAGCCACTCGCTCGCGAACATGTTCGGTGGCTACGCGCTCGCCCACCGCGAGGCGATCGTCGAGTTCCTGCGCCGCCGTAACTTCGAGAACCTGGCGCCGCGCTACGACGATGCAATCGCGGCGAAGGACGAATCGCTCGCGACGAACATCCTGTACTTCGCGCTTCGCGCGTTCATTCACGAGGCCGGTCACGGCAACGATCGGATGGACGAGGTCCAGGAGTGGGACCTCTCGTCTGGAATTCACTCGATCATGTCACCGGGCAAGATCGACGTCGACGCCCAGGTCATCGAGCTCGGCAAGCTCCAGCCCGAGCGGCTCGATCCACGCGTGCGGGTGCCCGGTATCGAGCGGATCGCGAAGAGCGATGCCGTCCTCATCAACATCGACTACCCGCTCGGGATGGCCGCATTCCACCACCTGTCGTCGATCGCGCTCGGTGTCGACGAGCTGCGCGGCATCTACATCATGGGCAAGGCCGCGACGCTCAATGGCCGGGTCGGCGACGTCATGATCTCGAAGGTCGTGCACGACGAGCACTCGTCGAACACGTATCTGTTCCACAACGCACTGACGGCAGCCGACGTCCAGCCGTTCATGCGCCACGGCACGGTGCTCGATAACCAGAAGGCGCTGACCGTGCGCTCCGCGTTCTTGCAGAACCGCGACTACATGGACGTGTTCTATCGCGAGGGCTACACGGTGATGGAGA
>JBDUAS010000400.1:0-5416 GCA_040004535.1 Deltaproteobacteria bacterium
CCGACTACATGGTCGTCAACGTCAGCTCGCCGAACACGCCCGGCTTGCGCGACCTCCAGGCAGTCGAGAAGCTGCGCCCCCTGCTGATGGCGGTGCGCGCGGCGTGCGATCTCGTGTCGCCACTGCGCCGCGTGCCGTTGCTCGTCAAGATCGCGCCCGACCTCGCCGATGTCGACATCGACGCGATCGCGGATCTCGCGCTCGAGCTCGGGCTCGATGGAATCATCGCGACGAACACGACGATCGCGCGCACCGGCCTCGCGACACCGCCGGCGAAGGTCGAGGCGCTCGGTGCCGGCGGCTTGTCAGGTGCGCCGCTCAAGCAACGCTCGCTCGACGTGCTGCGCCGGATCCGCGCGCGAACCGGCGCGAAGCTCACGCTGATCGCCGTCGGCGGTATCGAGACCGGCGACGACGCGTGGGCCCGCATCCGCGCGGGCGCGACGCTCGTGCAGGCGTACACCGGCTTCATCTACGGCGGGCCACTGTGGCCACGCCGCGTGCAGCGCGAGCTCGCAGCTCGCGTGCGCGAAGCCGGGCTCGATTCGATCGAGGAGGCGATCGGCGCAGATGCACCGACGCCAGCTCTCCCTACTAGTTCTGCGTCGGGTAGCAGATCTTCGTAGTGCCCTGAGCTACGACGCATCCCATGTTCGCGGGGCACTGGGAGACGTCCGTGCAGATGATGGCGCAGCCTGAGGCGGTTGTAGCGGAGCCCATCGTCAACGCACAGACTTCTTGGCCGCCCGCGGGACCGGTGTATCCATTCGTGCAGACGGCATTGTTGCCCATGCAATCGGGCGTGCAGTAGCCCTTGGCGTTTGCCCCCGAGCCGAGCGCCGGGATCTCGACGCACGTGTTGCCGGCGGCACACTGTACTTGGCCCGAGCCGCCGCAGATCTCTCCGAGGTGCTGAGCATTGGCGGAGCCAGAACCCGATCCCGAACCGGAACCCGAGCCGGATCCCGAACCCGAGCCCGAGCCCGAGCCCGAGCCCGCCTTGGCGTCGGGGGTGGTCTTGTTATCGCTGCCACCGCACGCCACGATCGTGGCAACGCTCGTGACACCGACGACGAACATCGAACTGACAACTCGAGACAAACGCATGGCTAGGCCCTCCGGCGCGCACACTACATCGAAATCCTCCTCGGTCTGACCTCGCAGCTGCTGACCAAACCGAGCACTCGGCGAAGCAGGGCAATGCGCTACAGTGCGCACAGAATGGCCATCCGAAAGATCGCTCAGATCGGTCACCCGGTCCTTCGCCAGGTCGCCCGCAAGCTCTCGCGCGAGGAGCTCGCAGCGTCGACAACGCAGCAATTCATCGACGATCTCGTCGAGACCATGCACGACGCCGACGGGGCCGGCCTCGCCGCGATCCAGGTCTACGAACCGATTTCAATCTGCGCGATCGAAGTCCGAAACAACCCGCGCTATCCGTACAAGCCGCCCATCCCACTCACGATCCTCGTCAATCCTGTTCTCACACCGGTCGACGACGAGATGTTCGAGAATAACGAAGGCTGCCTCTCCGTGCCGAACCTGCGCGCGATGGTCAAGCGGAACGTCCACGTCCGCGTTCAGGCGTGGGACCGCCACGGAAACGAGATCGACGAAGTCGTGCACGGGTTGAAGGCCGGCACTTATCAACACGAGGTCGATCACTTGCTCGGCAAGATTTTCGTCGACCGCGTCACCGATCCGTCGACGTTCTCCACGTGGACCGAATTCGAACGCCATCACAAGGCCGCGTTCGTCGAGCGCGTGCAGCAGCTCGTCGCACGCGTCGGATCCTAGACGGTCTTGCTTACTCGGTCGGAAGCTGCTGCGTTACCACCAGCGCACTGACCAAACTCGAACCGCCCGCGGCGTAATTTCCGTCCTGCGTGCGGACGAGCAATCTTCCAACTGCCCCTCCGCCGCCTGCGTTTCCCGTCGGTGTGAGGGTCACCCCGCCGGTTGCGGCGGTCGTTCGCGTCCCACCGGAGCCTGCGCGTGACGACGAATTGGTGCCGCAGGATGAGCCTATGGCCACAGCCGTGGTCCGGGTTCCATCCGCGGCAGTGGTGCCGCAGGCGCCGCCAGCGCCACCGTTCGCGACGACTGCTCCGTTGATCGCAACGACAGGCGACTCGAGGATGATGGTGCCACCGGCGCCTCCACCGATGGCATCGCCACCCGCGCCGCCGCCACCTAGGTCTATCATCGCGGACGCGTCGAAGCTGATACGGGTGCCGGAGACCATCTGCATCGCCCCTCCACCGGCGCCACCCGTCCCGTTCGTACTGCCGCCGCGACATCCCCCGAACAACGGTTCGTAGTTCATTACGGTTTTTCCACCGGCTCCGCCCGGGTGTATTCCAGAAATGTCCGTCGACGCCGCTCCGGCTCCGCCGTCCGTGCCATTTCCGCCCCCGCCACCGGTCGTCGCCACCGAACCATTACAGCTACCGGAGTCCATCGCACCCGCTCCGCCGACGGTTCCGTTCGCGCTGATGTCGACAAGACCATGAAGTGTGATGTCGCCGGTTGCCACGAATGCCACGGCTTTCGACCCAGTAACAACGACGCCGGTCATGTCGATCGTCAGCGCGATGTACGCCCGAATGTCGGGTGCCCCTGCTTGGGTGAGCACGATCGAATCGAACGGCACCGCAGCGCCACCACTGTCTTTCACGACTCCAGTGCTGGTATCGATCGTCACTGATGCCGGCAGGATCACGGCAGGCTTACTCGCTGCCGCGAGCAACGCCGCGCCCAGGCCATTGAGTGGCGTGAACGTCAGGCAGCGATCCATCGCGCTCGCGCAGCCCAATGAACACGTCGTCGGCGTGGTCCCTTTTCCATCTTGGTTGCAGACGCTCAGCGTAGAACCGGTGCAGGTCGTCGCGCCGGGACTGCAACCGCAGCGCTCGATCGGACAATCCGGCGGAACGATCGTGCAAACATCCTTCGCACCCCCAGACGGACCGAACTCACCGTTCACATCGCAGAAGGGGTACGCGACATCTTTGCAGTCGCTGTCGGAGTTGCATTCGTTGACTGTCTTCGTACACGCCGCGCCTGCAACGCCTACGACAACCGCTAGACCGAGAACATTGATCACGCCCATATGCCGACCTTATCGATCCGAGCGGCCAACAGTTGCGCGAAAACCGTCAAACCGTGCGCACGTCACGCATTTCTCGCCCTGCCCGCCTGCTGAAAACCCTGTAAGTGCGCTCTCCTAATCGCCGATGGCGCGCACTCCACCCAAGTGCGCCAAGAGTCCTGCGCCGACTCACGGGCGAAGGATGGCAACCGCCGCGAGCGCGCGCGTGCCGCGCTCTTTCGGGCAACGGCGAGCTGCGGTCGTTGTTCGTCGATGAGCTCGGGTTAGCGTTCGCAATATCACGGCGAGGGCGTCCCACGTGACTGCTATACTCGGCTCGTGTGGAGGCAGCAGCTTCGCGACCGACTGATCCAACAACCCGATGTGATTGCGGCGTACCTATTCGGTAGCCAGGCGCGCGGCACTGCGAACGAACATAGTGATATCGATGTCGGGATCTGGCTCGGCTCGACGCCCAAACGGTTCGAAGACGCGCCGTTTGGACTCGCCGGCGAGCTCGAGGCGCTCCTCGGCATGCGTGTCGACGTGGTCGTGATGAATGGTGCATCCCCAGACCTCGTCCACCGTATCCTTCGCGACGGCGAGCTGATCGTGGAACTGGATCGCAGCCGGCGGATCTCGTTGGAGGTTCACGCACGCAACCAGTATTTCGACACGCAGCACCTGCGTACGAGCTACCGTCTGGCGGCCGGGCGAAAATGACAGACCGCGAGCTGGTCGAAAAGAAGCTCGCCTTCATTGTCACCTGCGTGGCGCAGTTACGGGCTAATGCCAAGCCGTCCGTGATCTCGGTCGATATCGTGCAGCGGCGGTTCGTCGAGCACACGCTTCAGCTCGCAATCCAGGCCGTCGTGGATGTCGCGTCGCATATCGCGAGCGATGAGCGATTGGGGGGCGCGCGCGACGCTGTGCGCGGTGATCGGGTTGCGCAATGTCTTGGTACACGAGTATGTCGAAGTCGATCTCGCGATCGTTCGAGATGTCGTCGAGCACCGGCTCGGAGATCTGGAGGCGTTCGTGGCGTCGATCAGCGGTCGAAACCCGTAGGGCCTCGGGTCGCTCGCGACGATCTGGTCTCGAGCAGACGTTTTCCGGCTCTGCCCGCTTGCTGAAAACCCTGTAAGTACGCTCTCCTAATTGCCGATGGCGCGCTCGCGCACTCCTCGCAAGACCGCCAAGAACGCCGTCGTCGCCGTCGCGCCGACGAAGGATGGCAGTGGGCCGAAGCGCGCTCGCGGCGGCAAGAAAGCCAAGCCGGCGGGGCCGACGATCGTCGTCCGCCACATGACTCGCCGCGATATCGGCGACGTCTGGGACTTTCTCAAGATCAGCTTTCGCGACGTCAACGCGGAGACGGTCGAGTATCAGCGGCCGCGCTCACGGCGCCGGTTCGAAGAGATCTTCGAAGAAGAAGGCATCGAGCAGCTGGTGTTCGAGATCGGTGACGAGCTCGTCGCGTATGCGGAGTGCAGCTACGAGGTCACGGGCTCCGACAACTGGATCAACCCGCGTTACTTCGAGAAGCGCGAGATGCGGCCACTATTTGTCGACGAGCTCGCGGTCCATCCGCAGTATCACGGCAAGGGCGTCGGCTCGTTCGCGCTCGAGCAACTGCATCACCTCGCGCGCGTGCACGGGCTCAATCACCTCGTGCTCGAAGTCGCGGAGAACAACGAGCGCGCACTCGGCTGGTACAAGAAGCGAATGTTCAAGAAGCTCGACGCCGCGATCTTCATGGCGGCGCCGGTGCACATCGAGGCGGAGCTGCTACCGCCGCGGGCGTTGAAGAATTACGTCAGGGCCGACGAGGCTCTGGCGTCCGACGACGAAGACGGCGCCTGACGGCTCGCAACGGAGCACCTTCACGTCTCGTGGCGTGCAGGTGCTACGCTAGCGAGATGACGTCGTTCGACGTACTCGCCGAGCTGTTCGCGAAGGACGTCGATCCTTCGCTGCAAGCGCGTGCTCTCGCTCGTACGCCAACCGAACGGATTGCCTGGTTGGAGGAAATGCAGGCGTTTGCAGAGGCTGCGCGGAAAGCTCGGGATGAGAAGCTCGTCGACCTCGGCTATTTGAAGGCGCTCCAGAAGTAACCGCGTGTGCACAAATCGAGCAGACGATTTTCGTCCCGCTCGCTGCGCGCAGCTTGTACGGTACGCCCCACGTGCTGGGGGTCCTCGCCTTCTATCCCGTGGTCGTCGCGGTCGGGCTGTCGAACACCGTCGGTTATCACCGGCTGCTCAGCCATCGCGCGTTCAAGACGGCGCCGTGGCTGCGCTACACGCTCACGTTCTTGTGCGCGCA
>JBDUAS010000132.1:0-18291 GCA_040004535.1 Deltaproteobacteria bacterium
CTGTTCTACAGCGGCAAGCTCCAGGCGATGCCGGCGAGCTATCGCACCGACGACGGTCGGTTCGAGGTGATCCGGCCGCTGATCGCATGCGCCGAGAAAGACATCGCCGAGTACGCCTCGAGCCTCGCGTTCCCGATCGTGCCGTGCAATCTGTGCGGATCGCAGGACGGCTTGAAGCGCGACGCGATGACGGCGTTGATCGCGCAGCTCGAGCAGGCGAATCCGCACGTCCGCGCCGTGATGGCGACCGCGCTCTCGAACGTGCGGCCGACGCACCTGCTGGATCGCGATGTCGCGCGCGCATGGGCGGAGCGTGCGGCAGACATCCGACCGGCGGCGGTCAGCGAGCCGCGTACGAAGCATGCTGCGGCTGAACCGGTGTTCGCCGGCGGCAAGCTCCGCGTACTCGTCTAGTTACAGAAGTGCGCGAGGTACGTCGTCTCGTCGACCGGGTTCGCGACGTTGCATCCTGTCGCCGCATTGATGTTCGTCGAGATCGTGCACGCGTTCGTGGTCGCCTGGCAGTTCGTCAACCAGCCGCACATGCAGTCGTTCGAATTCGTGGTGCCGGTCGCGCCGAGCCCGAACAGGAGTGCACCGACCGCGAGGTTCGCGGCGACCTGTGGCGAGCTCGCGGACTCGAACACGTAGGCGAGGTCGTTCTTCGTCGCGGTATCGCCGCAGTCGAGCCGATTGACCGCGCCGGTGTACGGCACGTTCACGGTCTGGTGTGCGCCGCCGAAGCCGATCATGAAATACGGTCCGGCCGCCGGACGAGTCGTCACGACCTGGATGGCGGGGAATCCGCCGAGCGCGGTCTTGATATCAGCGACCGTGTCCGCGATCTGCGTCGCGCGATCGGCCGCACCGGGCCGGAACTGCGGCATCGTCGCGGTGCCGACGCCGAGCCACACCGCCTTGTTCGCGGTCGCGTCGCTCGTCGCCGCTTGGGTCAGCGTGGCGCCTTCGAACTCGAGGAACACGACGCGGCCGCTCGCACACGCCGCCGCGCCGCTGCCGGCATCGAGGCCACCACCGGCGTTCGATCCAGATCCACCGCCGCCGCCGCCACCGCCACCACCGCCACCACTCGCGTCGACGTTGTCGTTGCCGCCGATCGAGTGATCGCCCAGGTGCGCCTGGCAGCCCAGCATCAGAAGTGCGATCGCGAGGCCCCTTACCCTCATGACATCAGTCTTACACGCTCCAAATAGCGTTGCCGACTGGGGATCCGTCGCCATTTTCTGGGGCGGCGGCCCCCGGGGCATCAGGCCAGCCGCGACCGCACGGCCGTGTTGACCGCGCTCGCATCCGCGCCCGGCGCGCTCTTCATGACCTGGCCGACGAAGAAGCCTAACAGCCCGGTTTTACCGGCTTTGTACTGCGCCGCCTTGTCGGGATTCGCCGCGATCACCGCGTCGATCGCGGTGGTCAGGTCACCTGCCGGCGTCGCTGCGAGATCGGCCACGAGCTCCGACGCGGAGCGTCCAGTCGCCACCATCTGGGTGAGCACGGTCTTGCCGACCGAGGCCGAGATCGTGCTGTTGTGAAGGAGCGCGATCAGCTCGGCGAACCGCGCGGCATCGAGCCCACTGTCCGCGAGCTCCTTGCCGGCGAGCGCGCGCGGCAGCTCGTTGATGATCCACTTCGCGACCAGCTCGGGTGCGTTCGTCGCGGCAGCGGCACCATCGAACAGCGTTGCAGTCGCGCGATCACCGGCGACGAGGTCAGCCTGTTCGGCCGAGAGCCCGAGCTCCTGTGCGCGCGCGTACGTCGCGGCAAGCGAGGGATCGCGGTTGCGTGCCTCGGCGCGATACTCCGACGGCGACTTGCTCTTCGGCCGCGTCGCCGCCTTCGCGTTCGTACGCTTCTCGAGCGTGTCGCTCACCGCCTTCGCCGGCGACTTGTTCTCGGACGTCGTTGCGACGCGGTCGTCGCGCAGCGTGATGATCCGATTGAGGACGAGCGCACCGGGCTGCGCGTCTTGATCGACGACAAAGTAACCGACGCGCTCGAGCTGCCAGCGCGAGCCCGCCGCCGCGTTCGCGAGCGACGCCTCGACGCGCGCGTTCGTCAGGACCTGGAGCGAGTCGCGATCGAGGTGCTCGAGGAAATCACCTCCGCCTTCTTCAGGCCGCGCGATCCGGAACAACCGATCGTAGATCCGGACCTCCGCGGTCACCGACGTCGCGGCGTCGACCCAGTGGATCACGCCGAACACCTTGCGGCCGTCGCTCGGGTTCTGACCGCCGAGTGTTTCGGCGTGGACCGACGCGCGCAGCTTCGATGCGTGGCCGGCGGCGTCGCGCTCGACGACATCGGTCACCGTGATGCACGGGCCATAGCGCAGCCGCACCGTGCGGCCGGGCGCGAGCCGCTGATAGCCGGCCGGCGGATCGTCGCGCCAGTCGTCGCGGTCGATAAAGAGGCGCGTACCGAGCGGGACCGAGCGAGAGCCCGGCTTGCCGACATCCGGCGGGAAGTAGGGCGCGTCGATCACCGCCGGCTCCATGTTCGGCGTCGTTACGCTGGCATCGACGAGCTCGACCTCGATCGGCCGCAGCACGCCGAGCACGCGAGGCGCGGTCTTGTTGAGATCGTCGCGCACGCAGTACTCGAGCTTGCCGATGTCGACGAACGAGTTCGCCTTCGCGACACCGATCATGTCGGCGAACGCGCGCAGCGCCTCGGGCGAGTAGCCGCGCCGGCGCATCGCCGCGATCGTCGGCATCCGCGGATCGTCCCAGCCCGTGACGTGCTTGCCCTGGACGAGCGTCAGGAGCTTGCGCTTGCTCATCACGGTGTACTCGAGCGCGAGCCGCGCGAACTCGTACTGGTGCGGGCGCACCGGCCACGGCCCGGTGTTGTCGATGACCCAGTCGTAGAGCTCGCGGTTGTTCTCGAACTCGAGCGTGCAGATCGAGTGCGTGATGCCCTCGATCGCATCTTCGATGGGATGCGCCCAGTCGTACATCGGATAGATCACCCACGCGTCGCCGGTGCGGTGATGGTGCGCGTGGCGAATCCGATACAGCAGCGGATCGCGCATCTTCATGTTCGCCGACGCCATGTCGATCTTCGCGCGCAGCGTGCATGCGCCATCCGGAAGCTCGCCCGCCTTCATCTTGCGCAGCAGCGCGAGGTTCTCGTCGGGCGTGCGGGTCCGGAACGGGCTCGGCTTGCCGGGCTCCGACAGCGTCCCGCGGTACTCGCGAATCTGCTCGTCGTCGAGATCGCAGACGTACGCCTTGCCTTCGGTGACGAGCCGCTCGGCGAGCTCGTACATCTTCCCGAAGTAGTCGCCCGAGAACAGCACCGCCGTCGGCGCGAAGCCGAGCCAGCGCACGTCCTTCTCGATCGAGTCGACGTACTCGACGTCCTCCTTGACCGGGTTGGTGTCGTCGTAGCGGAGGTTGCACGTGCCCTGGTAGTCCTGCGCGAGGCCGAAGTTCAGGCAGATCGACTTGGCGTGGCCGATGTGAAGATAGCCGTTCGGCTCGGGCGGGAACCGCGTCGCCACCTTGGCGTAACGGCCCGCCGCGAGGTCGGCGTCGATGATCTCGCGAATGAAGTCTGTGCGCTCGGAACCCATGACGGGGCGCAGTATATGCTGCGAGCGATGCGTGCGCTCGTCGTGCCCTGCTGGGTTGGAGGAATCGTCGTCGCGTGTAGCCATCCGCCACCGCCGGCACCGCCACCCGCACAGCGAACGATCGCGAGCTGGGACGATGTCGCCGGCAGCTGGGCCGCGTTCGACGACCTCGACTTCGGCTATACGCTCGAGCTCGGAGCCGGGGACTTCTCGATGACGGTCAACCGCGGCAAGCTCGGAACCTGCACGATCCACGCGAAGCCGATCCAGGGTGCCCAGCCGCCGAAGTTCGAGCTCGAGGTCGCGCTCGACGACTGCGACCGCGATCGCCACGCCGGGCCGATGTTCGTCGCGTTCCCCTCGTTCACCGGGAGCCAGCTGGTCATCGAGATCACCGATGGTAGCGACGTGACGCGGCGGACGTTCAGCCGATCAGTGCAGTAGCGAGTACACGAGGATCGTCAGCAGCGATCCGGCGAGCGTCTTGACGAAGCCGATGCCCGCGTCGGGGATCCCGATCGGCACCGTCGTCGCGTGATCGCCGCCGACCCAGATCTTGACCTCCTTGTCGCCCCCGTTCGCCGCGACGATCAGATCGACCGTGCCGCACGGCACCTCATCGATCACGATCCGCTGGGTGTGGGCCTCGGAGGTCACGAGCACGCCGTCGAGCGTGACGATCACGTCGTCCGCCGGCTGCGACATCAGCAGCACGAGCGTGCCCGTGGGTTGCCCGGGTGTGACGATCGGATAGCGCGTGTGGAGGTCGGCGACGGAACAGGCGGCCAAGCCCCCGACGACGAGAAACGCGAGAACGGAAGAGCGCATGCGCGATGAGTCCACGCAGCCGCCCACATCGTTGCTTTCAGGCAACCCCCGATCGGTCGCGCGCGTCGAAGCTTTCGAGTACGTTCGCGCCGTGCGCATCAACGAGCACTACGCGAAGCTCCCCGCCAGCTACCTGTTCCCCGAGATCGGCCGGCGCGTCAAAGCGTTCGCAGCCGCGCATCCCAGCGCGAAGGTGATCCGGCTCGGTATCGGCGACGTCACCGAGCCGCTCGCGCCCGCGATCGTGCAGGCGATGCACGCGGCGGTCGACGAGATGGGCCAGCGCGAGACATTCCGCGGCTACGGCCCGGAGCAGGGCTACGACTTCCTCGCCGAGGCGATCCGCGAGCACGACTACAAGGCGCGCGGCGTCGAGCTCTCCGCCGACGAGATCTTCGTCAGCGATGGCAGCAAGTGCGATAGCGGCAACGTCCAGGAGATCTTCGCGCACTCGGCGCGCGTCGCGATCACCGATCCCGTGTACCCGGTCTACGTCGACTCGAACGTGATGGCAGGCCGCACCGCGGCCGCCGGTATGGACGGGCGCTATCCGGGCTTTCTCTATCTCGTCGGCAGCGAAGCGAACGGCTTCCAACCCGAGCCGCCGGCCGAGCCGGTCGACGTGGCCTACCTGTGCTCGCCGAACAATCCGACCGGCACCGTCGCGACCCGCGCGCAGCTCGAGCGTTGGGTCGCGTGGGCGAAGCGCACGGACTCGGTGATCCTGTTCGATGCGGCGTACGAGGGCTACATCGCGGATCCAGCGCTGCCGCATTCGATCTACGAAATCCCGGGCGCGCAGGATGTCGCGCTCGAGCTACGCAGCTTCTCGAAGCGCGCGGGCTTCACCGGCGTGCGCTGCGCTTTCATGGTCGTGCCTAAGGGCGTGACCGGCGTCGATCCGTCGGGCAAGCGGGTCTCGCTCAACGCGCTGTGGTCGAGGCGGCACAGCACCAAGTTCAACGGCGCGTCGTACATCGTGCAGCGAGGTGCGGCGGCGGCGTACTCCGCGGACGGGCAAGCGCAGACCCGCGCGCAGATCGACTTCTACATGGAGAACGCGCGCCTCCTGCGCGAAGGCCTGACCGCAGCGGGTTTCACGATCTTCGGCGGCGTCCACGCGCCCTACATCTGGCTGCGGACGTCGGGCGGGCTGACGTCGTGGCAGTTCTTCGATCGCTTGCTCGAGCAGGCGCAGGTGGTCGGCACGCCGGGTGCGGGATTTGGCCCGGCGGGCGAGGGCTACTTCCGGCTGTCCGCGTTCAACTCGCGCGCGAACATCGACGAAGCGATCGGCCGCATCCGCAAGGCATTTGGCTGATACGATCGGTCCATGAGGCCGCCGAGTTTCGCGATCGTCATCGTGCTCGTGACGGCGTGCGGTGGCGATGATGGAACGACCGGCGATCAGGACGCGCAGCAGTTCTGCGTATCGGAGACCAATCGCTATCGCGCGATGAACGGCAAGGCCGATCTGAGCGAGGCCGCGAACCTCGAGGATTACGCGGATACCGGCGCGATGACCGACTACGACGCCAATTCGCCGCACAGCCACTTCTCGTCGACCCAAGGCGGCGGCATCGCTTTTGCCGAGAACGAGTGCCCGGGCCACTCGGGCTGGCACCTGGCGCCAGGCGGCGATCTCAACGCGCTCGTCGGGATGTGCATCGCGGCGTTTTACTCGGAAGGCCCGGGCACGGACTACAGCACGCACGGCCACTACATCAACATGATGGGCGACTACGCGAAGCTCGGCTGCGGCATCTTCTCGGCCGACAATGGCGACGTCACGATCGTCCAGGACTACGGCAATTAACTTCTCGAGCGAAGCAGGGATGTCAGTCCGCCGCACAGGTAGCGGCCGCGAGCTCGTGTGGATCCACGGGCTCGGCGAATCGTCGACGAGCTTCGAGCCCGTGATCGCGAAGCTGCCCGAATTCTCGCACACGCTCGTCGATCTGCCGGGCTACGGCCGCTCGGCGTGGCCCGACGAGCCGTTCGGGCTCGAGGCGCTCGCGGATCATCTCGCCGCGTGGTTGAAGGCGCGGCCGCTCGCGACCGTGATCGGCCACTCGATGGGTGGCGTGCTCGCGGTGATGATCGCGGAGCGCGGTGCGGCGAGTGCGATCGTCGATATCGATGGCAACGTGACCCGTGCAGATTGCACGTTCAGCGCGCAAGCGACGGCCGGTTCAGAGGCCGACTTCGTCGCGCGCGACTTCGCGGCGATGCGCGACCGGATCTATCGCGATGGCGTGGCGGACCCCGTGCTCCGCACGTATCACGCCGCGATGTGCTTCGCGCAGCCGCGCACGTTCTACAAGCAGGCGAGCGACCTCGTCGCGCTGTCATCGACCGACACGATGGCGCCACGGCTCGGCGCGCTGACGATTCCAGCGCTGTTCGTCGCCGGCGTACCGCGTGGGATCTCGGAGCAATCGCGTGCGGCGCTCGAGCATCACCGCGTGCGCTGGATCGGGATCGAGCCCGCCGGTCACTGGGTCTATCTCGATCAGCTCGACGCGTTTGCGGCGGCGATCGCCCAGTTCGTCCTAAGATAAAGCCGTTCATGCGAGCGGTCGCGATCGTCAACGCACACGCGCGTGGCCTCACGCCGAAGCTGCGTGCGCGCCTCGAGCGCGAGCTCCCAGGCAACGTCCGGTTCACCGCTTCGCTCGACGAAGCGCGCACGACGGTCCGGACCGAGATCCGGCGCGGCACCGATCTCTTGATCCTCGGCGGCGGTGACGGCACGGTCGTGATGGGCCTGACGCTGCTCGGCGAGGCATGCCGCGGGTTCGGCAAGCGCGAGCCGATGATCGCGGTGCTGCGGATGGGCTCGGGCAACGCGATCGCAGATACGGTCGGCGCGAGCGAGGACGTGACCGCCGATCTGTCCCGGCTCGCGCGTGGCGCGGGGACGAAGCGCGTGCTGCCGTTGCTCGACGTGCTCGGCGTGCGCGCGCCATTCGTCGGCCTGGGTGTCGATGCGCAGCTGCTCGAGGATCACGAGGCGGTCGGCCGGGTGGTCGATCGCTTGCCGGGGGCGCGCTTCGTTGGTGGTGCCGCGCGCTACGCGTTGTCGGTCGCGCTGCGCTCGGTGCCACGGTTCGCTTTCGGCACGCGGCCGAACGCGGTCGTCACGAACCTCGGCCGCGACGCGATCGAGCTCGTGGGGCCGAGCGATGGAGCAGGGCGCGCGCGCACCGGTGAGCTGTGGCGAGGACCGTGCACGCTGGTCGCGGGCTCGACGATCCCGTACTTCGGGTTCGGCTTGAAGATGTTCGCGTTCGCCGAGTCGCGCAGCGATGCATTCCACCTGCGGTGTGGCGAGCCCGGTCTATTCGAGATCATGCGCAATACGCCGGCGGCGTTTCGCGGCGAATACTTCAGCGAGAACGTCCGCGATTTCATGTGCGACCGGGTCGCGATCGAGCTCGACCGCGAGGCCGCGATCGAGGCCGGCGGCGAGCTCCTGGGCCGCCGTTCGCGGGTCGAGCTCGCGCTCGGCACGCCGATCACCGTGCTCGCGTTGCAAGAGCGGTAGACAAACAGCCGCTCGAACAGAAGTTCACGTTTAACTGCGCGCAACGCCTGTGATCGCAAAATCAGCGTCGGAAAAGACGTTGACAGATCGAATGGCCACTGTTATCCGTACTAACCATCAAGGGACATTCCGTGCGTAAACACGAACCATCTATCGCCATCACACTCTCCGGCCGGCCGAGCTGCAGCTTCCTGCAGCCGTCGTTCGGCGGCGTGCTCGGCGCTGATCGCACCCAGGAAGGTCCTGCACGATAGTCACGTAACCGCGTGAGCGTGCAGGCCGCCCTGGGAACCACGGCGGCCTTTTTTTCGTCCGGACTTCTGACTCAACTGCAGATCTGCACTCCAGATCTTCAGAACGGGAGGGGTCTATTCGATCTCTGACATTCGAAGACGATGTTGATGATCTGCGCCGCGTGCGTGCCGCCGAAGCACGCCCGCGGCGCTCGTAGACCCGCTCTTCGTACACGGTGTACCGAGAGCTTCCCTGGTTCGACTCCAGAGAGCGGGACGATAGGGTCACCGGACGCTGCACCTCCTGCGCAGCCCACGGTGATCCGCATAACCGGTGTCTGGTCGAGGACACCACCAATCCCTCACCGGATCGTTGATCTTTCAGTTCGGGACGCGCGCCCAAGAACGATCCGGATTCTTTTTCGTCTCGACGCCAGTCCCCCTCGATGACTCGCGCCGGCTTGGTCACCCGACCTTGCAAGCGGCCTGCGCGATCAGCGAGTGGCGTTCGAGAAGTTTTCAACCGCGTCGCTGTGGACACGATCGTGATCCACGGCGACGGCATCTCGGCCGAGCTGGTCGCAGCCGGGATGTCTCTGCCGACTTCGCTCGCGCGTAGTGCACTGCGCGCTCGAGCGAAGGCGCGGCCCTCGCGACCAGCTGCCCGTGGGCAACCACGGGTATTCGAGGTTTTTTGCGAGGTCGCACCTCGCGCGCAACGCTTCTGGGAAGTGTGCTCGTTCGTCGAGAAGGAATCGTTCGAATCGTTTCCGTTGCGCTGATTTTCTTTCGCAGTGATCTCCGGTGAGACAACGATCGCACGCCATAGAAACGCGCGCGGTCCGTTCGTTAGGCGCGAACGAATGTGGGGTTCGACTCCCTCCACTGCGGCGAACAGGTGTCGTCCAACGACAGGACACCAGGGTTTCTGGAGATGCCGGTTAAAGTCTGTGCTGCCTGTTCACTCTAACTTTCATAGGAGAAACGTATCGTGCAGTCCAATCGCACCCTGCTCCTGACGCAGGGCTACGAGCCGCTCCAGGTCATCTCGTGGCAGCGCGCGATCACGCTGCTCTCCCTCGTGAAGGTCGATGTCGTCGAGGAATACGACGACGAGATCCGCGCGGTCTCCATCGCGATGCAGATGCCGGCCGTCGTACGGCTGCGCCGATCTTTTCCGCGCAAGGCGAAGCCGGTCAAGTTCTCGCGCGTCAACATCTACGCGCGCGACGCGCACCGCTGCCAGTACTGCGGTGCGAAGTGCACACCGGCCGACCTGACGTACGACCACGTGATCCCGCGCTCCAAGGGCGGTCTCACGACCTGGGAGAACATCGTGTCGGCTTGCTACACGTGCAATCGCGAGAAGTCGAACCGGACACCGGTGGAGGCAGGCATGAAGCTGCTCGCGTTGCCGGTGCGCCCGACCTGGATGCCCGCTGTCCAGATCCGGATCAGCACACACAGCGTGCCCGAGGCGTGGCGGGACTACGTGTACTGGACCTCGGAGATCGAGAATCCCGAGGGTGGCGCGGACTGAGCAGCGTTCGCACGGTGTGTGCGTCAGTGCACGATGATCATCTCGAGGACCCAAGCGAAGAGAATCAAAAGGGGAAGGATCGCGAGCCAGCCGTGAGAGCTCCCCGACCGTTTCGGTCGCAGTGCGTAAATGCATGCCGCGACCACACCAACGAACGCCAACAGCACGATGAGGACGACGAGCAGACCCATGCTTCTCGTCGCTGCATCGCGTGTTCCACGAAGCTGCGACTTTCTTTCATTGCGCGGTGCGTGCGAGCGCGACGCCGGTGACCGATCGTGCCCCGCCTTCGAGCAACGCTTCGCACGCGGCGGCGAGCGTCGAGCCCGTCGTGACAACGTCGTCGAGCAAGACGATCTCGCGATCGACGATGCGTGACGCGTAACGCCGCCGCACCGCGAACACGCCACGCAAGTTCGACCTGCGATCCGCCGCCGCCAGCGAGCTCTGCGCCGGCGACGCACGCGTTCTCGCGAGCACCGGCACCGGTGGGGCGATCTGCGCGGACGCGCACGCGTGAAGCGCGAGCAGCCACGCGTGATCGTAGCCGCGCGAGAATCGCCGACGCCAGTGCAGCGGAATCGGCACGACCACACCGCCTTCACTGGCGGCGGCCGCGACGAGCGGTGCCCACAATGGCGCGACGCTGCGCGCGATCTGGTTCGCGCCCGTGAACTTGAGCCGGCGGATCGCCGACGCGAGCGGACCGCCGAATCGCCACGGCGAGACGATCCGTTCGAGCGGCAACGGCGAGCGCAGGCAGCGCCGGCAGATCGCCGAGACGGCTCCCGTCGGCTCGGCGCAACGCGGGCAGGCGGCTCCGAGCTCGACCAGCGACGACGCGCAGCTCTCGCAGAACGGACTGCCGTCGTTCGAACACGCGACACAGCGGGGCTTGAAGAACCATTCGACGGGCGACCACATGCGGGCGGTATCGGCCGCCACGCCGTGTGGTTGCGTGCTACCTAGCGCATCGCGTGCCCGACCGCGTGACCGACCGCTGCTACGTCTACGAGCCCGGGTTCATCGATCCGGCGGCCCGCGCCGAGATCCTGACGTGGCTCGGGACGTTGCACCCACTGTGGGAGCAGCGCTACTCGACCCGCCGGCCGCCACCAGCGGGCAAACAGCAGCGCGGCCTCCTGCGGCCGGTGTACTGGCTCGGCAACTGGCAGTTCGCGTGCCTCGGCTACTACGAGCCGCCCCGGCGCACGCACGACGTCGCGGTCGCGGCCGAGCCGTTTCCACCGGTGATCGCGCGTCTGGTCGCGCAGATCGAGCGCCGCGTCCACGATGGCTTTCCGCCGAGCACGGTGCCGAAGCGCTGGCACCTCAACACGTGCCTCGTGAACTTCTACGGGGATCGCGACAAAAGCGATGCCGCACGCGTCGGCGAGCATCGCGACTTCGAGCCCGGGCCGGTCGCATCGCTGTCGCTCGGCGAGCGCGCGCGCTTTCAGTTCGTGCGCCGCGGTCAGCTCGACGCGCCGCCGGTCCGCACGCAGTGGCTCGAGGACAACTCGCTGCAGATCTTCGGCGGCCCGCGCTGGAAGGACGACCTCCTGCATCGCGTCCAGCGCGTCGAGGACAAGCACGCTCTCGATCTGCCGCCGAAGATCGCCGGGTTTCGCACGCGCCGCGTGAACTTCACGTTTCGCTACGTGCCCGACGAGCACGTCGTGCCGTTCGCTCGGCTGTCGCCACGCGCACGCGATGACGTCCGCGAGTACGTCGCGACGCTCGCGCAGAGCTCGCCGTACTTCGCCGCGGCGATCCGCTAGTGCAGCTCGAACGTCACGTCGGAGCTGCCGCCGGTCTTCGCCGTGAGGTGGTCCGCGGCGACGCCGTACTGGACGAGCCAGTCGACCACGACCTGGGCGCGCCCTTTGACACGACTCGTGACGACGACCGAGAGTTCGGGATGCGCGCGTAACGTCGCGCCGATCTGGCCCATCAGGTTGAAGCTGTCCGGCGAGATCTTGCCGGGTCCCGTGAACTGAATTGCCTCGCTGATCTTCAGCTTCTTGTTCGTGAGCGTGACCGCGCTGCTACCGGTATCGGGACAACCATCTTCGTCGTCGACGCCGTTGATCGTCTCCGGCTGGTCCGGACACTTGTCGAGGCGATCCGGAATGCCGTCGTGATCGTTGTCGAGATCCGGGCAGCCGTCCTGGTCCTCGAAGCCGTCCTTGTCCTCCGGATCGTTCGGGCACTTGTCGGTGGCATCCGGGATGTCGTCATTGTCGTTATCCGGATCCGGACAACCGTCGTCGTCTTGAAAGCCGTCCTTGTCCTCCGGAACGTTCGGGCAGCGGTCGACATCGTTCGGGACGCCGTCGCCATCCGTATCGGCGTAGACCGGCTTCGGTGCGATCGGCTTGGGAGCCGTCGGCGTCACGGTCACCGACAGCACGCCGCGCCACGCCGGCATCCCCGGCGCATTCGTGAGGCCGCGACCGGCCGCGACGCCGACGTTGACCCGGCGCTCGAGCTGGTAGTGGATGCCGCCGAGCCCTTCGATCGCGTCGAGCGCCTTCGCGGGGCCCATCGCCGCGCTGCCCGTCGGCGCGTCGTGGAGGCCACCGGGATCGAGCTCGCCGAACACCTCGACGTCGACCGCGAGCGCCGGCAGTACCCGATAGCTCGCGCCGACGCCCCACAGCATGCCGTTGCCTTGATCGATGTCGTGAAACTCGGTCGTCGATCGAAACACTGCGCCCGCCTGGACCGAGAACGCGAGGGGCGTGCCGGCGGGTGCGAACGAGACGAGTGCGAGTGCATCGAGCTGCGGCTTGCTGCTGCCGGCGAACTGATCATCTGTCGCGGTCGGCAGGCCGAGCCCGAGCGCCGTGCCGATGGCGAGCTGGCCGCCGGTGCCGTGATGGCGATAGACGTTTGCCTTCGCGTGAAGCGCGAGATTGCCGAACGCGGTGCCCGACGCGCCGGGCTCACCGAACATCGTCGAGCTCGCGAGGTTCTCGCCGCTCTGCAGATAGAGCGGCATGTGCACGGCGATCTCGAAGCGGTCGCCGAACGCGAACGCACCTCCGAGCTCGAACATCATCCGGTCCTGGATCGAGATGTTGTCGTTCGTCGTCGCGTGCAGGATCAGCGGCTGGTCTTCGAAGCTCGCGACGGCGGAGATCGCGTAGTCGCCTTCGCGCCCGACATCCGCACTCTGGACCTGGAACCACGACGCCGTCGTCGCCGGGGTCGGGTCGAACACCGAGAGATCGAGATCGCGTGGAGCGGCCTGTGCGACCGTCGCGGTCAGCAGAATCGCGCCGGCCGCGAGTCGCTTGCGCCGCAGGATCACGAGCACCACGATCACGAGCGCGGCACCCCCGCCGGCATCGCCGCCCGTGGAGCAACCGCCGCCGCCCGTGCCCTCGACGAACACGCCTTCGCCATGCAGCGCGACGGTCGCGGCGGGATCCGGATCGTCGTCGAGCCGGATCACTGCGGTCGCGCCGAACGTGCCGGCGAATGGAGGCGTGAAGGCGACGTCGAACCTCGACGTGGTCCCAGGCTCGAGCACGGTGCCAGCCGGGAGGTCGATCGCGAACGCCTGATGCTCGTCGAGGATGGTGAACGAGCGCACCCTGAACGCGTTCACCGGATCGTTGTTCGTGATCGCGAGCTGGTCGCCGCGCGTCTCGGTCGTCACCGTCGAGCCGATGCCCGCGTACTGGAGGTCGATCATCGCCGGCCCCATCGTCACCATGCGATCCTTGCCGTTGCCCATCAGCGTCGCGGTGATGACCGGCATCGCCGGATCGCTCGTGTGGACAGTGAACACCGTCGAAGGCGCGGCGCCGGCCACGTTCGGATAGAACTGGACGAGGAACGAATACGTCGTGCCGCCCGGAACGTCGACCGAGTCAGGATTCGCGATCGCCCACACCGGCGCGTTGGTGACCGCCGGCATTGCCAGCCCGAGTGCGGCCTCACCCGTGTTCGCGATCGTCACCGCGATCTTCGGCGCGGCGCCGCCGGGCTTCACGAACGTCTCGGGCACACTGGCGACCGAGACCAAAGAGGCGTGGCGATCGATCCCGTGGCCGCGGAGCTGGATCGCGATGACGGAATCTGCGACCGGACCGGTGAGCGTGAGGTTGATCTGCGCGCTATCCGGATCCGCGATCGAGCGCTCTGCGGTCGGCGTGTAGGTCACCGCGATCGGGAGCGACGCGCCGGGGGCGAGCGGACCGATCGGAATCGCGCCGACGCTGAACCGCCCGACATCGGGGCCGGTCACCGTGGTGCTCGCGATCGTGATCGGCGCCATGCCGATGTTCTTGATCGTCACCGTCGACATCGCGGTGTGCATCGTCAGCGCGAGATCGAGTCCGCCGAAATCGAGGATGCCGTCGGGCGGCGTGAGCTCGAGCAGGCCGCTGTTCGCAGCGCACACGAGCAGCGGCTTCGCGGTCGGGTCCGCAGGTGTGCCGTGCAGCTGGACCTGCGCGACGTGCGTGCCAGTCGCGTTGATCGGCGGGCTGCAGCGAAACGGGATGACCTTCACGGGGCCGCTGAGGTCGAGCGCGGGAATGAACGTGCAGGCGATCGCGCCGCAGCCAGTGCCGGCGAACGAGAACCAGTGGTCCGGATCGTTGATGATTTCCGCCGACGTCAGGGTCGCTGCATCGATGTTCAGGTTCGACGCGTTGAGATAACGGACCTCCGACGCACCGATGTCGACCGCGCCGAACTCCACGGTGGCGGTGGCGGCTGACGCGATCCGCGTCGTCGACAAGCCGACAAATACGAGCAAGATCACGTGCCAGCAGCGCATCAACGAGGGACTCAGGTTAACTCGGAATGCCCTGCAACAAGCCGGCCGTGGCACGATCGCCGCGATGACCGACGATGGCAACGCGCCGACGATCCCCGACACCGCGGCGCCAACGCACGCTGCGCGGGTCAGCCACGGTACGCTGCGTACGCCAGTCACGCCCGACTCCAGGTACGTGCTCCGCAGCTTGCTCGGCAGCGGTGGAATGGGCGAGGTCTGGCTCGCTCATGACGTCCGCATCGATCGCGAGATCGCGATCAAGATGATGAGAGGGAACGGCGATGCGGACGCGGTCGCGCGGTTTCTCCGCGAGGCGCGGGTGCAAGGCCGGCTCGAGCACCCGGCGATCGTGCCGGTTCACGATCTCGGGGCCGACGAGCGCGACCCCTTCTTCGCGATGAAGCGGCTCAGCGGACGTACGTTGCACGATGTGATCCTCGCGAAGGACGCCGAGTGGACGCGCAAGAAGCTGCTCGCGCGCTTCATCGATATCTGTTTCGCGATCGAGTTCGCGCACAAGCGCGGCGTGATCCACCGCGATCTCAAGCCGGCGAACATCATGCTCGGCGAGTTCGGCGAGACCTACGTGCTCGATTGGGGCCTCGCGCGGATCGGCGACGAATCGGAGCCGCCGGCCCTGACGCCCTCGATCCGGATCGGCGATCTACGCAGCGATTCGGGCAGCGGCGGCCACACCCAAGCCGGCGCGCTGCTCGGCACGCCCGGCTACATGTCGCCGGAGCAGATGCGCGGCGAGCCGGTCGACGCGCGGACCGATGTGTTCGCGCTCGGCTGCATCTTGTTCGAGCTGCTCACCGGCGTCGCGGCGATTCCCCGCGACAAGGCGTTCGAGGTCACGCTCGCGACCGCCGAACACCGGCCCGCGGCAGGCGCTCCCGATCAAGACATTCCGCCGGAGCTCGACGAGCTGTGCGCGCGTGCAACCGCCGGGAAGCGCGACCTCCGCCCGGCGAGCGCGCGCGAGCTCGCGGATGCGGTGCAGCGCTATCTCGAAGGCGATCGCGATGTCGAACGCCGCAAGCAGCTCGCCGCCGAGCACGCCGCGAAGGCCGCGCTCGCGCTCGTCCGCGTCCTGTCACCGGCTGCATCGAACGAGGCCGCCCGCGCCGAAGCGATGCGCGAAGCAGCGCGCGCGATCGCACTGGATCCGCGCAACGCGGACGCGCAAGCCATCCTCGGTCGCCTGCTCGTCGACGTTCCGCGGCCGATTCCGGAGGCGGCGCGGCGCTCGCTCGAGGCCGATGACAACCGCGCCACCCGGCAGGTGCTGGTCCGTGGGGCGTGGGCATACATCGCGAACTTCGCGCTGTTGGTCGCCGCGATCTCGCTCGGGATGCGAGGCGCATGGCCGATCGTGCTGCTCGGCGTGTTCACGCTGCTCCAGGCCGCGTTCTGTTACATCGCGTCGCGACGCGAAGACCCGCTGACGCCGTTGTTCATGGTGCTGATCCTCACCGGCCACTTCATGTTGTTGATGCTGGTCGGGACGATCGCGGGCGCACTGTTGTTCCTGCCGGTGTTCGCGTTCGGTTCGCTGCCGATCATGCTGATGCTGCCGCGGTTCAACCATCCCGTGGGCACGCTCGCGTTCCACATCATCGCGGTCGCGATTCCGTTGGTGCTCGACCAGACCGGCCTGATCCCGTCGAGCTTTCACACCGATGCGCTCGGCATTCACATCAAGCCGTGGGCCGTCGATCTGTCGCCGAAAGCGATCGTGGGGTTGTTGTACCTGGTGATCTTCGCGCAGATGTACGTGACGACGCGGGTGTTCGTGGCGCAGCGTCGCAGCCAGCTCGCCGCCCAGGAGCACCTGCACGCCCAGCGCTGGCAGCTCGCCCAGCTGGTCGAGTAAGCTGCGCGCATGGCGATGCAGAAGACAGCGAGCGGCCTCGGTTACGAGGACACCCAGGTCGGTACCGGTGCGAGTCCCGCGAAGGGCAAGACCTGCGTGATGCACTACACCGGCTGGCTCTACACCGACGGCCAGAAGGGCAAGAAGTTCGACAGCTCCGTCGATCGCGGCGAGCCGTTCGAGTTCCAGATCGGCGTCGGCCAGGTGATCAAGGGTTGGGACGAAGGCGTGATGTCCATGAAGATCGGCGGCAAGCGCACGCTCGTGATCCCGCCGGACCTCGGCTACGGCGCGCGCGGTGTCGGCGGCGGCCTGATCCCCGGCGGTGCGACGCTGCTGTTCGAGGTCGAGCTGCTCGACCTGGCCTAGTTCCTGGCCTAGCTCGGATCGCAGCCCGTGAACGCTTCGCGGGTCGTCGCTGCCATGCCGCAGCGATAGACCGCACGGGGCATCGCGCGACACCGCGACAGCACCTTGTCGCGGACTTCGCCCGCGAGCTTCACGCGATCGTCGCTGCCGAGCCCGGCATCGCCCGGGGTCTCGAGGGAGATCGCGTGCTCGATCAGCGCGTCGCATTCGCCGTCGCTCGGACCGGGCTCGACGACGACGGCTGCATCGCGCGCACCGGCGGGCGGAACCGGTTGTACCGGTGTCGCGTGTGTGCCGCAGCCAGCGCTCCAGGCCAGCATCACGAGAAGGAGCGACCTCACCGCAATAATGTTAGCGTGCTTCGCGATGTCATTGTGGCTCGCCGCGTTGCTCGGCCTCGTCCAGGGGTTGACCGAGTTCATCCCCGTGTCGTCGAGCGCGCACCTCCGGATCGTTCCGGCGCTGCTCCACAAGCCCGACGCCGGCGCCGCGTTCACCGCGATCATCCAGCTCGGCTCGCTGGCCGCGGTGATCGCGTACTTCTGGAAGGACCTCGTCGACGTCGCGCTCGCGATGTTCCGCGCGCCGGCCACGCCCGACGGCCGGATGCCGTGGCTGCTCGCGATCGGTACCGTGCCGCTCGCGGTGGTCGGCCTGTTCCTCAAGAAGCACATCGAGGGTGACCTCCGCTCGCTCTACATCACGGCGTCGATGTTCATCGTGTTCGGCGTCGTGATCTGGGTGATCGACTACGCGTCGAGCCAGCGCGGGTCGTTCCGGCCACTCGCCGAGATCAAGCTCCAGGACGTGATCCTGATCGGGCTCGCCCAGTCGCTCGCACTCGTGCCGGGCGTGTCCCGGTCGGGCGCGACGATCTGTATGGCGCTGTTGCTCGGGTTCGCGCGCACCGATTCGGCGCGGTTCTCGTTCCTGCTCTCGATCCCGGCGATCGCGGGCTCGGGTGCGTACGAGGCATACAAGACGATCCAGGAATTCGGCCCGGGGCCGTTACCCGCGCTCGCTGTAGGTACCGGCGTGGCCGCGGTCTCGAGCTACGCCGCGATCGCCTGGCTGATGCGGTTCCTGACGTCGCACCACTTCACCGGGTTCGCGATCTACCGGATCGTGTGTGGCATCGCACTGCTCGGGGCGCTCGCCGTCGGTTGGTTAGCGCCGCTCTGAAGTGATAGCCTCGTAAGTCGATGAGACTCTCGGGTGTTGCCGCACTGGCAATCGTGTTTTCGGTCATGTTCGTGACCGCCGCTTCCGCCGCTGATTGCCCCAAGACCGGTCGTTACTCGGTCAAGATCGATTCGGCACCACCCGGTGCGCCGATCTACATCGGCGACAAGACTTGCCAGATCGGCGTCACGCCGTGGGAAGGCAAGCTCAACAAGGCGACGTACACGGTGATCATCGAGACGCCGGGGTACGAGACCGCGACGAAGCAATTCGTGGTCGCGGCGCTGCGCAAGCAGCAAGAGCTGTTCGTGCCACTCGTGAAGAAGGCG
>JBDUAS010000133.1:0-18247 GCA_040004535.1 Deltaproteobacteria bacterium
GTCTCGCCGGTCTGCGTGATGTCGACGATGCGCTCGCACAAGCCGGTGAGCGGGCCGAGCTCGATCGCGCCGGACAGCTCGATCACCTCGGCGGTGAGGCCGCGGCGCACGAGGTACGCGCGCGTCAGGTTCGGATACTTCGTCGCGACCCGGATGTGGGCCTGACTCTTCTCGTCGACGCGGGCGTCGGCGCGCTCGGCGACGATCATCCTGCACCGGCCGATGCCGAGATCGAGCGGCTCGTAGAGCTCCTTGCCTTCCTCGTCGAGCACGTCGCTGCCGGCGACACCGATATCGGCCGCGCCGTGGCTGACGTACGTCGCGATATCGGAGTTGCGGAGCACGAGCACGCGAATGACGCCGCACTCGAGCACGAGCTTTCGGGTGTCACCGAGCACGGGGGACAGATCGTAGCCGGCGCGGCCGAACACTGCCGCGGCCTCCTCGAGGATTCGGCCCTTCGGCAGCGCGAGAATGATGGGTCTATTGTTCGGCACGTTTGATCTTCGCGCCAACCGCGCGCAGCTTCTTCTCGATCGCCTGGTAGCCGCGATCGAGGTGATAGACGCGTAGCACGTCGGTCTTGCCCTGGGCGACGAGGCCCGCGAGCACGAGGCTCGCCGACGCGCGCAGATCGGTCGCCATCACCGACGCGCCGGTGAGCTTCATCCCGCCCTTGATCACGGCCGCGCGGCCGGTGGTCTGGATGTCGGCGCCCATCCGGTTGAGCTCGGGCACGTGCTGGAACCGGTTCTCGAAGATCATCTCCTTGATCACCGACTGGCCCTTCGCGAGGCACGCCATCACCATGAACTGCGCCTGCATGTCGGTCGGAAACCCCGGGTGCGGCTGGGTCGTGATGTCGATCGGCTTGAGCTCGGCCGGACCCTTTACGCGGAGGCCGCCCGCCTCGACCGCGACGGTGGCGCCTGCGGCGCGCAGCTTCGCGATGATCGCGTCCATGTGCTCGGCCCGCGCGCCTTCGAGGAGGACGTCCCCGCGGGTCATCGCCGCCGCGCACGCGAACGTGCCGGCCTCGATCCGATCGGGAATGATCGCGTGCTCGATCGCGTGGAGCTCGTCGACGCCTTCGATCGTGATGATCGGCGTGCCGGCGCCCTGGATCTTCGCGCCCATCTTGTTGAGGACGAGCGCGAGCTCCTCGACCTCGGGCTCGCGCGCGGCGTTCTCCATCACGGTGCGGCCCTTCGCGAGCGCCGCCGCCATCAAGATGTTCTCGCAGCCGGTCACGGTCGGCATGTCGAACACGATCGTCGCGCCCTTCAAGCGCTTCGCCTCGACCTCGACATAGCCGTGATCGAGCGTGACCTTCGCGCCCATCGCCTCGAGGCCCTTCAAGTGCTGATCGATCGGGCGCGCGCCGATGTTGCAGCCGCCGGGCATCGACACGCGCGCGCGGCCATAGCGTGCGACGAGCGGACCGAGCACGAGCACGCTCGCGCGCATCGTCCGGACCAGGTCGTACGGCGCCTCCAGCTTCGGCTTCTTCTTGCCCGACGGAGGCGCGATCACGAGTGCGTCGCCGTCGTTCTCGGAGTCGGCTGACCAGCCGAGCATGCGGAGCAGCTTCGCCATCGTGCGGACGTCGGCGAGCTGCGGGACGTTGCGATAGGTCGACGTTCCCGTCGGCAGGAGTGCGGCGGCGAGCAGCGGCAGCGCCGCGTTCTTGGCCCCGCTGACCGGAATCTTGCCCGAGAGCCGGGCGCCACCTTCGACGACAATCTTGTCCATGAGGATAAAACGCTGCGAGAGCTACAGCTATTCGGCGACGTTACCTCTGGTCTCGGGCACCCACGACACGCCGAGCGCGAATTCGCCATAGCTCGCGCCTAGCGTGTACGGCGACTGCGAGGACGGGCCGCGAATCAGCCGCGCGTCGAACCGGACCGCGAGCCGCGGCGTCACGAAGTAGCGAACGCCGACGCTGGCGTGGATCGGCCAGTCGGTATCGCTGCCGAGCGTGTTCGAGCTCGTGTGTAGGATACCGGCGCCGATCGCGGCGAAGGGCGCGACCTGCCCGACGGGATACTGGAACAACGCCTGGACGCGCAGGCCGTACAGCTTCGCGGTGTCGTCGTAGCCGTCGACCCCTGCGATCGCGATCGAGGCTTCGCCCTCGACGCCGATCAGCGGCACCGGCCAGTAGGCGTACCGGGCACCGACCTGTGGGCTGACCTTGGAGATGTTCGGCCGGGTCTCGCCGGTCCACTTCGCGTCATCGTAGAACTGGTGGAAGAAGTTCGAGATAAAGGTACCCGCGTACACCCCGACCTCTGGATGAGACTCGGGATCGGCGGTGGCGGTCCCAAACCTGGAGGCTGCAATCGCGACGGCGAGCAGCCACTGGAAAACCCGCACCGCAGGATGTTAAACCTGGTGCAGAGCGGGATGGCAACACTCCGAGCGAGATCCGTCGAGCTGCTGCCGATCGTCGCGCTCGATCGCCAAGGGTGGCGGCCGCGCGCGAAGCGAATGATCGACGTCGTCGGTGCGGCGATCGGGCTCGTGCTCGCGGCGCCGATCATGGTGATCGTCGCGATCCTGCTGCGGCTGTCGTCGCGCGGTCCCATCATCTTCGCGCAGGAACGCTGCGGGCTCGGTGGCCGCAGGTTCCGGTTCTTCAAGTTCCGCACGATGGTCCACGGCGCCGAGGATCGGCGTGCAGCGCTCGATCACTTGAACGAGATGACCGGCCCGGTGTTCAAGATCGCGCGCGACCCGCGGATCACGCGGCTCGGCGCGGTGCTGCGCAAGACCTCACTCGACGAGCTGCCGCAGCTGTGGAACGTGCTGCGCGGCGAGATGAGCCTGGTCGGCCCTCGCCCGCCGCTGCCCGAAGAGGTCGCACGCTACGACGCACACCAGTTCCAGCGGCTCGGCGTCGTGCCGGGGATCACGGGGCTGTGGCAGGTCAGCGGGCGCAGCTGTATCAACGACTTCGAGACCTGGCTGGAGCTCGACCTGGCGTACGCGCGCCGGTGGTCGCTCTGGCTCGATTTTCGGATCCTCGCGAAGACCGTCGTCGTCGTGATCAGCGCCCGCGGCGCCCAGTAAGTGCTACCGTCGCCGGTCGGATGAAGCGGATCCTCGTCGGGCTCGTCGCGCTGGCCGCGACCATGAACGTCGCGGTCGCGCAGGTCTATCCGACCGAGCTGCCCGCCGACCCGCGCGGCTCGGCCGCACCACCGGTGCCGACCACGCGGATGCCGGTCACGATGCCAGCCTCGGCGCCCCCGAATCCCGGCGACGAGCCGTTCGATCCGAGCAACGCGGGCTCTCCGGACGAAGCACTGCCGCCGGTGATCGCATCGCCGTACGTGACCCCACCGGTCTCGCTCGAGCAACCGATCGATCCGGACACCTACGTGTGCGGTGCGGGCGATGCGCTCGAGCTCAACTTCTGGGGCCAGCAAAACCTACGGCTGGCGCTCAAGGTCGACCTCGAAGGCCGCGCGTTCATTCCAAAGGTCGGCTACGTCGCGGTCGCCGGCAAGACGCTGACCGCCGTGCGCGTCGCGATGAAGCAGAAGGTGCGTGGGAATTATCCCGGCCTGTCGTTCGACCTCACGATCGAGACGCCGCGCACGTTCCTCGTCCACGTCGTCGAGAACGTGAAGCACCCGGGACCGTACCCCGCGCGCGCGGTCGATCGCGTCTCCACCGTGCTCGCGAAGGCCGGCGTGATCAAGGAGGCGTCGCGTCGCCGGATCGCGGTGCATCACCGCACCGGTCCAGATTCGGTCGCCGATCTCGTCCAGTACGAGCTGACCGGCGAGACCAAGCTCAACCCGTACCTGCTCGATGGCGACATCGTGCGGGTTCCGTTCCCACTCACGATGGCGAAGATCACGGGCGCGGTGCGCCGCCCCGGCGCGTACGAGGTGACGGCGAGCAAGGATCTCGCCGAGCTGCTCCAGCTCGCCGGCGGCCTCGCGCCGAACGCCGCGAAAGAACCGATCCGGATCGTGCGCCGCAACGCCCAGCAACAGGACACCTACGTCGACGTCCCGGTAGGCGGCAACGCGACGCTCGTCGACGACGACCGCGTGATCGTACGCGGCACCGAGGACCTCCAGCGCACGGTGCTGTTGATCGGCGCGGTCGTCGGCAGTGATCCACTCGACAGCGCGACCACCAGCCGCAGGTTGCCGTTCGTCGAAGGCGACACGGTGTGGTCGTTGATCGATCGCGCGGGCGGGATCAAGGCACCGGGCGATCTGCGCCGCAGCTACATCTCGCGCCCCAAGTCGGGTGGCGATCAGGAGCTCGTGTCGATCGATCTCGACGCGCTGCTCGTCCGCCGCGACTTCAAGGCCGACAAGCCGATCGGCATGGGCGACACGATCGTGATCCCGCCGATGCAGTACAGCGTGATGGTCGAAGGCGCGGTCGGCCGCGCTGGGTTGTACAACTACAACCCGCTGTTCGGCGTGCGCGAATACATCGCGCATGCAGGCGGCATGACGCGCACCGCGCGCGAGCTCGACGAGGTCACGCTGATCGAGGCAAACGGATCGACGAGGCCGTATCGCAGCGGCATGAAGCTCCAACCCGGCGACGCGATCCTCGTGCCCGAGCGCAACTACAGTCGCGCGGAAGTCTCGCAGCTGATCCTCGCCGGCGCAGGTCTTCTGCTGTCGGGCGTCGCGATCGTGTTGGCGGCGCGGCGATGAGCGACGCCGAGTCCCCCGACCTCGTCGTGGTGCTCGCGCGGCGGTGGAAGACGCTCGCGCTGGCCGCTGTGCTCGGCGCCGTGATCGCGGTCGCGTACGCGCTGCTCGCCACCCAATGGTTTGCGGCGACGCTCACGGTCGTGCCATCGCAGCGCTCGCAGGACATCGCGGCGATGAGCCTCGCGGCGAAGCTGCCCGGGCTCGAATCGTTCTCGACCGACGTCCAGCGGATCCAGGCCGTGCTCGCGAGCAACTCGGTCGCCGACGAGGTGATCGCGAAGTTCGATCTGCAGAGCCACTACGGCACGCCCCACCTCGAGCAAGCGCGCGAAGCGCTGCACAACCATTGTGGGATCGGCGTCGATCGCCGCTCGAGCGTCGTGTGGCTGACCTGCGAGGATCCCGAGCCCCAGCGCGCGATGGACATGGCGAAGTCGTTCGGCGAGATCGGGAACAAGGTGTTCGGGCGCGTCTCCGTATCGTCGGCGCGCGAAGAACGGACCTTCCTCGAGCGCCAGGTCGAGAAGACGCGCCACGACGTCGACGAGGCCTCGCGCAAGCTGCGCGAGTTTCAGGAGGCCCACAAGGTCATCGACCTGCCCGAGCAGAGCAAGGCCGTGATCTCCGCGATGGCGCAGATCAAAGGCGAGATGGTGTCGAAGCAGATCGAGCTGTCGTACTTGAGCGGATTCTCGGGGCGCGGCGAGTCGAACGTGGTCCAGCTCCAGCAGCAGATCGCGGTGATGGACGGCAAGCTGCGCCAGATGGAAGAAGCGCATCCCACCGAGCCGGCCGGCTCGGGCGCGGGATCTGGATCTGGCTCGGCGAGCTTCTTTCCGAACGCGATGAACGTGCCGCAGCTCCGGTTCGAGCTCGAGCAGCTGATGCGCGAGCAGAAGATCCAGGAGACCGTTTTCGGGTTGATGACCCAGCGCTTCGAGATGGCGCGCGTCGACGAGGCGCGCGACACGTCGTCGTTTCAGATCCTCGATTCGCCGACCTTGCCGACGTTTCGGTCACGCCCTCGCCGCCGCCAGATCGTGATGGCCGGCGTCGGGCTCGGCCTCGCGCTCGGTGCCGCGTGGATCTTGATCCCGCTGTGGTGGCGCCGCCGGGTCGTACAATAGACACAGCACCGTCAGCATCTCGAAGAAGATCAGGCGCTCGTCCATCAGCAGCTGACCGTGCAACAACGTGAGCGCGAACAGCGCGAACAACATCGCGCGCTTGACGAACGACACGCGCATGGCTGCGTAGAGCAGCGCGAAGATGCCGACGACGTAGCCGACGCCGAGGCCGCCCCATTCCGCGAGCAAGTGGCTGAGCTCGCAGATATCGATCTGCACGACCTCGAGTAGCCACGCGCCCGAACCGTCCCGGCCATAGATCTGGGAGTACGTGCCCGGCCCATCGCCGGTCCAGCCGCCCACCAGCGACGCGTACGCGATCGCAGTGCCCCGACCGTTGATCGGCTTGTCGGGGGTCGGTGCCTCGTCGGGTTGGACGACAGTAACGGCGCGCGAGATCAACGAATCGACGAACTCGGGCTGGGTCTTCGCGAGCACGATCGCGATCGCCGCGATCGCGAGAGCCGCCGCTGCGATCGAACCGCCCGACCTGCGACTGTCGACGACCGACACGACGAACCACAGCGGCAACAAGATGAAGAACCCCATGCTCTCGCCGATCAGCGCGACGCCCGCGGCGACGACGAGGATCGCGGCGAGTCGCACCCCGGATTCACCGCGACGATAGGACAGCAGGAAATAGAACACCATGAAGTAGCCGAACGAATGCGTCGCGGATGGCCCGAACAGCCCGTCGACGTTGTCGGTCAGCTCACCGCTCGCCCACTGGTACACCGAGAGCGCGCAATCGACGACGAACGCGATGCTGCATAGCCGGTACAGCGCATCACTGTGGATCGGGCTCGCGACCGGCGACGCGCCGTAGAGGCCGCGCAGCAAGTACAGCCACAGGAACACGTGCTTGAGCGTGTCCCAGATCCCCAACGCCCACATCTCGCCGGTGTCGTGCAGCGAAGCACTGATCGCGAACCACCCGGCGACGAGCACCACGAGCCAACCGGCGAGCCGGCGCACGCGCGGCTCGACCCGCGGCCCGAGCAGCTGCAGAGCGGACCACACGCACGCGACGTCGTAGAGCAACCACAGCTCGTGGAACGAGTAGCCGAAACAGAAGATCGCGACAAACGCGAGGACGATCCAACGATCGGCGCGGCGCTCCGTCATGGTCGGCGCAACCGCGCGAGGAAGTTGTCACCGGCTCCGATCGCATCGCAGATCCGAGTGACCGCGGCCTCGGCGCCGAGGAAGCGCAGTGCCCGCATCGCGCGGATCGCGGGATGGCGCCCCCCGGGGTTCCACAGCGCCGACCGGGTGCCGCGGGGCGGTCGGGTCAGCGCGTGGATCCATTGGTAGCTCAGCCAGTCTGAATTCGTGACCGTGCGGATCTCGTCGATCGCGAGACCGGCGTGCTCGGCGGCATGCGCGAGCGAGGCGCGTGAGAACAGATGCAGGTGATACGGCGCGTGCCAGTGGATCCAGCGATCGCCGGCGAGCCGTGCGATCGCGCTCGCTGCGTTCGGCGTCGCGACGATCGCGGCGCCGCCGGGTCGCAGCACGCCGTGCACGCCGCGCAGCGCCGCGAGCGGATCGACGAGGTGTTCGAGGACCTGATCGAGCGTGACGACGTCATAGCTCGCGGGCGCGTGGAGCGCGGGATCGAACGCTCCGTGATCGATCTCGAGGCCGCGCGCTCGTGCGATCCGCACCGCGTGCGCGTCGGCTTCGACGCCGCGGACCGTGCAGCCGCGGTCGCGGTGATAGGCAAGCGCTTCGCCGGTACCGCACCCGATGTCGAGCACCGCGACGTTGGGTGGTACCCATGCCGCCGCCGCCGCGCGCTCGCCGCGCCACCACGCGCGCAAGCCGTGCGCGGCGCGGCGGGCCGGGACATCGGCGAGCTCGAGCTCGCGTCGCGGGTAGTAGTCCGCATAGAGTGCGCGTACGTCGGCGGGCGCGAAGTCGAGCCAGCGATGGCCGCAGCGCTCGCATGCGACGAGCGCGACCTCGCCGGGATAGGCATAGCGGTCGTCGTACAGCACGCGATCCACGCTAGTGTCGGGCGCCGTGCAGATCGGGCACACCGTCACGCTGTTCGACCTCCCGATCTCTCGGTTCGATCTCGAAGCGGCGGTGGAGCAGTGCATGGCGCGCATCGCGAGGGGCAGCGGTGGCTACGCATGCTTCGTCAACGTGCACAGCCTCACCGAGGCTACCAGTCAGCCGGCGCTGCGAGAATCGTTGCGCGAGGCGACCTACTGTTTTGCCGACGGGATGCCGCTGCTGTGGCTCGCACGCCGACTCGGCGCACCGATCGCCGGCCGGGTCGCCGGGCCCGACTTCATGGCGGCTGTCCTCGCGCGCACGCGCCACCTCCGCCACGGCTTCATCGGCGGAGCGACGACCGCCGTGGGCGCGCGGATCGCGGAGCGGTTCGGCGTCGAGGCGGCAACGTACGCACCGCCGTTCCGGCCGTTCGCGCCGGAACACGCCCACGACGACTGGGATCGACTCGGCACGCCGCCGCCGATCGTGTGGGTCGGCCTCGGCGCGCCGAAACAAGAGCTGTGGATGGCGGAGGTCGCGAAGCGCGCGCCCGGCGTGATGATGTTCGGCGTCGGTGCGGCATTCGACGTGCTCGCCGGGGACCGCCCGCGAGCACCGCGCTGGATGCAGCGGCGCGGGCTCGAGTGGTTGTACAGGTTGGGGCAAGAGCCACGTCGGCTGCTACCGCGCTACGCGGCGACTAACATCCGATTCTTCACGCGGGTCGCGCGCGATCATCTCGGGATAAAGAAGTAATTGTAGCGACGATCGTCGTGACGCACGAACGGCTCCAGCCCAGCCGCGCCGACGACGAACGCCGCGTAACCGAGACCGCGAACCGTCGCGATCGTCGCCTCCGGGTCGCGATTCGACGCGACACCGCCGTAGATCTCGACGAACAGCACGGGCTTGTCGCGCGCGATGCAGGCGCGACCACCGGCGATCACGGCATCCTCGTGGCCTTCGACGTCGATCTTCACGAGGCCGAGCGGAACCGCGAGCTCGGCCGCGACCGAATCGAGCGTGCGGACCGCTACCCGCGTCGTCGCCATGATCGGATGGCGGCGCGTATCGGTCAGCGCGGTGTAGGCGTCGTCGCGAGCGAGGTACAGGTCGGCTTCGCCCACGTGATCCGAGAGCGCGCATTCGATCACGTCGATGCGCTCTCCGAGCTCGTTGCGCCCGACGTTGCGGCGCAGCATGGCACCAGCAGCACCGGGCTCGATCGCCACGACCTCGGCGTGCTCGAACCGGCGCGCCCACGCAAGCACGTGCAAGCCGATGTGTGCGCCGACATCGACGATCGCGCGCGTTGGATCGCCGGCCGCGAACAGCTCTGCGGCGATGTCGCGCTCCTGCCGCTCGAAGTCATCGCCGCGCCACAGCACGCCGCCGATCTCGGTCCTCGGATCGATGGAGAGCTCGAGCCCGTCGACCTTGACGACGGCAGTGGCGGGCCGCAGCCAGCGACGGACGAGTTGACGGACGCGCCCCACGGTCGATAATGGGCCTCCCATTCGGAGATGACCACCGTAGCACCAAGCGACCCCGCGCCCCGGCTCGGATCCGGCCTCGCGCTCGAGCTCGCGAAGAAGGGCGCGGTCTACGGGCTCGGCGCGTCGCTGAACGGCGTCGTCGCATTCTTGCTGCTGCCGTTCATCGTCCACCGGCTCGATTCGTTCGAGTACGGCCGCTATGCGCTCGCCGAGCTGCTGCTGAATCTGCTGCTCGTGATCTGCGGGCTCGGCCTCGGCAGCGCTTTACTCGCGCGCTACGCGAAGCTCGAGGATCGCGCGCAACGCGAGCTCGTCGGCAGCGTGCTCGGCCTGGTCTTGGTCGCGACGCTTGGCGTGCTCGCGGCGTTCGCGCTGTTCGCGTGGCTCCTCGGCGCGCACGTGTTCCCGGAGCTCGGCCTCCGCCACTACGTGCTCGTCGCCGCGATCGCGGCCTGCGAGAGCGTGTGGTTGGTGTTCGCCGCGATGTATCGGGCACGCGGCGCGGCCTGGCGCTACATCGTGCTTCAGCTCGTGCAGGTCGCGATCTCACTCGGCTTGACGATCGAGCTGATCGCTCATCGCGGCTACCGCGAGGATGGCTTGCTCGTAGGCCGGCTCGCCGCCGACGCCGCCGTGCTGCTGCTGCTCGTGCCCGAGCTCGTGCGCTATCGCCCACGCGCACTCGCGCAGGCGTGGGACCTCGTGCGTGTCGGCGGTCCGCTCGTGCTCGCGGCCTTCTCCGCGATGTTCGTCGCGATGTCGCCGCGGCTGTTCCTCGACCACTTCGGCGATGCGAGCATGGTCGGCTCGTTCGCCGTCGATGCGCGGCTCGCGAGCATCGTCTCGATCGGGTTCGTCCAGCCGTTCGGGCTCGTCTACGTCGCAGCGATCGTACCGATCGCGCGCAGGCCCGATGCGCGCAAGGTGTTCGCGCGCGCCGCGACGTTCTATATCGCGCTCGGCGGGCTCGCGACGATCGCCGTCGGCCTCGCCGCCCCGTGGATCGCGCACACGCTCGGCAAGTCGCAATTCCCGATCTCGCCGACGGCGATCCTCGTGCTCGCGGCCGCGAACGTCGCCGCCGGCTTGATCTATCCGCTGACGATCGGACCGTACGTGCTCGAGCGCACGCGCGAGGTCATCCCGGTGTACGTCGGTGCAGCGGTGCTCGCGATCGCGGCCGGGTGGATCTCGATCGCGCACGCCGGGATCCTCGGCGCGGCTGGCGCGCTTGTCGCGGTCTACGTCGCGCAGGGCATCGCGCTCGCGGTGGTCAGCCAACGCATGTATCCCGTACCGTTCGAGTGGCGGCGGGTCGCCGTGCTCGCGGCCGCATTCGCCGGTGCCGTGACCGCCGTGGTATCGCTGGGTCTGCGATGAAGATCCTGTTGCTCAACGCGAACCGCGTCGGCATCGGCACCTACCATCGCGCGTTGCACTTCGGTCGCGAGCTCGCGCGCCGCGGCCACTCTGTCACGATGATGACCGTGTCGGCGACGAGCCGGTTCCGCGCCGAGGTCCGCCGCGACCGCGATCGCTTCACGATCGTCGAGTGCCCGAACTTCCTCGACGAGCTCTTGCCCTGGCACGCGAGCGGCGTGCTCGACATCGCGCTGCGGATCCGCGAGCTGTGGCGCGGTAACTACGACGTCGTCTACGCGTTCGAGTACCAGCCGAACATCTCGATCCCGGTGCTGCTCGTGCGTCGGTTCAAGCGGTTCGTGTTGATCTCCGATTGGTGCGACTGGCACGCCGGTGCGTCGTATCACTTCGGCGGGTATCGGCTCGCGCACGCGATCGATCGCCGGTTCGAGGAACACATCCGCCACCGCGCGGACTTCATCACCACGATCAACACGACGCTGCACGACCGCGCGCGCTCGATCGGAATCGCCGAGAACAAGCTCGCGATCATCGGCGAAGGCGTCGACCCTAGCTACATCGCACCGGGCGACCTGGGGACTGCGCGGCGCGAGCTCGGCTTGCCGGAAGGCGTCGCACTCGCCGGCACGATCCGCGATGCGCCGAACATGACGCAACTCCTGTGCGAAGCCCTCGTCCTCGCACCCGCCGTTCACTTGCTCGTGATCGGTGGTGCCGCCGAAGTCGTCCGCTCTCAGGCGCAGCGCGCGGGTGTCGCCGACCGGTTGCATGCGCCAGGCTGGGTCAGCGACGCGGACCTGCCGCGCTACCTCGCCGCTTGCGACGCGCTCGTCTTGCCGCTCGAGGACAACCTCACGAACCGCGGTCGGTGGCCGCACAAGCTCGGCGACATGATCGCCGCGCAACGTCCGGTGATCGCCAGCCGCGGCGGCGAGTTCCCTGCCCTGCTCGAGCAACAGGCCGCGGCCTTGATCGTCGACCACACGCCGGCCGCGTTCGCGCGTGCGATCACGGAGGTCATCACCGACCCCGCGCGGTTCGCCGCCATGGCCCGTCGCGGACGCGAGCTCGTCGAGCAACGTCTCAACTGGGACGTGATCGGTACCGAGCTCGAACGCGCGGTCGAACGTGCGACAGGCGCGCTGCGATGACCCGCGTCCTTATCATCGAGACCCAACTCAAGCAGTACCGCCGGCAGTTCCTCGTCGACCTCGCCGTGGCGTTGCGTGCGCGCGACATCGACCTCGTCGTCGCCTATAGCGAGCCATCGCCTGCCGAGCGGGCAAGGGGGGACACGATCGATCTGCCGGGACTCGGCGTGAAGGTGCCGGCATTCACGCTCGGCGAACGGGTCGTCGTCCAGCGCGCCTGGGCGCTCGCCCGCGATGCGGCGCTGGTCATCTTCGGTCAGGCGAATGGCCTGCTGCTCAACTACGCGTTGCTCGCGCGGTCACAACTCGGGCTCCAGCGCGTCGCCTACTGGGGTCATGGCTATAACCATCAGGCGGATCCGCGCGGCTACTCGGAGTTGTTCAAGCGCCGCATGCTCGGCGTCGCGGATTGGTGGTTCGCGTACACGCCGAGCGTCACGCGTTATCTCGTCGAGCACGGCGTGAGCAACTCCACGATCACGACCGTGTTCAACACGATCGATGTCGACGAGCTGGCAGCGGCGATCGCCATACGCGAACCAGACGCGGTGCGCACCCGCCTCGGGATCCCCGATCGCTCGCGCGTCGGCCTGTACTGCGGCGCGCTGGTCCCCGCGAAGCAGCTCGGATTTCTCGCCGACGCCGCGGCCGTGATCCGCGAGCTCGTGCCCGACTTCGAGCTCGTGATCGTGGGCGCTGGTCCCGAGCGCGCGATGCTCGAGGCGATCGCGCGCTATCGCCCCTATCTGCACGTCGTCGGGCCGGCGTTCGGCGCCGATCGCGCGGACTACTTCGCGATCGCGGAGATCTCGCTCGTGCCGGCACACCTCGGCCTGGCGATCGTCGACGCGTTCGCAGCCGGGCTCCCGGTCGCGACGACGACCGCGCCCGGGCACGGGCCCGAGATCGACTATCTATCCGCCGCCACCGGCGTTCAGACCGAGCTCGACGTCGAGGCCTACGGCCGCGCAGTCGCGAGCTTGCTGACCGATCGAGAGCGACTCGTCGCGATGCGCAGTGCTGCACGCGCGTCCGCCGCCGAGCTCTCGCTCGATCGCATGGTCGAGCAGTTCGCGACCGGCATCGTGCGTTGCCTGGAGGCCAGGTGATCCGCGACCGCGCGAAGCGTCTCGTCCAAGCGCTCGTGCGGCGACGCACGGCGGTACGGTTCGACGACCTCGCTCGCACGGAGCCGGTCGCGCGCGGCTTTGGCTGGGACCGCGGTACGCCGATCGACCGCGCGTACATCGCACAGTTCGTCGCCGCACATCGCGACCGCCTTGTCGGGCGCGTGCTCGAGATCGGCGAAGCGCGTTACGCGCCCCGCTTCGCGCCGGGAGCCCTGTCCACCACGGTCCTCCACGTCGAGCCCGGGAATGGTCTGGTCGGTGACCTCGCGAACACCGCGACGCTGCCCGCGGCCGCGTTCGATGCCGTGATCTGTACGCAGGTGCTCGGCGTGATCTACGACGTCGCGGCCGCCGTCGCTGGGCTCGAGCACGTCCTCGCACCGGGAGGATGTGCGCTCGTCACGGTGTCCGGTATCGCGCAGCTGAGCCGCTTCGACGCCGCACGCTGGGGCGACTACTGGCGTTTCACCGAGGCCTCGTTGCGCCGCCTGTTCGAGCGGTTCGACGTCGTCGCGGTCGAGAGTCGCGGCAACGTCGCGACCGCGGTGGCGCTGCTCCAGGGCGTCGCCGTCGAGGATCTGCCCGATCCGCAGGTACTCGCCACCCACGACCGCGAGTATCCCGTCACACTCGGTGTCGTCGCGGTGAAGCGATGACGGTGGTCACGACCTCGTGGGACGACGGCCATCCGCTCGATCTGCGCGTGGCCGAAATCCTCGACGGCTACGGGTTTCGCGGGACGTTCTACGTGCCGCGCCGTAACCGCGAAGGGCGCTCCGTGGTGAGCCGGCGCGAGCTCGCGATGCTCGGTGCGCGGTTCGAGGTCGGCGGCCACTCGTTCGATCACGTCCGCTTGACCGAGCTGTCGACCAGCGAGGCTTCGCGTCAGATCCACGCGATCAAGGCGGCACTCGAGGACGAGCTCGGTCGAGCGATCGCGGGGTTTTGCTATCCGGGTGGCGCTCACGACCCCTCGATCCGCGAGCTCGTGCGGTCCGCCGGATTTCGCTACGCGCGCACGATCGAAAACTTGTGGCTCGCGGGCGCTACCGATCACTTCCAGATGCCGACGACGCTCCAGCTCTACCCGCACTCCCGAATGACGTACGTGAAGAACCTCGTGCGAAGTGGCCACTTCCTCGCGCGCGCCCGCGGCGCCGAGGTCGTGCTACGCGGCCGTCCCCTGGGCGAGGTGCTCCGCGCGTTGCTCGATCGCGCGCTCGCGACGAACGGCGTGTTTCATCTGTGGGGCCACTCGTGGGAGCTCGAGGAGCATGGCCTGTGGGGCGAGCTCGAAGCGTTTCTCGCATATGCGCGAGACCGCGTACCGCTCGCTCAGCGCGTCGACAACGCGGCATTGATCGCGGCGGCGAGCGCGGACTCCCAGCGCTCGACGGTGTAGTGCGCGGAGAATCGTGCCCGCGCGACGGCACCGAGCTCGCTGCGCAAAGAAGGTGCGACGAGCAGCTGAGCGAGCGCGTCAGCGAGACGGGGCGCGTCGCCGGGAGGCACGATCAAGCCGGCATTACCGACGATCTCGGCGCACGCACCGACCTCACTCGCGACGATCGGCAGGCCTGCGCGTAGCGCTTCGATCAGGACGAGCGGGAATGCGTCGGCCCGGCTCGGATACGCGAGCACGTCGTGATCGCGAAACAGCGAGGTCGTCGTGCTCCGATCGACCTCACCGACACAACGCACGCGTGAACCGAGCGGTGCGAGTGCGGCGCGAAGTGCGTCGAGTCCGAGCTCGCGCGTCGGTGATCCCGCGAACGTCGCCTCGAACGGCAGGCCGCGTCGTGCGAGCTCTAGCAACGCCTCGACCAGCACGAGCGGTCCCTTCGCCGGCAACAGGTGGGACAGGAACAGGATCCGGGGTACCGGCCGCGCAGCGCGCTCGACGTTCGGCGCGGCGGAGAGGCCGTTCGGAACGTAGTGCACCTGCGCGTCGTGGAGCGTGTCGCCGAAGTCCGAGCGCAAGGCTGGCGACAGCAAGATCACCGTCGCGCCGTGCAGTGCGCGGCGCAGGATCGGCAGCACGTCCCGTGTGGGTCGCGCGTGGAGGTGCACGATCCGCGGGATCCGCGCGGCGCGGGCGAGCGCGAGAAAGGCGGCGTCGCGGGTGATCGCCGGGCGCTGTGGCGCGAGCGTGAGATAGAACGCGGCGGGGCGGCGCGCGAAGCGACGCGCGAGCCGTGTTCCGATCACGGCGCCGCGGACCAGCTTGCGGGCGTTGACCGAGCCGAGCTCTGCGACCGTGGCGGAGAACTGGAGCGGCACGACGTCGAGCCGGAACTGGCGCTGCAGCGCCCCGCTCGCGACGAGCTGCGCGTTCATTGCGGTCACGCCGTGGAGCGGCGGCGGCAGCTGGAGCGCGCACACGATGCGCGGACGCGGATCCACGCCGCGACTATACCGGGCTCTACGCCACAGCTGGCGCGTAGCACCCGACGAACGAGTCGTGCGATCGTGGGTGGCGGTGAAAGCCACCATCCTCGTTGCACTCGCGGTCGGCGTTGCCGCGCCGGCGCGCGCAGACGACCTGTGGATCGTGCCGGTCGACCGTGCCGCATTTCACCTCGCGGCGTACGACGAAGCGGAGCGCCCGTATTCGACACCGGCTCGCCCGCGCGACATCACCGGTGAGCTCCAGCTCGCGTGCGAGCACAACGAAGGCAGACCGTGCGGCGACGGCGCCGGCGCGTACGAGGAGCTCGACGCGCGCGCGGGGTTCGGCGACTGGCTCGTCGGCGGCCTGCGCCTGCGCGCTCGCGGGGGCAGCACCGATTACGGCACGGGCCTCGATGTCGATCGCGCGCACGTCGACGCGCGGTGGCATGACTTCGGGCTCGAGGTCGGCCGCGATGCGTTCGTGCTCGGGCCGGGCGCGCACACCCAGGTCGGCTGGGGTGACAACGCGCCACCCCTCGACTTCGCGCGCGCGAGCTACGCGACCGAGCGCGGCGGGTTGATGTATCTCGTCGGCCGGCTGCGCGATCCGCAGACACTGCACGGCAACCTCGTGACGATCGCGCGCGGCGAGCTCGTGGCCGGGCCGGTGGTCGTCGGCGCGATGCAGCTGCTGCAGCTCGAAGGTGATGGCGCGCCGCACCTCGGACCGTGGGATTTCATCGCCGAGCACTTCACACGCGGCAACCCGTCGGCCGGACCCGACGACACCTCGAATCGCCGGGTCGGGCTCGACGTCAGCTGGCGGATCGCCGGATTCGGCGGCGCGCGGCTCTACTATCAGCTGATGTTCGAGGACTGGCGGCGCCAGTTCGCCGATGCGCTTCGCTACGACGCGGATCACGTCGCCGGCGCCGATTTCCCGAACGGGCTCGTGATCGAGTGGGCACAGACCGGGTTTCGCTCGATGGAGCACGCGGTGCGCACGACCGGGTTCACGAACGCGGGGCGCGTCGTCGGCGACCCGCTCGGCCCCGCCGCGGAGGCGCTGTATGTCGCGCAGCGTCTCGACACCTTCAAACCGTGGCTCGAGGTCGTGCGGCTCGCGAGCGACACGTACTCGTACGGGGCGGGCCAGCCGATCGTACGCACGAACGACGCGCTCGCGGAGTTTCGCTATCGCGTCGGCCTGCTCGCGACTCGCCGGATCGACGCTCACCTCCACATCGACCTCGACGCGCGCGCCGAGCACATCGAGGACTTCGCGTTCGTGCGCGGCGCCGACCGCAACGGCATCGGCGCAGACGTCGCGCTCGTGTGGCAGCCATGAGGCTCGTCCTCGTCCTCGTCCTCGTACTCGGATCTCCGAGTGTCCGCGCGGAGCCGTACGACTACACGATCGATCCGGCGCCGCTCTACTCGAAGGAGACCGCAGTCGGCCTGGTCGCCGGCACCTGGGGCGCGGCCTCGGTGTACGCGTACTTCGCGTGGTTCCGGCACGCGACGCGCACCGTCGATCCGATCTTCACGTTCGAAGGCTTCGGCGTGAACACGTACGCGGGCGGCGCCGACAAGCTGGGCCACTTCTGGGCCGGCCACATGTTCTCGTACGTCACGACCGAAGCGCTCGTCCACGGTGGCTTTCGCACGCTGCCGTCGAGCGTCGTCGCGTTTGGACTCTCGCAGTTGTTCGGCACGATCTCCGAATACAAGGACTCGCTGCACTACCAGTTCGAGTACGGCGACATCATCGCGAACGCATCGGGCGCGCTGTTCAACATCCTGCTCGAGAACTGGCCGGAGCTCGATCGCCTGATCGATCTGCGCCTCGATTACTGGCCCTCGACCGAGTATCTTCACCTGTTGCGCCACGGCAACGTCGACGGCGCGCAGGACTACAGCGGTCAGTCGTACTTGTTCGCGCTCCACCTGCGCGCCCTCCCCGGCCTCGATTCACCTTGGCTCGGCTGGACGAAGTACGTCGACGCCGTGGTCGGGTTCGAGACCCGCAACTACGCGCCGATGCCGGACGACCCCAACGCGATTCCGCGACAGACGCTCTACGGCGGCGTGGCGATCGACATGCAGGCCGTGCTCGAAGCCGTGTTTCCCGACTCGACCGGGCGCCGCGTCGGTCACGGCTTCCTCGAATTCATGAGCGTGCCACTCACGACCGTGCGCCTCGAAGAAGTGTCGCGGTCGCCTCGGTAGTGCCGGCAGCACGACCGGTGGCGCGGGCATTCTGCCGGGCGCGGGCATCGGCGCCGCAACGGGCTGCGTCCGCGGCATCGTCAACGAGGTGACCCCCGCGTACTGGCTATTCGCGGACCGCGACCGCGATCTCGCCATCGCGCAGCACGACATCGACGATGCCGCCGGACTCGACGCCGAACGCCGCGAAAGCGACGTCCTCGAGCTCGCGGGTCAGCGTCGATGCCAGGCCGCGCGCACCGGTCTCGCGCTTGAGCGCATCCGCGACGATGTGATCGAGCACTTCCTCGTGGATCTCGAGCGTGAAGCCCTCGAGCTTGAACTCGCGGGCCATCCTCGCGATCACGTCGGTGTCGAGGATGTCCTTCAGCGTCTGGGCGTCGAGCGCCTTGAACGGGACGACGCGGGTGAATCGCGCGACGAGCTCCGGCAGAAAGCCGTACGCCTGGAAGTTGGCGACGTTCTCGACCTGATCGGCCGTGAAGTCGACCGCGATCGCGTCGGGGTCGGTCGTCGACTCTGCTTGATCGCGGCCAAAGCCGATCGAGTCGCGCATCGCCCGGCGATGTGCGATCTGCTGGAAGCCAGAGAACGCGCCCGCGGCGATGAACGCGATGTCGGCGGTCGACATCACGACGTGAT
>JBDUAS010000134.1:0-18241 GCA_040004535.1 Deltaproteobacteria bacterium
ATCACGTCAGCCAGCAGAACACGTTCACCGGCCGGCTCACCGAGCCGATGCTCGATGCGGTGTTCGCTTCAGCGCAGCGCGCGGCGGATCACCAGCCGTAACCCCGACCACGTGGCGTCGATCGCGCAGACCTTGTTGTCGACGAGGCCGGTCGGCAGCGCGACCTCGCGCACGACGTGCTCGGTCACCTCGGTCGGCACCTTCGAGGCGGCCTTCGGCCACGCGATCCATACGCCACACGCAGGTGCCATCCGCTTCCGGATCTTCGCGAGCTGGGTCTCGAACACCGCGCGCTTCGTCGCGAACTGGATCACGACGTCGAGCGGCGCCTTGCCGGCGAGCGAGGTCTGAACGGTCGCGCCCGTCGGTAACGTTCCGAGCTCGAACCCCGCCGGACCGGCCAGGATCGCGACGCGGTGGTCTTCTTTGATCCCGAGCTTCTGGACGAGCGGTGTGCCCGAATATCCGGCCATGGGCGAAATCTAACCCGTGGTCCGCCAGCTCGATCTGTTCTCGAGTCCGGCGCCGGTCGCGAAGGCTCCTGTGGACTTCGACCGGCGGTTCGCAAGTTCTTGCTGAAGCCGACCGAGGGCGGCAAGTCGCAGGCGTACGCGCTCGGCGGCGGCGACCTCGTCGTGATGGGCGGGACGTGCCAGCGCACGTGGCGCCACGCGCTCCCGAAGGTCACGACAGCCGTAGGTCCGCGAATCGCGGTGATGTTTCGGCCAGCCTGGTACGCGCCTTAGATCGAACGCGCGGGCGGTGCGTTCGGTCTACCCATGATGCGAGGGAAGACCGTCAAGCTATTCGAGCTGTTGGTGATCGCCGCGGTGATGCTCGGGTTTCGAGCGCTGTCCCACGCGGATGGCCTCGGCACGATCGAGGGCACCATCCTGACGAAAGGCGGTGGCGCGATCAGCGGCGCGAGCGTGACGATCGCCGGCTGCACGACCCGCACGGTCTCGACCGACGGCAGCGGTCACTTCTCCGCGATGAACCTCCCGGCATGCAAGTACACGGTGACCGCGACCGCCACCGGGTTCGCGGCCGCTGGTGCGAGCGTGATGCTCGCTGCCGGTGCGTCGCGCTCGGTCCATCTCAGCCTCGTCCAGATCGCGACGGCGGCGGATCCGGCGAAGCACGACAGCCTCCAGGCCAAGAACAAGAGGAAGCAGCCTGATTTCGCTGCGGAGCGGGGCGACAAGAACATGCCCACTGAAGCCGAGATGCCGTCGCCGGTCGCCGCCACGCCGCCGCCGATGATGATGAAGCCTTCGGGCTACTCGGCGCCGCGCACGAGGATCTCCGGCGGGCAGGTCCTGCAGCAGCAGCAGGCGCTCGAGCAAGACCCCGACATGAACACCGAGGCGTACTCGCGGGTCGACGAGAACCCCTTCATGACGACGCAGCAGCATCCGCTGTCGACGTTCTCGGCCGATGTCGACACCGCGTCGTACGCGAACACGCGCCGGTTCCTGAAGGACGGCCAGCTGCCGCCGAAGGATGCCGTCCGTCTCGAAGAGTTCATCAACTACTTTCACTACGATCTGCCGGCAGCGCCCGCGGGCCAACCGTTCTCGATCACGACCGAGGTCGGCGCGAGCCCGTGGAACACCAAGTACGACATCGTGCGGATCGGCCTCAAGGCTCCCGCGATCGACGACGCGAAGGTGCCGCCCCGCAACCTGACGTTCTTGATCGACGTGTCGGGCTCGATGTTCTCCGAGAACAAGCTCCCGCTCCTCAAGCGCGCGCTGCTCCTCCTCGTCGATCAGCTCCGCCCCGAGGACAAGGTCGCGATGGTGGTCTATGCCGGTAACTCGGGCCTCGTGTTGCCGCCGACGAGCGGCCGCGAGAAGTCCACGATCCGCAACGCGCTGACCGCGCTCGAAGCGGGCGGCTCGACGAACGGGGCCGCGGGCATCCAGCTCGCGTACGACACCGCGCAGAAGAACTTCGTGAAGGGCGGCATCAACCGCGTGATCCTGTGCACCGACGGCGACTTCAACGTCGGCACGACGAACGAAGGCGACCTCACGCGCTTGATCGAGCAGAAGCGCGAGAAGGGCGTGTTCCTCACCGTGCTCGGCTTCGGCATGGGCAACCTCAAGGACTCCACGATGGAGAAGCTCGCCGATCGCGGCAACGGCAACTACGCGTACATCGATGCGATCGAAGAGGCGCGCAAGGTGCTCGTCAAGGAAGCCGGCGCGACGCTCGTGACCGTCGCGAAGGACGTCAAGCTCCAGGTCGAGTTCAACCCGTCGCAGGTCGCGGGCTATCGCCTCGTCGGTTACGAGAAGCGCCTGTTGAAGGACGAGGACTTCAACGACGACAAGAAGGACGCGGGCGACATCGGCGCCGGTCATTCGGTGACCGCGCTGTACGAGATCATTCCGGCCGGTCAGGAAGTCCCGGGCGCGAAGGTCGACGGCTTGAAATACACGAAGACGAGCTCGACGCCGAGCAACAGCAGCGAGCTGATGACGGTGAAGATTCGCTACAAGCAACCCGACGGGAAGACGTCGAAGCTGCTGGCGCAACCGGTGAAGTCGGGCGTCACCGCGCTCGCGCAGACCACGGTCGACTTTCGGTGGGCGGTCGCGGTCGCCGGCTTTGGCATGATGCTTCGCGAGTCGCCGAACCGCGGCAACCTGAGCTGGGATCAGGTCGAGAAGCTCGCCGAGGGATCGATGGGTCCCGACACCGAGGGCTACCGCAAGGAGCTCGTCCAACTCGTGAAGATCGCTGCGAAGCTCCATCGTTAGCCGATAATAGGTGCAGCGCTCGCCGCTCCCGCAATAACATCAAGGGCATAGCGTTCAAACTTCTACCGGTGGTGGCGCGCCAGCGTGGGCTGGCGGGAATCGGTTTCGAGCTGGAACCGCCGACCGGGATCGATTTACTCCCGGTCGGGACCGGCGCCACGGTCGTGCGCTGCTCGGAAGCTCGCGACGGCAAGCCGATCGGCGAGCTCGAGGTCGAGGTGTTCAAGGCCGCGCTGGTGATCGATCGCGACGGCATCTTGATGGAGAAGGTCGCGCACGCGTGCACGACGCAGCCCGGCCGCTCGACCCAACCGATCGCCGTGTCGCTACCGGGCGCGAGTGGTTTTCGCGCGAGCGTCGAGATCGTGAAGCCGATGGGCCAGCCCCAAGCCGAGCTGCCGTTCGTGTACGTGTTCGCGATCGCGCCGCACGATCTCGGTGTCGATGGTGGCGTGCTCGTTACCGTGCGCAGCGCATCGAGAGAGTGGCCGAGCGCGGATCGGATCTTGCGCTCGCTGAAGGTCTTCGGCCGCCGGGCGGCGACCAAGAACGAAGCCGCGAACGATCGCGACGGGATGTCGCTGCTTCCGCTCGTCGGCAACCGCGAAGACTAGCGCTTCTTCGCCGCGTTCATGTTGTCGACGAGGTTCGGATAGCGCCGGCCCGCACGGCGAGCGGCGGCGCGGGCGGCGGCTTTCTGTTTCGCGGTCAGCTTCGTCGACTTCGCTTTGGGGTTCTTGCGCTTCCACGGCGGCGTTCGGGCCATGCCCGCTTCGATGCAGTCCGCGCGGCCGGGTTACCAGCGCTTGTCACTCGGATTCGTGAACGTTCCCCACACGCGCTTGACGTCGACGTCCTGGATCTTCGCGTATGCGGTCGCCGCGTCCTTGCGAATGGCGGCGTAACCGCCACCGCTCGCAAACGCGAGCACGGCCGCTTCGAGCGGCGCGGCGTTCGCGAACAACAGGGTTGCGCGTGGTCCGCCATCGAGTCGTCTGACCACAAACGGATCGCGGGTGCTCAGTCCAGGATCCAGGACCAGGCCTCGCGGATGGCAGCTTGCGGATCTCGGTCGAGCAGTTCCCCGTGAGCGATGGTGGCGCGGTCGAAGTCCCAAGACAGGAGCTTCTCCAGCGCGTTTCGCGCCGCCTCGCGGTGGATCGTCAACAGGCGCAGCTCCGGAGCGGGGCGGGGATGGTTCCACATCCCGGCAACCTCCAGGAGCGCGCGCACGAACGCGTTCGTGCCGGGAGTCCGGTCCTGAAAGTTCTCGACGAGGTCGGTCAAGATCAGCGTGCGGCTCGCGCGGTGTAGGAAATCGACCTCGCGCATGACGCGGTTGCCGATCGTGACCTGGTCGAGCTGTCCCGCCCACAGCGGCGGTGGCTCCTCGCCGATCAGAGCTGTGAAGTGCAGATCCTCACGTTTCTTCTCGAGTCCCTCGATGCCATACAGCGGCGCGTCGGGAAACGCGTGCTGCGCGCTCGGCACGAAAACGTGGTGGACGATGCTCGGCGCGATGATCGCGCGCACCGGACCGATCCGCTCGATCGCGTCGCGGGTCGCGGCGTCGATCTCGACAGGCGAGTGCAAGATTACGCCGTCCGCCATGCGGATGACGGTCATCCGCGTGAGGATGTCTATCCCGGCGAAGTGAACCGGCCACTCCTTCACCCAGATCTGATCGGGAACGAATTGACGTAGAGCGTCCATGACCGGTCACGTCCTTTTCGTGAGGGCGTCGAGGCCCTTCCGGGTCTCGTCGTAGGTGCCGACCGAGGAGAAGTGATACTGGTTCGTCGCGAACATGCTGCGCAGCGACTCTACCTCGTTGCTCACCTGCTCGATCGGCTTGCCCATCGCGGCCCCGCCTGTCCCGATCCGATGATCGCGATCCGGGCTGAGGCTTGGTCCGAAGTCCCAACCCTTCGAGTTGATCGGCGCGGGCAAGTGGACCGGCGCCTGCCTGGTGTCTCCGTCACGTCGCGCGAGATAGAGGTCGTAGCTGCCGCGGCCCCCGATCGAGACGATCATGAAGCTCTGGTCCGGCGAGATCAGCGGCTCGATCTCGTTTGCCGGCGAGTTGATCGGCGCTCGGACGAGCGCACTGACGGCATCGACAGGATCGACGTGGTTCATAGGGAACGGTCGAGGTGAACCTATAAACGAGAGCGCGCGTCGTCGATCGTCGTCCGCGCCGCGATCCGCAGGCGTGCGAGGTTCGCGAGCGCGTCGGGCGTGGCCTCGTGAGCGGGCGCGCGGTTCCAGTACGCGTCGAGCCAGCGCAGCGCGGCGAACGGAGATGCGATCGCGACGGCGGCGCCGGCGAACGACAGCGGCGGCGGCAGCACGGTGAACGACAGCGCGACGAGGCCGCCCATCCACAGCGGATAGACGACGAGCGCGGTACCGAGCTTGATCGTCGAGACCGCGTCGGGATCGAAGCGGCGCGCGACCATCCGCGGGATGAAGTACGGAATCGCGTACAGCGCGAACCCGGGCACCGCGAGCGGCGCGAGCATCGCGCGCTTGACCCAGCGCGAGCTCGGCTCGTGAGGTGCCGCCTGGGGAGACGCGATCTGAGCATCGGTCAGCCCGTAGACCGCGAGCTCGGCGTGGTACGCGCTGACCTTCGCCTGGACGAGCTCGACGAGATCGGGCGTGAGGCCGCGCAGCGCTTTGCCTGCAGCTTCGACCTGGCGGCCGATCGTGTTCCAGCCGGCGAGCGAGGCGTCGCCCGAGTCGTTCGCGAGCATCTCCGCGATCCGCGCGATCAACCGGCGCTCGTCGTGGGTCGCGCCCTCGACGAGCAGCTCGCGGAGGTCGTCATCCATCTGCGCGGTGATCCGGACGATGCGGTCCTCGCCGGTGCCGCCGACCTCCGAGAGCGCGCGCACCGGTCCCCACAGCACGAGGCAGCGCGAGCGGAAGTCGTCGCGGGCGTCGAACTCGAGCGCGACGGCCTGGAACGTTTGCGGCGTCGATCCGTTCGTCTTGCCGCGGGTCTCGGCGGCGACGAGCATGCGCGCGGCGCCGGTGCGTAGCGGCGCGAGCTGGGGCTCGGAGTGACTCGTGCCCTCGGGGAAGATCAGGATATTGCCGCCGCCCGCGAGGTGCGTCGCGATCTTGTCGAACGTGGCGTCGTTGTCGGCGGCGCTCTTGTTCGGCGTGTCCTTCTTGCGCACGATCGGTACCGCGCCGGCGCGATCGAGGAGCCAGCGCAAGCCGGGCACGTTCCACAGCGTCGACTTCGCGATCGGCGAGATTTCGCACTCGGTGTCGGTCAACACGAGCACCGGATCGATCAACGCGTTGTGGTGATTCGACACGAACACGCGGCCGCGCGTGTCCGCGGGAGGCGGCGTACCGATCCGCTCGATCTCCCGGAAGTACAGCCGGATGATGCTGCGAAACGTGCCGACCAGTGCGCGCCGCACCGACAGCGAAGGTTGCATGGTTCGACGATGCCACGGCTTGAGACCTCGCGGCGAGCCGTGCGACCTTCGTGAGGATGGCGGACGCGCGCAGGGCCGACGCACCGGAGCTGCGCTGCGTAGCTCCGCTGGTCGTGCTCGGTGCCGAGGGCCCCGTGCTCGCCGGGCCGTGCATGCTGGTCACCAACGGCGCGCACACGATCGCGGTGGCGAGCGCCGAGGTGCTCCGTCGCGCCGGGGAGCCGCTCGCGATCCTGACGCGGCTCGATGGCTCGACGCACGTCGCGGTCAAGGCGTGGCAGCTCGCGCGCCACGCATCGCTCGGCATCGTCGATCTCGGCGAGGGCGTCGCGTTCACTCCGGATGTCCACCCGCTACATCTCGGATCGTTGTCGGCGGCGATCGAGACCCGCGGCGCGCCCGCAGCGCTCGTCACGTTCGCGCAGCATGGCGGTCGATTCGATCGCGCCACGATCGGCGTCAAGCTCGTCGTCGACGACGGCGGCGGCATGAGCGACGACATCTCGCGCCTCGCGATTCCGCTCGAGGCCGCGCCGGCCCTGCTCGCCGACGGCGCGCCGCTCTTCGCGTGGATGCCACCGGATCCCGTGCTCGGGCGCGGCAGCGAAGTGATCGCGGTCGCGATCGGCGTCACCCCGCGTGCGAAAGTCTATCAGCCGCAGCCGCAGCCACCGCTCGCCGAGCTCGCTCCGCTCGAGGACATCGGCCGCGTGCTGCCGTGGGCCGATCTGACGCCGCCGCCGCAATCCACGCTCGGGCTCGTCGCCGGCGAGATCGGTGAGATCACCGCACCGGTCGCGAAGCCTCGCGAGTAGTGCTACGCAGTCCGCGTCGTGAAGATCGGGACCTGGAACGTCAACGGCATTCGCGCGCGCGCGTCGCAGCTCGCGCACTGGATCGACGCCGAGGAGCCGGACGTGATCTGCCTGCAGGAGATCAAGGCGACGCCCGCGCAGATTCCCGAGACCCTCGCGACCGTCGCCGGCTATCACCCGTACTGGCACGGCGGCGGCGGCTACTCCGGTGTCGCGCTGCTGCTGCGGTCCGCGAAATTTCCCGAACCGCCGGTGTTCACGCACCCGGTGTTCGATCACGAGAACCGGATCGTCGTGTGCGACGTCAACGGCGTCGTCTACGGCTCGCTGTATGGGCCGAACGGCGGCAAGGACTACGCCGCGAAGATTCGCTTCCTGACCGCGATGGAGAAGTGGGCCGGCGAGCTCGCCGCCGCCGGCAAGAAGCTCGTGCTGTGCGGCGACTACAACGTCGCGCGCAAACCGGTCGATGTTCACCCGACGCTACGTCGCGACATGGTCGGTCAGTCGAGCGAGGAGCGCACGCTGATCGACGGGTTCTTCTCGCACGGCCTCGTCGATCTCGGGCGCTACGTCGATCCGGATAATGATCGGCTGTTCACGTGGTGGGCGCCGTGGCGCAACATGAAGCAGCGCAATATCGGTTGGCGGTTGGATTACGTCGCGGTCCACCACTCGCTCGTCGATCAGAGCTGCACGTGCAAGGTCCAGCGCGAGGTCGGCGCGAGCGATCACGGTCCCGTGATCGCGCACATCCTCGAGCCTTAGCGCTACGCCGCGAGCGCTTGGCTCACGGTCACGAGCTCGAAGCCGCGCGCGCGGAGCTCGGGGACGACCAGCTTCACCGCGGCGATCGTGCCGGTGTGATCGCGCCCGCCATCGTGCATCAGGATGATGCTGCCGTTGCGCGCGCGGTCGACGACGCGCTGGGCGACCTCGATCGGAGGCAGGTCCTTCCAGTCGTAGCTGTTGACGTCCCACAGCACGGTCTGCTTCGCGTGGCGCTCGAACGCACGCACCGTCGACGGCCGGCGGCCTCCCCAAGGCGGCCGCGCGATCACTGGCACGATGCCGGTCGCCCGTTCGATCGCGGCATCGGTCGCGACGAGCTCGGCCTCGACGCGCTCGTGCGACTTGAGCGGCAGGTACGGATGCGAATAGGTGTGGTTGCCGAGCTCGTGACCTTCACGCGCCATCCGCGCGCACAGCTCCGGGCTCGCATCGGCGCGCTTGCCGACGACGAAGAACGTGCCCGGCGCACCGAGCTCGGCGAGGGCGTCGAGCAGCGCAGGCGTGCGCAGCGGGTCGGGACCGTCGTCGAACGTGAGCGCGATCTGCTTCTTGTCGCGCGAGCCGTGAGAGGCAGTGTTCATCGCCCAATCCACAGGTCCCTCGAAGCCACCGTAGCAAAATAGATACGCGAGCCCGGTAACTGCGCCGAAACCTAGCGTCGCCAGGGGGGCGAGGAGGAGTGGGGTCAACATGCTCGGAGGTACTGCGAGCCGCATGCCCGTCGGGGAATCGCGGAGTTACCGCGAACTGCCAGGTCTTCGCCGGTAGGTCCTCGACGGTGGCTACCGCATCGCGAGGTAGGTGACGACGAGCGCGGCGGCCGCCGGAAGCGCCTGCAGGAAGAGAATCGCGCGGGACGCGGTGGCAGCTCCGTAGAGGCCGGCGACGATCACGCAGCCGAGGAAGAAGTACTTGAGCTCGTGCGCGATCGGTTCCGCCGCGACCAGCGACCAGACGAGACCCGCGGCGAGGAAGCCGTTGTAGAGGCCCTGATTCGCGGCGAGCGTCTTCTGCGCGATCATCTCGTCGAGCGGGCGCTTGAACGTCTTCGCGCCGAACGGCGTCGCCCACAGGAACATCTCCAGCACGAGGAAGTAGACGTGCAGGAACGCGACGAGGCCGACCAATACGCAGGAGACCGAGGACATCCCGCGAGCCTAGCGCGAAGTGATCGTGATCTGGGAGAGCCCGGCGCCTGCGACGCGCTCGAACGTCGGGCGATCGATGCTCATGACGAGGTCACCGGGCTCGTCGGCATAGCCGCGCGCGATGGGGCTCTCGTCGAGCGTGTAGCCGAGCTTGTCGAACACCCGGCGCGATGCGGTGTTCGCCGGGACGATCGACGCGTAGATGTGATGCAGGCCGACCGTCTGAAACCCGAACGCATGGATCATCGTCGCGAACCGCGTACCGAGGCCTTTGCCCTGTGCGCTCGGCGCACCGATCATGAACGCGAACTCTGCGGTGCCGCCGCGCAAGCCGCGGAGGTCGCCGTCGCCGGCGAACGCACCGGCGTGGAATAACAAGAACGAGCGCACGCCTTCCTCGGCCGCATCGGCGTAGAGCTCCGCGACCTCGTCGGGCTCGATCGGCTCGGCGTGGCCCATCAGCTCCGCGTTGCGCGGATCGTTGTAGCCGCGTGACAGGTCCGCCGCGTATCGCGCGACCTCGTCGGGGGTCGGCTCGAACGCGGATAACTGCCCCGCGTCGCTCGTCCAGTCGATGCGATAGCCCACGGCTCGCGAGCGTAGCGTAGTCTCGCCACCATGGCCGAACCGTGGGATCGAATCGAGGCCGAGACGCGGGGTGCATTTCACGGCGAGGGGAACTTCCCGCTACGCGCGTACTCGGAATACATGCCGTCGCCCTACGTCGGGATCAAGCCATACGCGCCGGAGCGCTCGCACGGCGCCGCGACGTTCGGCTGTGGCGACGCCTCCGCGCTCGACATCGACGAGTACGAGCTCGCGCACGACATCGAACCGGGGCTCGATCGGATCGCCGATCACCTCGTGCTCGAGCTCGGCCGCCTCGTGCGCGGCGAGCCGCACGCGCTGTCCAAGACGCTGCTCGCGAAGAACCCGGCGTGGCCGGCGGAGCTCGCGGACGCGGCGCAGAAGGGCAAGCTCGCGCACGATCCGCTCGTCGTGATCGTGCCGCTCGCACTGTCGCGATCGCAGGACGACAAGGGTAACGATCGGTGGACGCTGTTCGGTGCGAGCCACGACGGTCCGGCGCGACCGGTGTGGCGCGGCCTCGACGAAGCGACACTCGCGCGCATCCTCGAGCACGCGGGGATCAAGGGCGAGTGGCGGATCTATGCCGCGGCGGGCGAGCTCGAGGCGCCCCTGCGCGAGCGCCTGCTCGGCGAGAACGACATCGCGAAGCTGCACGCGCTCGTCACGTTCGAGCCATTCGGTCATCTGCCGGCGCCGATCCGCAAGGCATACCTCGCCGGAGCGCTCGCGATCGTGCCGTCGCCGGCGAGCCTCGTGTTCTTCGAGCATCCGCGTTACCGCAAGCTCGCGCGCCAGATGCCGCACGCGATGCAGATTCCGCTGCTCCACTTGTTCCCGCGGATCGAGGCGAGCTGCGCGATCCGGATCCCGCAATCGGGCTGGCTCGACGAGCAAGAGCCGCACTCGCACGATCACGGCCACAAGATCGTCAACCACGTGGTGCGCACGCACCGCTGGCAGCGGGTCGCTCGCGACGCCGACATTCATGGCGACGCTGCGTTTACCGACAAGGTCTCGACCGCGCTGTTCGCGACGGATCCGGTCGCGATCGACCTGTACAACAAGCCACTCGCGCGCAACTCGCAAGTGTGGGACGAGCACTACGACCTGGTGCTCGACGGCCCGCGCGCATCGCAGCACCAGATCCTTCACGCCGCCGCACTCGTCGACGCGGGCGGACGGTTCGGCTATCGCATGTACTACCCGCCGATGCGCGCGGGCGTGCGCGAGCTGTTCTGGCACGTGCCGGTCGTCGCCGCGTCGGGTCGCGGCAGGTTGCGCGACGTGCTGCCCGGTTACGTCACCGCGGAGCTCGCCGGCGCACAGCCGCTCGTGTTGTCGCCGCACTCTCTGCAGCGGCCCGAGCACGTCGCAGCCGCGCGGTTGTTCGAGCGCGATCCCGGCCACGTGCGCCACACGACCTGCCAGAACGTACGCAAGCTGCTCGAGGCGAAGGAGCTGCTCGGCGGCCCGATCGCGCCGGCACACGCGCGGTCGTTGCTTCACATCCCGAAATCGCGGACGCTCGATGGCTGGCTCGACGAGCTCTCGAAGCACGCGTCGGATCGTGCCGCGGGCGAGAAGCTCGTCGCAGCGCTGCGCAAGTGCATCGCGAAGGAGGACGCTCCGCCGCTCGCTACCCACGTGATGGCCGAGATGGGCACGCGCGCGCTCGAAGAACAGATCTGGTCGACGATCGCGCACCTCGCACATGGCGAGTTCATCCAGAAGAGCAACGGCGACGGCGTCACCGTCAACCGCGGCAAGACCGGCGGTAAAGCAGCGAAGGCCGCGGGTGTGCATGTTCACGATCGCAATGATCTGAGCGCGCTCGGCGATCACTTACACGCGCGCTATCGCGAGCTGATCGAGGCCGCCGGCATGGAGGGCAAGGCCGAGGTCGTCGATCACGTGTTCCGGTGGGAGACCGACTTCGCGTTCCCGTGGATGGAGGGCTGGGCCGCGAACCTCACCAAGCCGGCCGAGCGCAACATCGTGATGATGATTCCCGGCAAGCGGCGCGATCAGGCGGTCGTGATGGGGGACCACTACGACACCGCGTACATGGAGGACGTCTATTACGCAGAGAGCGGCGGTGACTTGTTGCGCGCACCGGCTGCCGGTGCCGACGACAACCACTCGGCGACGACCGCGCTGTTGATCGCGGCCGAGCGCCTGCTGCCTCTCGCGAAGGCTGGCAAGCTCGAGCGCGACGTCTGGTTGATCCACCTGACCGGCGAGGAATATCCGGCCGATTGCATGGGCGCGCGCGCGTTGTGCCAGGCGCTCGTCGAGCGTCGCCTCGCGTTCACCGCCGAGGACGGCAGCAGGCGTGACGTCGCGAACGTCGATGTCGTCGGCGCGTTCGTGCTCGACATGGTCGGTCACAACACGGAGCGCGACCGCGACGTGTTCCAGATCGCGCCTGGCGAGGGCACCGGCTCGGCGAAGCTCGGCCGGCGCGCGCTGAACGCGAACCTCGCGTGGAACGCGCTCGCGGCGCAGTGGAATCGCGGTCGCAAGGGTCTGCATCGCGCGGAGCGAATGCCGGATGATCCGAAGGACCACGAGCATCCGCCGCCGCCGCCGTTCGCGCACCTCGCGCTGCACGGCGAGGTCCGGGTCGAGTGGGAGCCGCGCTCGGCGCTGTTCAACACCGACGGTCAGATCTTCTCGGACCTCGGCATCCCGGTCGTGTTGTTCATGGAGAACTACGACATCAGTCGAAAGGGCTATCATGACACCCACGACACGATGGCGAACATCGACCTCGACTACTGCACGGCGATCACTGCGATCGCGATCGAGACCGTCGCCGACACGGCATGCGCGCGCGAGCTCTAACGTTCGCACTGCTGGTCGCGGCGTGTAGCTCGAGCGCGCCGCAACCGCAGCCTGCGCCGGGCTCCGCTGCGACGGGCTCGGGGACCTACGAAGGCCGGCCGATCGCGCAGACGATGAGCTATCTCGGCGCCGATTGGCTCGATCGTCCGGATCGCGCCGACCGCGAGCAACCCGATCGCGTGCTCGACGCGTTGAAGCTCGCGCCCGACAGCACCGCCGCGGATGTCGGCGCTGGCACCGGCTACTTCACGGTACGGCTCGCGAAGCGGGTCAAGACCGTCCACGCATCGGACTTGCAGCCGGAGATGCTGCGCATGCTCGATGCGCGGCTCTACAAAGAACACCTGACGAACGTCACGTTGCACCCCGCGACCGATCACGACTCGGGCCTGCCGCCGGCCTGCTGCGACGTCGTGCTGCTCGTCGACGTCTATCACGAGCTCTCCGATCCATCCGGTGTGATGAAGACGATCCGCCGCGCGCTGAAGCCTTCCGGCCGGCTCGTCCTCGTCGAGTATCGCGGTGAGGATCCGGCCGTCGCGATCAAGCCGGAGCACAAGATGACGCTCGTCCAGATCGAGAAGGAGCTCGCCGAGCTCGGCTTTCACTTCGTCGACTCGCTCGAAATGCTGCCCGATCAACGCGTCGTGATCTTCACGCGCGACGACGCGTAGCCGCGATAGGTGAGGCGGGACGCCGAGGAAAGCTATTCCAGCGGGCCGACGGTCGAGAGCTTGCCGCGCTCGCGGTACATCCGCTCGACCGTCTGCTGGAGCATGGCGGCATCGATGTTCGTGCCGTTTGCCCCCGCGACGTACGCGGCGCGCTCGCACGCGACCTTGATGAAACCGCCCGTGAGCTCGAACTTGTCCGCGAGCTGGTCGAAGTCGATGTCGTCGGCGCAGCGCTCTTTGGGCAGCGTGCGCCGCCACAGCTCGGCGCGCATGTCGGGCGATGGGAACGTGAAGTACACGTCGTAGCTGAACCGGCGCTTGAACGCCTGATCGATCGCGCCGGTCAGGTTCGTCGTCAGGATCGTGAGGCCGTTGAACCGCTCGAGCCGCTGCAACAGATAGTTGGTCTCGAGGTTCGCGTAGCGATCGTTGCTCGACTTGACGTCACTCGTGCGCTTGCCGAACAGCGAGTCGGCCTCGTTGAACAGCAGCACGACGTGGCCGGGCTCGGCGGCGTCGAACACGTCGGACAGGTTCTTCTCGGTCTCGCCGAGCCACTTCGACACGACCTGCGACAGATCGATCTCGTAGATCTCGAGACCGAGCCGCTTCGCGAGCACGGTGCCCGACATCGACTTGCCGACGCCGGGGTGACCGCTGAACAGCACCGAGATGCCGGCCGCACCGCGCAGCTTGAACTGATCGCGGATCTTGCGACGCTCCTTCGCGGCAGCCGCGATCTCGATCAATGCGGCGCGCGTGTCGTCGTCGACGATCAGGTCGTCGAGATCGTACGGCGTCGGCAGCTTCTTGCCGAGCCGCGAGATCCGCTGGTGAAGCTGCGCGGCGACCGCGTAGTCGAGGTCGGTCGACACCGGCGGTGGCGCGGTCGGCAGGCGGCCGGCCTCCGCGGCGTGTGCGGCCGCGACGATCACGCCGCCGGGAATCGCGAACCGACCGGCGAGGCCTTCGGCATCGGCATCCGACAGCGCCGGCATCACCTGGTGCCATAGCTGGGTGCGGACTTGCAGCGCCGGGACGTCGAGCGTGAGGTGGACGAGCGGCCGGTGATGCAGGCGCGGCATGCGCTCGCGGTTGATCGTGATCGCGACGGGACCGGCCCACTCGGCGAGGAACGGCGCGAAGAACGCCGGCATGCTGTCGCGGTCGTCGTCGATCACGTGGGCGTCGTCGACATCGGCGAACACGGGGATCGCGTTCAACAGGAGTGCCTCGCGGACCAGCGCGCGCACGGCCGCCTGTTGCACGGCCGCGGGTTGTTGCGACAGTCGCTTCGCATCGATCACGAGCGCGAACCGGTGCCAGTGCGCGGCCGCGACCTGCGCGAGCAGCTTCTTGCCGAGGCCGCGCTGGCCCTGGATCGCGAGCACGACCTCGCTCGAGTGCAGCGCCGCGGCGGCGCGCTCGATCGTGATCGGCGGGAACTGCGCATTGGCGATCGCCGTCGCGTCGGTACGCAGCTCCGCGAGCTCGGCGAGCTCGGGGTCGAGCTCGAGGCGGTTGCCGTCGAGCAAGTAGACCAGCCGCGGCAGCGCACGCAGCTTCTTGAACATCAGCGAGTCCTGAGGCGCGCCACTCGTATCGAGCAGGCGATAGCGGATCAACGGCGAGCTCGGCGACAGATCGCGCGCCATCAACGACCGCGATTGCGGTGTGTCGTAGACGAGCTGCGCGAGCAACCGGCCATCGAGCCCGCGGCATGTCGCGTCGCGCGCGATGTAGCGATACGCCTGGACGAGGTTCGGATCGACCTCGGGCAGCAGCGCGAACATCAGCGATGCCCATTGCCGCGGCGACAGCTCGAACGTCCGGATCAGCTCGACCAGCGGCGATGCGATCTTCGCGTCGATCGTCGCGCGGATCCGCGCCTCGATCCGGCGGTGCGCCTCGAGCCACTGCTCGAGCACCTGCGGTGCGCCGCTCTCGTCGTTCGCGATCGGTTCGCCACGCGCGGCCGCGAACAACGCGCCCATATCCTCCGGACCGACGACGTGATCGGCCTCGGGCGAGCGCGGCGCCTTCGTCCAGCCGAGCCGGATCTGATACTCGACGCGCAACCAGGCGCGCCGTAGCTCGTCGCGGACATGGGTCGCGACATCGGGATACGGCTGCGGGCCGGGCTCGGCGACCATCGTGGCTAGTCTACTCTCGATCCGGACTCGATCACGTAGTGCTCGCTCGTGATGCCGTGCGTCGGCTCGCCGAGCACCGTGATCTGGTCGCCGCCGTCGCGTACGCGCAAGACACCGCGATACCGGATCTCGATGCCGCGCGTCGCGTCGTCCCATGCGGCGAGGCCGTCGATATAGATCGGCCCCTCGTCGGTCATCACGACGGCACCTGCCGCGGCGTTGACGGCGATGCCCTCGATCGTGATGGTCGCGCCGACGGTCGCTCGGAGGTTCGGATGTCGCGTCATGACTCTCAGCGTGCCTTACACCGGTTATAGGCGCTCGTGCACTGGCGGCTCGCGCAGGCCTTGTCACCGGCACAGCCCGTGATGCACGTGTTGTAGGCGAGCCACTCCGCGAGGTTCGCAGGTGCAGCGGAGGCCGCGCAGCGGCACGCGCACATCTTGTCGTTCGCGGTGCAATGGAGCTGGCAATCGAGCGTGTCGCTGCAGCTCGCGGCGCCGCGACCGACCGGGCCGCAGCCGGGCGCGAGGAAGCACGCTGCGAACTTGTCGCAATCGCCGTTCGCGCGCGCGACGCAGCCGCCATAGCCGTTCGTCTTCGCGCACTCGGCGAGGCAGTTCTGCGAGCGCAGCCCGCACGTCCCGAGGAACGAGCACTTCGCGGCGCAATCGTTCGCGTACGGATCGAGCGGAGCGACACCGCTGTCGTGGGTGACGCCGCTATCGCGGGCAGCGATGCCGGCGTCGCGCGGCGTGGCCGAGTGCTTCACGGTCTTCACGACCTCCGCGTCGACAAGGGTCGCGGCATCGATCGGCGCGGCCACGGGTGCCTGCGCGATCGCGGCATCCGCCACGGGTGCCTGCGCGACTTGCTGCGGGCGATGCTTCTGCGTCGCGATCAACACCGCGAGTGCGGCCGCGACGACCGCGGCGACGCAGGCGACGATCGCGACACTCCGACCGCGCCCCGGCGCGCGCGGATGCGGTCCGGTCGGATCGCGTTGGACGTACGGGTGGGGTCCGGTCTGCACCGGTTGACCGGGGACAGGCGTCGACATCGGCTGAGGCGTTTGTGGGATCTGCGGCCGCGGCGTTTGCGCGAAGCCGGTCGCCATCGTGACGCCGCCCATCGCATGAGGAGGTGGCTGCGGCGCCGGTGCGAGTGGCCCCGCCGTGTATGGATCGAGCGGCAGCTGCAGGACCGCGGCCGCCATCTCGGCCGCGGATCCAAACCGCGCATTCGGATCGCGTGCGAGCGCGCGGGTGAAGAACTGCTCGATCGCCGGCGCCACCGTCGGCATCCATTTCGAGATCGGATCCGGCTCGTTGCGAGCGAGCATCACGAACATGTCCTCGATCGTCGTCGCCGGATATGGCAACCGGCCGGCGAGCATCTCGTAGATCATCACTCCGACGGCCCATAGATCTGCGCGCGGATCGACCGTGCTCGCATCTTGCAGCTGCTCCGGCGCCATGTACGCGAGCGTGCCGAGCAACACGCCGGCTTGGGTCATCGGCGCCATCGTCGCGCTCTTCACGCCCTTCGCGATTCCGAAATCGAGCAGCTTCACGCTCGCATTCGGCGCCGCGAGGAACACGTTCTCCGGCTTCAGATCGCGATGGACGAACCCGCGCGAATGCGCCGCCGCGAGCGGATCGAGCAGCTCGCGCGCGATCCGGCGGACCTCGATCGGCGGCAACCGCCGGCGCAACGCCTCGCGCATCGACTGGCCGACGAGCAGCTCCATCACGAGGTACAGCTCGCCCTCGGGCGTGCGGCCTGCGTCGAGCACTTGGACGATCGCCGGATGGCCGATCTGATTCGATGCACGCGCCTCGGCGAGGAACCGGGTCTCGAGCTGCGGATCGAGATGGAGCTCGCGGTGCAGCATCTTCACCGCGACCTGAGCACCGGTGAACTTGTGGTGCGCGCGCAACACGACGCCCATCCCACCTTGCCCGAGGATCGACTCGACGGCGTAGCGCCCGTCGAGCGTGCGGCCGATCCACTCAGCCAAGCTTGACCTGAAGCGCGCAGCAATCGGGCTCGCTCACGATCACCACGTCGCCGTCGCGCAGTTCGGCGCGCGTGATCCGGCCGCGCCCGATGTCATTCAAGTACGTCCCGTTCGTCGTGCCCTGATCGATCGCGACGAGCTTGCCTTGGTCGATACCGATCCACACGTGCTTGCCCGAGGCGCGGTGATCGTTGACGAGCACGTGCGCGACGCCCGGTTGGCGGCCGACGATCACGCCGGTCGCGGTCAGCGCGAACCGCTGGCCTTGCAACGGCCCACGGACGCACGTCAGGCTGCCGATGCTGAGCGAGCCGAACGCGGTCGGCGCGATGCCGCCAGGCGGGACCTGCGCCGGCCCCGGAACCGCGACGGTCTTCGAGACCGGCTGGAAGTTGCCGCTGCCGCCCGACTGCGCGCGGCCGTACATCTGCGGCGGCTGCTGCGGCGCGAAGCCTTGTTGTTGCGGCGGCGCGAACCCTTGAGGCTGGCCCGGCGGAAAGCCGTGCGGCGGCGACATGCCGGGATGCATCGGTGGCCCACCCATCAGCGCATTCGCATGGACGTTGGCCTGATAGCCAGGCGGGCGCTTGCCCCGCTTCATGATCACGAACGCGCCGCCGAGCAGCACGACGCCGCCGATCACGAGCCCGACGATCAGCCCGGTGTTCGACTCCTTCTTCTTTTCTTTGCCGTCCTTCTTCGCCTGGCCCGCGCTGCGGATGAACCCCGCGGCCTCCGAGTGGGTCGGGAACAGGACCTGGACCTCTTCGAAGTCGTGGATCGCGTCGCTGTACTCGTCGGCCCAGTAGTGCTCGAGGCCCGAGTTCCAGGCCTTGTTCGTGTCGCTCTGCTTCGGTTCGATCTTCGCCTTCTTGACGAGCTCCATCAGCGTGCTCGACGCGACCAGGAAGTTGAAGCCCTGGACATCGCCCTCGTTGCCGAACGTCGCGAGCCCGACGACGTTGCCGTGCTGATCGATCG